>JAFXVM010000007.1 GCA_017524525.1 Alphaproteobacteria bacterium | reverse complement strand
GTTAGGAACACCAACTTGACGAGCAAGTAGGATGTGTTCACGAGTTTGAGGCATTGCACCATCTGTAGCGGCAACAACAAGAATTGCGCCGTCCATTTGTGCAGCACCGGTAATCATGTTTTTAACATAGTCCGCGTGTCCTGGGCAGTCAACGTGAGCATAGTGACGATTTGCTGTTTCATATTCAACGTGCGCAGTATTAATTGTTATACCACGAGCTTTTTCTTCTGGTGCATTATCGATTTGATCAACACCTTTTTGAGCGTCAATACCAACGCCATAGTAGTGAACAATTGCAGCTGTCAAAGTTGTTTTACCGTGGTCAACGTGACCAATAGTACCAATATTGACATGAGGTTTTGTTCTTACATACTTTTCTTTTGCCATAGTTTTCTCCTTAGGCTTGTTAGTTATTTAGTTTGCAATCTTTTATTTTGTCATTTTCTTAATTACTTCGTCAGCAACATTTTGTGGCACTTCGTCATAGTGTGACAATTCCATATATGGATTCGCACGCCCCTGTGACAAAGAACGCAATGTTTTGACATACCCGAACAAATTCGCCAGTGGGACATACGCAGTAATTAACTGGCTGCCGAATCTGGTTTCGATACCATTGATTTGTCCGCGACGACTGTTCAGGTCGCCTATAATGTCACCGACATATTCTTCCGGTGTATTAACCGCAAGTTTCATAATCGGTTCCAATAATTTTGGTGATGCTTTCTTCATCGCTTCGCGGAAGCAAGCACGCGCCGCAATTTCAAAACACAACACGTTAGAGTCAACTTCGTGATATTTACCATCTACCAATGTTGCTTTGAAATCTACTGTTGGATAGCCAATCAAAACACCAGTTTGTTGTGCTATCTTCAAACCTTTTTCTACACCTGGGATGTATTCTTTTGGAATTGCACCACCAACAATCTTGTTTTCAAATTCATAACCTTGACCTGGTTCCAATGGTTCAAATTGGATTTTCACCTGAGCATATTGACCGGAACCACCAGATTGTTTCTTATGTGTATATTCTTCTAAAACAGGTTTGCGGAATGTTTCACGATATGCAATACGAGGTTCCCCAACGTTCACATCTACTTTGAATTCACGCAAAAGTCTGTCAATCAAAATATCCAAATGCAATTCACCAACCCCAGACAAAATTGTTTGACCTGACTCTTGGTCCACAGATACGCGGAACGAAGGATCTTCTTTGGCCAAAGCTTGTAATCCCAAAGCCATCTTTTCAATGTCTGCTTTGGTTTTTGGTTCTACTGCAATAGAAATAACCGGTTCTGGAACATGAATAGATTCCAAAATAATTGGATTTGCTTCATCACACAAAGTATCACCTGTGATTGTTTCTTTCATACCAACCAATGTGATAATATCACCTGCGGATGCTTCTTTAATTTCTTCACGCGCATTAGCATGCATTAACAACATACGACCAACGCGTTCGCGTTTATCGCGATTTGAATTGTAGATATAAGAACCAGATTGCAATTTACCAGAATAAATACGGATAAACATCAAGTTTCCAACAAATGGGTCATTAGCAATCTTAAATGCCAAAGCACTGAATGGTTCTTTCACATCAGGATGACGTTCTGCAACTGTTTCACCGTCCATCTTGGTTCCTTTAATCGCAGGAATATCCAATGGAGATGGCAAATAATCAACAATAGCATCCAATAATGGTTGAACACCTTTGTTCTTGAATGCTGTTCCACACAACACAGGAACAAAGTTTTGTGCAATAGTTCCCTTACGCAACAATTTTTTGATTGTCGCTGTGTCTGGAACTTTGCCTTCCATGTATTCTTCCATTATGGCATCATCTAATGTCACAACTTCTTCAATCAATTTATTGTGTAATTCTTCTGCTTTTTCTTTCAAATCAGCAGGTATTTCTTCAATTTTTGGATGAGAGCCATTTTCGTCTTCCCAAATAATGCCCTTCATTTCAACAACGTCAACAACGCCTTTGAAATCCTGTTCTTCACCAATTGGGAAATTAACAACCAATGGGTTAGCCCCCAAACGTTCACGAATCATTTCAACACAACGGAAGAAGTTAGCACCAGTTCTGTCCATTTTGTTAATAAAACAAATACGTGGAACATTATAACGATCAGCCTGACGCCAAACTGTTTCAGATTGTGGTTGCACACCATTCACAGATTCAAACACCGCCACAGCACCGTCCAAAACACGCAAAGAACGTTCTACTTCCATAGTAAAGTCCACGTGTCCTGGCGTATCAATCAAATTAATACGATGGTCGCGCCAGAAACAAGTCGTCGCAGCAGAAGTAATTGTAATACCACGTTCTTGTTCTTGAACCATCCAGTCCATAGTTGCAGCACCATCATGCACTTCACCGATTTTATATGTTTTTCCGGTATAGAACAAAATACGTTCAGAAGTTGTCGTTTTACCTGCGTCAATATGGGCCATAATTCCAATATTGCGGTACATATCCAAAGTTGCGGTCTTTCCAACTGACATTTGTCTTTCCTTATATCTTTATTATTTATATTACCAACGGAAATGAGCAAAGGCTTTGTTCGCTTCTGCCATTCTGTGAGTGTCTAATTTCTTTTTGAATGCGCCACCTTGACCATTCAAAGCATCACGCAATTCAGCAAACAATCTTTCTTCCATAGAACGTTCACCACGTTTGCGCGCGAACATAACCAACCAACGCAACGCCAAAGTTTGTTGACGTTCTGGGCGTACTTCCACAGGAACCTGATAAGTTGCACCACCAACGCGGCGACCCTTAACTTCCACTGACGGTTTCAAAGCATCAACTGCTTCCAAAAAGAGAGTTAATTCATCTTTATCTTTGGCAATAGTTTTCAATTTTTCCATTGCACCATAAACGATGTTTTCGGCAACTTCTTTTTTACCGTCCCACATAACAACATTAATACATTTTGCAACAACCAGATTATGATACTTTGAATCTGGCAATATTTCGCGTTTTGCTGCAGCTTTACGTCTTGACATATTTTAATTTCCTTTATGTTTCTTCACTTGGTTTTACCAAATTACTCACATTGAAAAAAAACAATGTGTATTATTTTTTACCCTTTGCGCCATACAGAGAACGACCTTGTTTTCTGCTTTCGACGCCTTTTGTATCAAGGACACCACGAATAATGTGATATTTCACACCTGGCAAATCCTTTACACGACCGCCACGAATCATAACCACACTGTGTTCCTGCAAGTTATGACCTTCGCCAGGAATATAAGCAGTCACTTCGCGACCATTAGCCAATTTTACACGCGCAACCTTACGTTGAGCAGAGTTAGGTTTCTTTGGAGTTGTCGTATAAACACGTGTGCAAACACCGCGTTTTTGAGGATTTTCCATCATATCAGGAGCAGTTGATTTAACCGCTATCTTTCTACGTGGTTTCCGAATCAGTTGATTTACTGTTGGCATTCAAAATCTCTTTGTTTTTTTATTCTCTTTTTAACCATACGAAACCCGCAAGCAGACTTATTTCGAACGCACGCGTCCGGTTATAAATCCTGCAAAATTCGCAGATTTCTGTGCTTCTTACTTTCCTTATTTACACGGAAAGCAAGGTTATTATAACTTAAAGGTGCAAATTGTCAAGAAAAATATCAATATTTTTACTGTGAAACACGCAGAAAATCTATACTTTCGCAAAAACAAAAAAAGACAAATAAAAAATTATGTCAAAACAAAAAAATATTGTCGGCAAGTGCAGTGTAGTTGACCTACATAAACGCGCCGACAACCAGCAGATTTATACCGACTTCATAAATAAATTAAAACGGCGCAGATGCGCCGTTGTTATTGAGTGAAGTGTAGTAGACCTACATGAACGAAATAACAACAAACAGATGTGCCGTTTTAATTTATTTATTAGAAATCGATACCGAATTTAGCACCAAATCCCATACCATCTTGGGCTTTCCATTCGCCTTCGGCAACGTGGTTGATTTCTTTTGTGATGTATGCACCAATGTATTTTGTTGCATCGATATTCAAATTCAAGCCCGCTGTCAAATCCCAAGAACCAGCTGTTTCTGGTTTGCCATAGTGATCCAAGATTTTGAAGTAATCAGCTGTGACAACTGTGCTCCAATAATCGCTCATTCTCCAGAAACCACCGAAACCGATGTTCAAGATATGATTGTTAGTAAAATCATGTGCCCAATTGAACGCTCTTGAATTGTCATACATAAAATTAGCACGAGCCATCAAAGCCCAATCTTTGTTTACATAACCTGTACGAACACCTGCTGTCCAAGTATATGTTGTCATATCAGAATCAGCAAAATTATAATGATATGCACGCATTGAATCAACTTCGAATGCACCAACTAAATCAACTTTCCATGCACCTTCGCCAACAAAACGATACGCAGCATCCAAAGCGACTTCGTTCCAAGCATAATTTGCAAAACCATTTAATTCAGACATAGATGTTTGCAATGCGATTGCGAAATTATCTGTGACACCGAAACCAAAACGTTCGCCCAATGTCCAATCACGAGTTTCTTCTGTTTGAGAAGCCAAAGTTGTTTCACTGAAAAAATGCCCTGCTTTTGGCATATATAATGGATTACCATCCATAACGTTCTTTGCAGCAGCCTGTGCGCCAGATACAGCAAACATAGCCAACAAAGATGTCAATGCTATTTTTTTCATTTTTCGTCCTTTCTTTTTATGATTTATACTAGAACATTCTATCTAGTCGTTGGGTATTCTATCACATTATTAAATTTTTTCCTATAAAAAAAACGGGCCTTACGACCCGTCTTTTTTTTATCTTGACACGATTAGAAAACAAGTAGATTTTGCAAACGAAGTACAGCAAAATCGTCACGGTTTCCGCCAGAGCGCCAGGCACATTCTATATGTGCCGCACGCAAACACTGTTTGCGTAAAAAATTGGCGCGCATGGCGAATACGAAGACGAACAAATTATATAAAAATCTTAAAAAATCGCAGTTCACAACTATGAGTTTGTGTTCGCAAATAAAATGTAGCGAACACATTACGAATGCCCCGCAGCCACATATTTATATGTGAGCGAGGGAGATTTTTTTGATTTTAATTTTTGTTCATCGAGGCATAAAAAAGCCCGACCAATCGGTCGGACTTTCTTAACTTGTTCTGGTTGATTAGAAATCGATACCGAATCTAACGCCATAGCCAAAGCCATCTTCAACTTCCCAGCCTTTTTCGCCGTTGTCTTTCCAATGGTCCATAGCACCGTTGATGTACAAACCAACGTATTTTGTTGCGTCGATATTGTAATTAACAGCCAATTCACCTGTCCATTCACCATCGTTATCAGCCCAAGAATCTGTCAATCCTCTGTAAGCGATATCTGCCAAAACAGACCAGTTAGAATCAAATACATATTGACCTGTCAAGCCAAATACCAAAGCGTGCATACCTTCATCACCCCAGTTGAAAGATTCTGTGTTTGAATATTCAAACAATGCACGACCAGCAACTGTCCAATTGGAAGCTACGAAACCACCGCGAACACCAGCCATCCATTCATAGCCTGTGTAATCTTTGTCCAACCATGGTTCATGATCGCCCCAAACTGGTGAAACAGCATAACTAGCCATCAAATCAGCTTTCCAGCCACCCAAATCCAAAGCACGGAATGTTGTGCCAAATCTCATACCATCCCATGACATATTATCAAATGCGTTATCTTCGGAAACAGCTGTTTCTACGTTGATAGCCCAATTGTTCAAAATACCATAACCAAATTCTTCGCCAGCAGAATAAACAGAATCTTCTGTATGCGAACCCAATGTAGTTACGCTGTAAAAATGATTTTGTTCTGGCATATACAATGGATTGCCATCGATAACGTTAGCAGCATGTGCGCCGGAAATAGCGAATACAGCCAACAAAGAAGTCAAAGCTAATTTTTTCATGTTTTATCCTTTCTCTTCAGTTAAACTTAACGTCAGGTTTCTTCCTGATGAGAATATTATCTCATAGAAAAGGAAAATTTACAAGAAAATAAATGACTAGATAAACGAAAAAAAAAGTGATATAATGGCGCGCGTCCAGAATTTTACAATTATCGTTCGTTTAATTTTTGCTTAATTTCTCGCCACTTTGCATGATGTTTTTTATGTTCATCATAATCTTTGGAAAATTTATGTCCGCCTTTGCCATCCGCAACAAAGAATAAATATTTTGTATTTGCAGGTTTCAGCACTGCGCGAATCGCATCACGACCAACATTCGCAATCGGTGCTGGTGGCAAACCCTTATTCATATAAGTATTATACGGATGTTCTGTTCTAAGATGTCCCGACAACAAAGGTTCGCCTTGCATATCACCAAGTCCATCTGTCAAAGCATACACAACTGTTGGATCTGCTTGCAAACGCATACCTTGACGCAAGCGATTGAAATAAACACTTGCAACAATCGGCATTTCTTTTGCCTTAGGTGTTTCTTTTTGAACAATTGAAGCCAAAGTCACAACTTCATTCCAATCTTTCAACGGTTCCGGATAAGGAAAACCCGTCAAAGATTGCTTTATCTCTAACATTTTTTTGCGCGCCAATTCCAACAAAGCAAGTCGTGTTGTTCCGCGTGCGATTCGGTAAGTATCTGGAAAAATATCACCATCTTTTAAATTACACACAGGCGAATCATCATTACAATCTACATCACCAACCAACACAGGCGTTTTCATTAACATCGCTTTGATTTGTTTAATTGTATACCCTTCGGGAATCATAACCGTAGTAGTCGCAATCTTGCCATGCGTCAACATATCAGCAATTGTCCACGCCCCTGCCCCACGTGGAATATCATATTCGCCTGCTTGAATTTTTCCGCCGTTTAATCGAATCGAAAAATAAAATAATTCTTTGGATTTAATAATGTTATTTTTATGAAGATAATTTGTTATACGCGTCACCGACGCACCATTTGGCACAACAACACTGACCGGTTTTTGAATTGGCGACCATAAATTAAAAATAAAAAATACAACAAACACAACAACGCAGCCAATAGCCAACAAAAATTTCACCCAATCTTTAAGATTTTTCCACTGTTTTTTTGTTATGTGTTTCATAATGGCAAGATTATAAACATTGTAAAAATAAAAACAATAAAATTTATAATCTGTGATGTTTTTTATATTCAAAATAAAATAGACTAAGAATTTTGTGTACCATCGCGCCCAAAAAATTCAAAAAATCTATCCGTAAATTTCTTTTTTGCCGTCGCTTTGCCTTGGTTAAAATTCGGCGTTTTGTTTTGAACTTCTTCGCGCGGACGAATATTGTCACCTCTGCTAAATTGTCTTAAACAATCGGTCACATAATTCACATTTGCTTTAAGCCGAGAATCATCCCAACCCGCCATAACAGGTCTATATCGTAAACCACGATTGATGGTTTCTTTGCTTAATTCATTATTCAAATCTGCTTCTGCTACGATACCTGTTCCACCAAAACTTTGACGCCCAGCCGTTTCCAAAACATATTCTATATTTCGCGGGTCGCCCAGTTTTGAATCCAATGCCTGTGCAATTTTTCTTAATTCCGCAGAACCATAATGATCTAAAATTTCTTCATAACCACCTTTGTTAAACCAATCATCATCACCAATTCCCCAAAAAACTTCCCATTTTCCAGTTGGAACTTCTGTTTTTCCCGCTGCGCCAGAAGAAACGTAAAAAGGCATAAACACATCACCAACACCAACGGTTGCGACACTACGTCCACCATAAGTACCCAGATTATACAAATATACTGGCATATTACCAATTCTGGTTATTTCAAAACCTTGTTGTCTTAATGCACCCCAATTTTTCAAAAACGCAGTATTATCTACTTTCTTTACAAGTTTTCTTCCATCATAATTAAAATTCTTTACAGCATCTTCTTTAGAGATTGCAACGATTAGATACTTTTCAGCGTTTCCGCCAACACCCATGGTTGGGACACGTTCAACAACATATCCCTTTGCTTTAAGTTGTTCTAATCTATTGTTCGCAACGTAAGAATCAAAAGTTTCGTTTGACACCATAACACCTTCGTTGCCGAACCATTTAAATCCAGTCAAAACAGGTTTTGCACCTGATGAAGCAACAACATTTTGCTTTTCTTTTTCCATACTAAGTTGTCTTAGATATTCTGTCACATCTTTTATATTCTTGGCCTTATTTATTCCTGGGTCATCAAACTCATCAGGATGATACATTAACCCAGAATTGATAACATCTTCACTGATGTGTCTAAGATTCGCGTCTGCAACTGCACCTTTGCCGCCTTGACTCAAACGAACAGCCGTTTCCAAAACATATTCTATATTTCGTGGGTCACCCAGTTTTGAATCCAATGCCTGTGCAATTTTTCTTAATTCAGCAGAACCATAATGATCCAAAATCTCCGCTTTTGTACCTTTATTAAGCCAACCATCATCACCAATCCCCCAGAAAACTTCCCATTTTCCAGTTGGAACTTCTGTTTTTCCAGCCTTGCCTGTTGATACATAGAAAGGTATTTTTTTATTACCTATACGAACAGTCGCCATTGCGCGTCCAAAAAAAGAACCAAGGTCTTCCAAATATACTGGCATATTACCAATTTTAGTTATTTCAAAATCTTGCTTTCTAAGGGCTTCATAGTTTTTTTTCACAGCAGAATTATCTATTTCTTTTACAAGTTCTTTCCCTTCTTGATAATTAAAATTCTTTACAGCATCTTCTTTAGAAATAACAACAATAACATAACGTTCTTTGTGTTTTGACCCCTTTGTTGTAAACCAACTACCAACATACCCTTGTTGTTTAAGTTCTGCTAATTTAACAGATGCATTCCAAGTATCAAAAGTTTCGTTTGACACCATAATACCTTGGTTGCCAAATCTTTTAAATCCTGGCAAAACAGGTCTAGACGGTTCGGTTATTTTAGGTTGTTCTTTTGGCCGTTCTTTACCAGAATTAACAGCAGCATTTTCCAATTTAACGAATTTATAGTACTTTTGCCCATTAATTTCAGTTAAAACCAATTTTACGTTTTTACTTTTCAAATCTTCATTTAATTTTTCCCATTCTTGATCGGTCATCAAGACAACAGGAAAACCTCTGTTTTTGCCAGTCTGTAAAAAATCTTCCATATATTTATCAAAATCTTTATGTACCTTGGAATGCAAAGATATTGACGTTTTTTCAACAGGTCTCTCATTTTCCAGCTTCG
This sequence comes from Alphaproteobacteria bacterium, assembly GCA_017524525.1. Classification (GTDB taxonomy): domain Bacteria; phylum Pseudomonadota; class Alphaproteobacteria; order Rs-D84; family Rs-D84; genus Enterousia. Next base: position 9,401 of record JAFXVM010000007.1, on the reverse strand, counting down.
CAAACTTGTAATATTCATAGCCATCATGGCCAAAAGAAATCAATACAATATTTTTTTGTGCCAAATCTTCATTTAATTTTTCCCATTCTTGATTTGTCATCAACATCGCAGGAAAACCTCTGTTTTTGCCAGTCTGCAAAAAATCTGACACATACTTGTCAAAATCAGGATGTATTTTTCTGCCCAACAAATTTGTGTACCAATAATATTCAATGCCGTTTTTATAGCCAGGGACCAGAACAACGTTTTTGGATGCCAATTCATCGTTTAATCTTTGCCATTCTGTTGCAGACATACGGTTTGCAGGCAAACCTGTCTGTTTACCTTGCGTTAAAAATTCGTCCAAATGTCGTTCAAAATTTTTACTTGCCCTGTCACGCAACATTACATCCATAGTTTTCCTTTTCTTTTCAATTCACGCAAATATTATATCACAAATCACGATTAAAAAAAACCGCTTTGTGCGGTTTTTTTATTTTCAATATCTATGATTTTACAAATACCTTTTTGCCCATTTTTTTAGATTTTCAACATATTCACCAGCATCAAAAATTTCACCTTCTTCTACCTTTGCTTTTGGTGCAAGCATTTGAATACGTTTATATGTTTCGCCAATACCGCTGCCCCCAGAAGTCGCAAAAGGAACGATAGTTTTTCCGTCAAAATTATGTGCTTCAACAAAAGTATCTATAATCGAAGGTTCACGATACCACCAAATTGGAAAACCTAAAAATACAACATCGTATTTTTTCAAATCTTTGACACGTGTTTCAATTTCTGGACGACAATCTTTGTTTTTCATTTCAATCGTTGAACGACTTTCATTATCAGTCCAATCTAAATCAGCCTTGGTATAGATTTTTTTTGGAACAATTTCAAATAAATCAGCATTGATAGCCGCAGCCAATTCTTCGGCAACATGTTTAGTCACCGCTGTCGCAGAAAAATACGCAACTAATGATTTTTTCATTTTTTCTCCTTTTGTTTCTTGATGTTGGAATTATACATCAAATTTCAACCAGAAATCAAAAAGAAAAAATTCCAAAGAAAACTTCACAAACCTAGCAAAATATATTATCATAAAACTGTGAACGACATAGACGATATTTTTTACGAAAACAACAAAATAAATCTAGATACATTTGGTATGCACATGGTTTACATATCGCACCTAGATTCAAATTGTGGTCGAATATCTTCTTTGGCAGAAATATTTCTCGAATGGTACCTGTTTGATTCAAGTGAACCCAAAGATATAAAACTGTTTTTAGCCCAAGAAGAATTAGCAGACATTTTTACAGAACAAGAATTTATAGATTTAATATATGGCAAAGCATATCTAGACAACACATTATTGCAATTCATCGAATTAAAATTACCATTTTTTGTTTCACCAGACAAAATACGCGCACTTAATAAACCCAAAGACAAATCAGCATATTTAATAAAATCTGGTCCAGACATCATCAATAAAATACAGAAAATTTTAAAACAAAAACAGGAACAAAAGAAAAAAAGTCACTATGAAAGTAATCATAAATATTTCTTATCTCATCGCGAAGAAGCCTTGGCTCGCATAACCAATTGGGTAAAAAACAATCCTGAAAGAAACAAAGAAGCACAAAAAATATATCGCAAAAAAAATGCTGCCGCCATATCTGCGAGCAAGAAAAAATGTTATTACGCAAAACAAGAACAATACAGAAAACGCATTAAACAAAATTACGAAAAAAACAAAGAACGTTATCTGGCACAACAAAAACAATATAATCAGGAAATGCGCCGCAAAAGCGAATTGGCAAAACAGATATGCGCCACGTATGTGTTCTTGGTAAATTTACGCAAGAACAACAAAAAAGAATATTTGAATATGTATACGAAAAACCAAAGACCATTGATACCAATGCTAAAAACATGCACTGCATTACAAAATATGGATATAAATATGTGTCCATTGTGTAATGAAAATTGCGAAAACAAATTAGAAAAATGTTGTAATCAAAAGGTCTTGGCAATACCAAATGTTATGCAAGAATTACAAACCATCGCAAACAAATTAAAGCAAAGATAAAAACATAATAAATTCTCCCCTTGGGGGGAGTACGGCGAAGCCGGGAGGGGGATTATTTGCCTCGATACACAACAATAAAAATATATAAAAACTCCCTCGGCTAATGCCTGCGGGGCATTCGTATTAACAAACTCCGTTTTTATGATTTTTTTAATTGTTTGTCTTCGTATTGGTCATGCGCACCTAGTGGTGCTATGACCTATCCCGCCACCATTTCTAAAAATAAATAAAAATGGAACACGCCCATTTTTATTTATTTTGGTCGGAGTGGCGGGATTCGAACCCGCGACCTTTTGCCCCCCAGACAAACACGCTACCAGACTGCGCTACACCCCGAAAGAAAACGAAAACTACGGTCACTCTTCGCGAATGGTGGTCGGAGTAGCGGGGTTCGAACCCACGACCTCTACGTCCCGAACGTAGCGCTCTACCAGACTGAGCTATACTCCGAAATTTTCTTGATTCTGCAACAGCAATTTTGATTTGTCAAAGCGTTTATTTCACACTTTTCAAAATCAAAGTTGCATTTGTTCCACCAAAACCGAAAGAATTGCTTAACGCGACATTGACTTCGCGTTTTTGTGCCTTGTTTGGAACCAAGTTAAAATCCCCTACTTCGTCTATTGGGTTTTCCAAATTAATTGTTGGTGGCACAATATTATCACGAATCGCCAATGTACAAAATACTGCTTCTATGGCACCTGCTGCACCCAACAAATGTCCCGTCATAGATTTAGTCGAAGACATACATGTTTTACCATTACCAAACAATTCTTTGACAGCAATTAATTCACCAACATCACCCAACCCAGTAGATGTTCCATGTGCATTAATATAATCTACATCTTCTGGCTTTAAGCCCGCCTTGGTCAATGCGATTTCCATGGCACGTTTTCCACCTACTCCATTTGGTGCCGGCGCAGTAATATGATACGCATCCGCAGTCATACCAAAACCCGCAACTTCGCCATAAATCTTTGCACCGCGAGCCTTAGCATGTTCATATTCTTCCAATATTAAAATACCCGCGCCTTCGCCGATAACGAAGCCATCTCTGTCTTTGTCCCACGGACGCGAAGCCTTTTCAGGTTCGTCATTTCTGGTACTTAATGCGCGCATCGCGGCAAAACCAATCATACCCAATCTGCATACTGCTGATTCAGCACCACCACAAACCATAATATCAGCGTCCCCGCGTTTAATTATTTCTGCGCCTTCGCCAATTGAATGAGCCCCAGTCGCACACGCTGTAGCCATCGCTATATTCGGTCCACCAAAACCATATCTAATCGATATATGTCCCGCAGGCATATTCACAACTGATTTTGGAACAAAAAACGGACTAACGAATCGTGCGCCATCTTTCATTATGATTACATCGTTTTCTGAGATAGTAGATAATCCGCCAACACCACTTCCCACGGAAACACCAACACGGTTTTTATCACCTGCGTAATCAGTTAAACCGGCATCCTTTATTGCTTCGTCTGCTGCAATCAACGCATACAAAATAGTGTTTTCCATCTTTCTTTGTTCGCGTACATCAATAACAGCATCAGGATTAAAATCACCTGGGTTTGTGCCACGAATTGGAAAACCTGCAATTTGCGATGAAATATCAGAAACTTCAAATCCAGTCACTTTTCTAATACCGCTTTTGCCAGCCAGTACATTTTTCCACGCATAATCTACGCCGGTTCCCACAGGAGAAACTATACCCAAACCCGTGATAACAACTCTTTTCATAAATAATCCTTTTGATAATATTTCTGTGCGCAATCATACAATAAAATCTTTTATAAATCAACGAGATAAAAAACAACGCCGTTTTTTGACGGCGTTAAACAAATAAAAAATTCTAACAAAATATTATTTTGCTGCTTTTGCACCTTTAGAATGTGCTTCAATATATTTCACAGCATCACCAACTGTTGTCAAATTTGTTGCTTCATCATCAGGGATTGTGACATTAAATTCTTTTTCTACTTCCATAACAACTTCTACAACATCCAAAGAATCCGCCCCCAAATCATTAACGAAAGACGCTGTTTCTGTGACTTTTGCTTCATCAACGCCTAATTTATCACATACAATTTTTTTTACTTTTTCAAAAGTTGACATTTTATATCCTTTGTTTTTGTTAATACTTTTGGTCCTCTTCGTTTTCGCACAGGAACCTTTCTATACAAAATATCATTTTATCGCAACAGTGTCAAGAAATTATAACAAATGATAACAAAGACTTGACTTTAGAAAAAAATTCATTAAGCAAACAAATCATCCAACAAGTCGTTCATATTTTCGCGCAAAATATCTTTATCAGGATTCCAAACCAACGCGCGCATCAAGAATTTATGCACATCATCCATAGTCACATCTGGAATACCCGCAGTTTTTACGATGCGTTTCCACGCGACACGCGGGTCTGTTAAATGGAAACGTCCGCGACCCCAAAAAACCCATTCACCATCTTGAGGCAAATCTTGCAATAATAAAACCGCTTGATTAGAAAGAGGCATATCCCCCCATAAATCATGATTAAAATCTAAATCTTCCCAGCGCATTTTGAATATTTTTGTTTTCGGCGCAAAACCATAAATCAACATCAAAAACGCAGCACGCAAATTAATATCTTTTTCTTTGTTAACAGCAGACATTAATTTATGCAGTCCAGTTTTATTAAGTTTTCTTTGGCGCCTTACCACCTGAATTTTATCAATACTATCCACAGGATTATCTTTTCTATACCCCGTATCAACAGCATAATTAAATATACTCTGTAATAACTCTTGCATACGTGCTGCCATTGCACGCCCAGAAATTTCATCCAAAGATTTTTTCAAATCATCCGCATTTAATTCTTGAATATTTTTTTCAAACAAATCTTTGAAATGCAAATTTATCGCGCGCTTTAGTTTATTCAAAGAATCTTCACCACGACGCACTTTGTGCAACAAATATAAATCTGTAAAATCTTTGAAAGACATTTTTTTACGGCGCACAGGTATTTTTTTTGAAACTTCATTTAACACTTCGCCAACCTTTGCGCGTGCATCTTCAATATCTGTTTCTGGATATTTACCAATAATAATTCTTTTGTCACGACCGTTTACGCGTTTACGCACAAAGAAACTTTTAACCCCGCGTTGCGTAATATACATGCGCAATCTTGGTTCAGACAAATCTTGGACAACATCGAATCCTTTCTCTGGCGACGGCAGATTATCAAGAATATAAGTATTAAAAAAAAATTGATGTGCCATTACTTTTCCCTTTTGATTATTTTCGCCATTATTCGCCAACCTTTAATGCATTAATAAATGCAGTTTGTGGAATTTCTACATTACCGAAAGTCCGCAAACGTTTTTTACCTTCTTTTTGCTTTTCTAACAATTTTCTTTTACGCGTAATGTCCCCACCATAACATTTAGCAGTCACATCTTTGCGATATGCAGCGATTGTTTCACGAGCGATAATTTTGCCACCAATAGCAGCCTGCAAAGGAATTTTGAATTGATGACGTGGTATTAAATCTTTTAATTTTTCAACGATTTGACGACCACGTTTTTCCGCAGCACTGCGATGACAAAGGAATGACAAAGGTTCTACATTTTCATCATTCACCAAAATCGAAACCTTTACCAAATCACTTACCCTGTAATCATATAAAACATAATCAAACGAAGCGTATCCCGAAGACAAAGATTTAACCCTGTCATAAAAATCAAACACTATCTCAGAAAGAGGCAATTGATACACCAACACAGCACGATTACCAACATAAGAAATATTTTCTTGGACACCACGACGCGACGCGCATAATTCCATAATCGCACCCAAATATTTATCAGGCATCATAATAGTTGCGCGCACCCATGGTTCTTCAATAGATTCAATTCTGGTTATATCAGGCATATCCGCGGGATTTTCCAAATCTATCACAGACCCATCACGCAAATGAATTTTATAAAGCACGCTCGGGACCGTGTTTATCAAAGACAAATTAAATTCGCGATTTAATCTTTCGCTGATAATTTCCATGTGCAACAAACCTAAAAATCCACAACGCAAACCAAAACCCAAAGCAGAAGATTTTTCAGTTGTAAACACAAACGAAGCATCATTAAGTGCTAACTTTTCTGCACCTTCGCGCAGGTCTGGATAATCATTTGCTTCGACTGGAAAGAACGAAGAAAACACAACAGGCACAGACGGTTTAAATCCAGGCAACATTTCAACTGTGCTGCGTGCATCACAGATAGTATCCCCCACTTTGCAATCATGAATTGTTTTCATCCCCGTGATAATAAAACCAATTTCACCAGTTTCCAAACAATCTACATTTTCCATTTTTGGTGTAAAATAGCCAACTTTTTCGACCACATATTCTGCGCCAGTCGCAATAAATTTTATTTTTTGACCACGCGATAATTTACCATCAACAACGCGCACCAACACAACAACACCCAAATATGAATCATACCAAGAATCTACCAACAAAGCACGTGTTGGCGCATTTTCGTCCCCCGACGGCGCTGGCAATTTATGAACTATCTCTTCCAGCAATTCAGGAACGCCTGCGCCAGTTTTCCCAGAAACGCATAATGCATTTGAAGCATCCATACCAATAACATCAGCAATCTGTTCGCGCGTCCCTTTTACATCGCTTGACGGCAAATCAATTTTGTTCAACACAGGCAACATTTCTAAGTCATTATCCAGCGCAAGATACGCATTAGCCAATGTTTGCGCCTGAACACCCTGGGTTGCATCGACCAAAATTATTGCGCCTTCGCACGCAGCCAAACTGCGCGATACTTCATAAGAAAAATCGACATGCCCCGGCGTATCCATCAAATTCAATTGATAGGTTTCGCCATTTTTAGCAGTATATTTCAAACGCACAGTCTGTGCCTTAATCGTGATTCCGCGTTCTCTTTCAATATCCATAGAATCAAGAACCTGGGCCTTCATTTCGCGTGATTCAAGTCCGCCTGTATATTCAATCAACCGATCAGACAGCGTAGATTTTCCATGGTCAATGTGCGCAACAATTGAAAAATTTCTTATATTAGACTGCTTCATCCTTTCCCATCTTTTGTTTTATTTATCAATATTATTTAACAGTTCTTCGATTCGATTTGCACGTTCCAAAGTATCATCATAAACAAATCTTATTTCAGGCACATACTTTTGATCTATCTTTTTAGCCAATTCAAAACGAACCATCTTTGTAATTTCATCCAATCTTTTTTGAACAGCATCAACATTATCACGCGCATAGAAAAACAATTTCACAAATTGCATTCCCCCATGAGATTCAGCCCCAACAAGAGACACACCACTTATTAACGAATCGTCTGCAAAATCATGTTGCAAAATCTGGGCGACCAAAGTTTGCACTTTGCTAGCGATTTTTTCACTTCGGTTGGAATTCATTGGTTTTTTCATCATCATTTTGTCCTAGTCTATGCGGCAATAATACACTGGTATATAAAAAACACAAGCAAATTATTTATTAAGTTGAAGATTATTTTTAAATATTCTAAGATAGTCCCTATGAAATTGATAAATAAAATCTTAGATAAATCTGCTCAGCCTTGGTATGCATGGGTAGTTTTTGCGATGACAGTGTGTGAATCTATATTTCTTTTTATTCCACCCGAAGTTTTTATGACCCCAGCAATCATAGCCAACAAAAAACGCGCAATATCGATTACTGTGGCGGCAGCAATTGGTTCTGTGGTTGGTGGTGCAATTGCATATATGATTGGATGTTGGCTTTACGATGTTATGGGAACATGGCTGGTTTCTGTTTTTACTACGCCAGAAATTATCCCAGACCCAACAGACCACGCGGCTGTTCAAAATATGATTGATACTTTGTTAAACAAATGGGGAATATGGATGATTGCAATTACCGCAATCACACCGATACCATACAAAGTATTGGCAATATGTTTGGGATTATGTCATTACCCTATTCTGTTATTTTTAGGCGTGTCTGCTGTATTTAGAACTGGACGTTTTGCCATAATTGGATTTCTGCTTTGGCGTTTCCAAGAACAAGCCAATGCGATAGTTAAAAAATATTCATGGCAATTAACCGTCGCAGCAATTATATTTGCTCTTTGCGGATTATTAATAATTACATTGGTGTAATTTCACTGGTACGTTTGTAATTCTTGGCTTTTATTCCAGAGTATTGTCATTGCGAAGGAGTTCGACGAAATTGTGCACCAGCACAATGCCCGGCGAACGACTGTGGCAATCTAGGTTAATAAAAAAGTAGTCTGGCGTAACGCCAGACACATTAATGGACCTGGATGCTCACGCTGCGCTCAGCATGACACAAGGCTTTTGCCTTGTGGACCCCCTCCACCACTTCGTGGTCCCCCGCCCCACCGGGGCGGAATTATTCTCCCCCGTGGGGGGAGTGCGGCGCAGCCGGGAGGGGGGTCATAAAAAAACCGTCCCCACACACAGGGACGGTCTCTTTCTTGGGGAAAGAAACTGTTATTACTGTGTTTGACCAAACAACGCCCGACGAATATTAATTTTTACCGTATTCTGTTCCGACCAAGAAGCAGGGGTACAAAAACCCATACTTTCGTACTCTGGGGTACAAACGCTCATAGCATTACCAACATTATAAGCACAAGTCCACGTACAATCATATGAACAATTACTTGTCTCATATTTCACCAATACCCAATTTGAATCAGAATACGAACATTGTTCGCTACCGTTTGGTGTATATCTTGTCACACGACACCAACAATACCCTTCAGAATAATTCCCAATACTATAAATGTCAACCGGCGTACCAACAGAACCTATTTCTGTACCGTTATTTGTGGGGGTACATACACTATCTCCATATAACTCACCATAAGGCATAGTAGCAGTCCATCTTACCCCTTCTGGTAAACCGCCCATAATATCGGTTGAAGTATTATTTGTACCAAACACAGTTGCATCCAAGCTTGCCAAAGAACAAGCATCTCGTAAAGTCCATCCACCAAACACATACCCCGCTCTAGGTGCTGGGGTTGGTGGGGTCAGCGCATTATCATATGTACATGTTGCGGGAATATTGTTTCCTGTTAATTGTGTTCCGTTGCTGTACCATGTTGTATTTATTGTGTTGGGGTCAAAATTTGCCTCTATATCCGCGGGGCCAGTATATGTACCCAACACGCCATTCGTACATGTTGACGATGCTGTTATATTATCTGCGAATGTGAAATTTGGAAATATTATAAAATAAAACGCAAAACAAATTGTTCCAATTTGTTTTATGCTTGGCAACAACTTACCTGTGTGTGTG
>JAFXVM010000006.1 GCA_017524525.1 Alphaproteobacteria bacterium | reverse complement strand
GGAATAACACCGCTTTGCCGATAGGCAAATTTTGCAAGGGAGCGTAGCGATAGCGGAGCAATCTGGTCACCCGTTGCCGATTTTCACCGAAGCGAAGCAAGGATTGAAAATCGAGCAAACAGAGTTCGTGTTTGGGATATTGTGTATCGAGGACTGGTCACCCGCCCCATAAATAAAAAACGCCCAAACGGGCGTTTTTTAATTGTTATCTATGACCCAGCCGTTAAATGTATAACCTTCACGTGTTGGTGTGCTGGACGGCAGTGTTGCAGATTGATTATAAATGCAAGTATTCGATTCAACCAACGTATTTTCATTATACCAATCAACACTTATTTTGTCAGTACAGAACAACTGGTCGCCCAAATGACCAAAGAATATATTAATAAAGTCGTCAGTAAATTGACTGTAAGATTCAAAAACACGTCTGCAATCACCAGGACATTTGCATTCGCATGATGCTCTGTCCGTATATTCACTTATCCCAGACAAGTTATTTGCTGTCACAGAAACCATTGCGGCGTTATTAATAGAATACCCAGTAAGTGTACAGCCACAGTACACACTTTCGTCGCCTTTTTCATAGCAAGAAGCGATACCCTTGATCTTGGTGTTGTCGGTATAGGTCACTTCAAATTCGCCTTTATCAAGACCTGAAATATTACCGCTATTGCAAGATTCAGAGGTGTCGTTTCCAATTGTGCGTGATCTTGTATTATTCACCGGTGTGAAGAACATATAATTCGCCAATGGACCGGTATAGCCACTGTTGACCGATTTGGTTGTGTCGCAAGTGACAGCGGTTATCGCACATGCCCCAACGGTATTCAAAACTGTGATGGCAGTGGCATAACCTGCCGTATCAAAATCCTTAAAATACAATTTTGCAGGTGCAGTGGTATTTGCATAAGTGACGCTAAGTCTGTTTGAAGTGTCTCCCTTGTTATAATCAGCACAAGTCACAGTTGTTGTTGCATAACATTGATATTGGCTTGTTGCGCCAGCGGCAGAACTATCGATTTTTGTTCCGTCTTTCATCATCATGTCCACACAATCTTTTATACCTTGGTCTGTGTTGCTTTGGGTGAAATTGCCACCGATACAATAACTTCCCGCTGGGCACGTCACACAAACCAACGAATTAGCCGGCAAATAAGTTCCTGCGGCACAAATTACTTGTTCTTCTTCGGTACATGCTTCTGCTTTTGTTGAACCCGCTGGGGCATAAGGCGAAGTATTTGGACATGCAGTCATACCCTGGGCGGATGTAGTGCTGTATCCAAACACGCCACCAACACAATAGTTATTTTCCAAACAAGTTGCGCACACCAACGAATTAGCCGGCAAATAAGTACCACCCAAACACAGCAAATTCGCATAGCATTGTGTGTTTGCGCTGGCGCCCACTTCCGAGAACGGAGTTCCGTTTGGACACTGTGTCAAACCTTGGGCGGTTGCGACATTAGAATGGAAATCCCCACCAGCACAATAATTTCCAACCGTGCAATCTGCACAGGTTGTTTCGCCAGATGGCAAATATTGTCCCGCCGCGCAAGTAATGGTTGTATAGCAATCATTTGCAGATGTGGAATTTGCTGGGGATTCTGGGGTTTCGCTGTCGCATTGTGTTATACCTTGGGCAGCGTTTGCATTAAATCCAAATATGCCACCACCACACCAAGAACCCGCAGGGCACGCCACACATTCGCTGGCATCCGCCGGCAAATAGGTTCCCGCGGCGCAATTCACGCCAGCAGAACACGCAGACGCGGATGTCGCACCAGTTGGTGACATTGGTGTTGCACTATCGCAAGCGGTTAAACCTTGGTCGGCAACGACGCTGGAATTAAATGTTCCACCCAAACAATAATTACCATTTGTACATGGTGCACAGGTCAATTGTCCCATTGGTAAATATTGACCCGCCGGGCAAGTGACACTTGCATAACATGCGCCCGCATTGGTTGAACCCGCCGCTGAATTTGGCATTTCGGTTGGGCATGCGTTTAAACCTTGGACAGATGTGCTTTGACTGAAATCGCCACCCGGACAATAATTTCCCGCGGTACATGTTGTACATTGTGCAGAATCAGTTGCGTTTGCCGGCAAATATTTTCCCGCCGCACATGTAATCGGCGCATATTTACAATATCTTGGCTGTGCTAATTCACCCAACCCCGCTTTAAACGCTGGAGGCAAAGTTAATAATTCAGCAGGGCTAAGCATACATTCTTGTGCGCACACTTGTGTTGCGGTTAAACCATTTTTTTCATCTGCATCCATTGTACCACCAAAAAGCCATCTTTGGTTTGTGACAGATTGCGCGGAACCGCCCGCCGGGGTATAGCCGTCAATTTTAAACCAACACGATGCACCGGTGGTAGTACCCTGAGAAAACGTATTAGCCGGACGTGTTCCAACGCCATTTTCACCATAAAGCAAATCATAAACGTCCGCCAATGTTATTGTTCCATTTTCGAACTGTGCAAAAATATCTTGGACTTCAACAGATTCTGTCGCATCTGTTGTATTACACGATGCAACCATATGGATTTTTGCACCATTGTTCCATGCAAGTTCCGCTTCGCCATTGGAAAGGCTGGACGCATTACCCAACGCATCAGTTCCATCCAGATTGCGAACTTTTGTATTTGACATCGATAAATTTTCCGCATTTGCATAATATGCAACATTTGTAAATGGACCCGCCGGGGTGTCGGCATAACCACTGTCACATGTTAATGATATAATATCACATGCGTTTGATGGGGTTGTTTGTTGTCCCGTTACGTAATAATTTCTATACGATGCGGATACATTTGCATATGTTGCGGTTCCATGTTCAACCGGGTTTAAATTCGCACATGTATCGGTCCCACTGGTTGAATAGCATTGGTTGTAATTTGTAGCACCCGCATCAGAATTTGGGTATTGACCATCAGTAGAGGAGCCACAAGAACTTATCCCTTGGTCAGATGAAATGCAATTTGCGTTCACCGGTAAATTGCCGCCATAACAATAACTTCCCGCGGGGCATGTCACGCATTGTGTTGCACCCGCTGGCAAATATGTTCCCGCCGCACAAGAAATTGTCGCATAACAATCGGATGCCGTGGCTGCCCAACCTTCACCACAAGAATACGGTGTCTGGGCGGGACACGCGTTTATACCCTGGTCATTTGATTGGTTGGTTGGATATATACCACCCGGACAATAATAATTTTCTGGACAATAATCACATGTACTGCTGTTCGCGGGTAAATACATACGATCACCACATTGAACGCCCGCAAAACAATCGCCACTGCTTTGTGCGCCCGGATTTGAATATGGTGTATTTTTATCGCATTGTGTTAAACCTTTGCCGTCGCCATCAAATGTGCCACCCAGACAATAGTAGCCGTCTTTACAGGTTTCGCAAACAAAGTTATTCACATATGTTCCCGCCGCACAGGTTATGGATGCATAGCAAGCACTGTCTGACGTTGCACCCGGATTTGAAAATGGTTTTGTAGCGTAACATTGTTTTAAACCTTGGGGGGTTGCGCTGAATGAATATGGACTGTTTGCACCATCACAATAAAATCCCGCTGGACATGTTTCACAGGTTTGACTGTTCCCCGGTAAATATGTGCCCATTACACAATCAATCTTTGCGCGACAATCGCTGCTTTCATCAGAGCCAGCCTCTGAAAACGGTGTTGCGCTGTCGCATTGAACGGCACCTTGGTCAATTTGGTCGCTGAATGTGTAATTGCCACCGCCGCACCAAAATCCCGCTGGACATGTTGCGCATGTGGATGCACCCTTTGGTAAATATGTTCCCGCGGCACATGTTCCGGCAAAGCAAGCACCCGCATTGGTTGCGCCCGGCAAAGAATTTGGTGTTGCGCCACTGCACGCCGTTAAACCCTGGGCATTATTTGCATTAAATTGGTATGAACCGTATGTGCAATAATAACCGCTAAGGCATTCTGCACATTCCAATGCACCCGCCGGTAAATATGTCCCCGATTGACAGGTCTTGTATGCTCTACACTGATTTGATTCATGACTTCTTATGCCAGAGAACGGTCTTGATGCCGGGCATTGTGTTATACCTTGGTCGTTTTCTTCGTCAAAATCGGCATCGCTAAGCCCGGGGCAATAATATCCCGCTGGGCATTCTTCGCAATCCGAACTGCCCGCCGGCAGATAATATGTCTCTTCACAACTTAAAGAAATTCCACGATTACCCTTGGCACTGTATTTCATTTTTCCACCATTACAGGTCGCGCCATCTGGACAAGGTGTGCATTTATCGCCACCTTTTGGTAAATATTCCCCAGATTTACAGTCTGCAACATAACAATCGTCTTCACTGGTTGCGCCAGAATCAGAATTCGGGTCACTTTTTGGACAATTTTCCACGCCCTGGATTTCCACGGAATTACTTTTAAAGGTTCCACCAATACAATAATTCCCGGCACCACAAGCAGAGCAGGTTGCACCATCTTTCTTGTCCGGGTTAAAATATGTCCCAGCAGAACAAGTAAGTATTGCATAGCAAGCGCTTTTGTCCTTTGAGCCCGCTGGTGAATTTGGTGCATCTTGTGGGCAAGCAGTTATACCCTGGGCTTTTGAAGAATTAAATTCGTAATCACCGCTTTTTTCACAATAATTGCCAGGTGTACATACTGCACATTCCTGTGCACCCGCCGGCAAATAATAGCCCGCATCACAAGTGAGCTTATCAAAGCATTTGCCGCCGTCAGAAGTGCCTTCGTCTGAGAAAGGTGCTTTGCTGTCGCATTGTGTTATGCCTTGGTCTGAATTGGCATTGAAAGAATAGGGCGATGATTTGCCATCGCAATAATAACCACGCAAACATTTTTTACAACTCTTTGCGCCAGATGGTAAATATTCGCCACCACCGCAAGTAATTTTATCAAAGCATTTGCTGCTGTCAGAAGTGCCTTCGTCTGAGAAAGGTGCTTTGCTGTCGCATTGTGTTATACCTTGGTCAACATTAACATTGTACGAAAGCTCGCCAGATTTTCCGTCGCAATAAAAGCCCACTTTACATTTTTCGCAAACTCTTTTGCCCTTTGGAAGATACTCGCCTTCTGCGCACTTTAATGTTGTTTGGCAGTCGCTTTCATCTGGCCTCGCTGCTTCATGGGTGAATGGTGCGGTGACTGGACATGCGATTTTACCCTGATCTTCACTGGTGGACGGGTTGTAAATCCCGTCGTTGGGACAATAATAACCATTTGGACACTTTTCACATCCTTTCTTTTCGCTATCCCAATATAATCCTTTTTCACATCTTACGCCACAATCAGATTCGCTGGTTGCCCCAGGGTTAGAGTCCGTTTTGTTTGGACATTGTGTCAAACCTTGTTCCTTGTCGCCATTAAACGAATATGGACTGTCTTTGCCATCGCAATAATATGATTCTTTACAAGGTTTGCATTCCAGCATGCCTGCTGCTAAATATTCACCCGCAGGACAAGAAATCGTTGCGCTGCACGCGCTGGCAGATGTTGATGCCACAGGCGAAAAAGGTGTTTTTGTTTTATCACAGTTTTCTATACCTTGGCTAAGCGTGTCTTTGAATACAAACGTTCCGCCAGCACACCAAGAACCCACGGGACAAATCAGGCATACTTTGCTTCCAGCTGGTAAATATG
The DNA here is from genome assembly GCA_017524525.1 of Alphaproteobacteria bacterium. Lineage (GTDB taxonomy): Bacteria > Pseudomonadota > Alphaproteobacteria > Rs-D84 > Rs-D84 > Enterousia. The sequence goes on along the minus strand of JAFXVM010000006.1, from coordinate 100,566 downwards.
TTCCCGGGAAACAAGCAATGGACGCACGACAATCGGTTGCATCATCAGAACCACTTTCCGAGAACAGCTTATCTTTTGAACACGATTCTGTGCCTTGAGTCTTTTCTTCATTGTACGGATATTTTCCCCCTTTGCAATAAAAACCTGGTTCGCATGTGGTACAGTGTTCTTTTCCTGCGTATAAAAATTCACCAGCGTTGCATGTGTCTGTGTCGAAACATTGCGACTGGTTGTCTGAACCTGACCGTGAATATGGTGTTGCATTGGGACATTTTTCTATACCTTGGTCTTTGGTATCATCAACAGATGCACCCTTAATACCACTGCAATAAGAACCAACCGGACAAATGGTGCATTTATTTTCGCCTTTTACTACATAATACCCAGCCTTACAGTCAATAGCTTGTGCATAACAATCTTTTTCGCTTTTTGCACCATCGTTTGAATAAGGTGTTGCCACTGGGCATTGTGTCAAACCCTGATCATCCTTTTCGTTATATGGATATTTTCCCCCCTTGCAGTAAGAACCTACAGGACAAGTTTTACAATCGGAGTATGAACCGGCCGGCAAAAATTCACCAGCGTTACATGTGGTCGTGTCAAAGCAAGATTTTTCATCTGGAGTGCCGCTTTTTGAGTAAGGTGCTGTCGATGGACACTTTTCTATACCTTGGTCTTTTGTGGTATCAACCATGGCGCCCTTAAGACCAATGCAATAAGAACCGGATGGACAAATGGTGCATTTTTCACTGCCCTTTGGTAAATAATACCCGCTACCACAATCAATAGATTTTGCATAACAATCTTTTTCGCTTTTTGCACCATCGTTTGAATAAGGTGTTGTCGCAGGGCATTGGGTTATACCTTGATCGTTTTTATCATCATATGAATAGGGGCTGTTTTTGCCGTCGCAATAATATCCCCTTTTGCAAGTCCAGCATGTCTGCTGGCCACCCGATAAATATTCACCCGCAGGGCAAGCAATTGTCTTGGCATAACAATCACTTTCGCTTTTTGCACCTTGGTTTGAATAAGGTGCTGTCGCAGGGCATTGGGTTAAACCTTGTTCGTTTTTATCGTCATACGAATAAGGGCTGTTTTTGCCATCACAATAATATCCTTCCTGACAATCTTTGCACTGCATACCACCTTTCGCCAAAAATGTACCGGCACCACAATCAATTGTTGCGCTGCATTGTGTGGACGAAGTAGCACCCGCCGGCGAAAATGGTGTCGCGCTGTCGCATTTCGTCATACCTTGGGTTGAAGCGTTATTGGTAAAGGTTCCGCCACTGCACCAATAGCCCGCATAACAAGTTGAACAAGTTAGCATGCCTTCTATCAGACACGTCCCCGCCAAACAAACAAGGTTCGCCTTGCAATCGCCATTATCGTCAGAACCAGATTCCGAAAACGGGCTTGTTGTTGGACATTTTTCCATACCTTGGTAGTTTGTTTCGCTGAATGGGTATTGCCCCCCTTTGCAATAATAACCAGGATGGCAAGCAGCGCATTTATCAGAGCCTAGTGGCAAAAACTCTCCGGCTTTGCAGGCGTCAATTGAAAAACAAGACGAAGAATCTTTCTGGCCAGAATAAGAGTAAGGCTTATCCTTCGGACAAGATGTTATACCTTGATTCTCTGTATTATTAACTGTGGCGCCCGTAAGACCAGGGCAATAAGAACCGGATGGACAAATGCTGCATTTATCACTGCCCATTGGTAAATAAGACCCGCTACCACAATCAATAGATTTTGCATAACAATCTTTTTCGCTTTTTGCACCCGAGTTTGAATAAGGTGTTGTCGTAGGGCATTGGTCTAAGCCATGTTCTTTGTCATCTGGGGTCCACGTGCCACCTTTGCAGTAATAATTTGCCCAACATGTTTCGCATTCATTTTTTGTATTTAAAAATTCCCCCGCGCTGCAAGTGATGTCGGCACCAAATGCATTAAATGTAAACAAACTAAACAAAGCCAAAAGTGGCGTTAACAGTATGATTTTCCGCATTTTTTTCTCTTTCCTTCGTTTAAAAACAGTATTACTTTGTTTTCAGTGTAGAAAATTTTTTATTATCTGCGCAAGTATTTTTTTCTATTTTTATTTCTTGCTTTTGTTTTTTTTCAAATCTATAATCACGGCATCTATTTATATGAAGGAGGCTAAGGAATGAAAATAGCAGAAAAATTTAAAAATTTACCAACAATTTGGGTCGTGATTTTGGCTTTTGGCGTTGCGCTGGGCGGGTTCTTTATTGGAAATGGTGTGTATAAATCTTTGGCGCGTCGTACTGTTACGGTTAAGGGATTGGCAGAAATGGATGTAATTGCTGATACTGCTATTTGGAATATTAAATTCAATCGTGTTGGTGGTGATTTAGTAAAGGTTCAATCTGCTGTGGATGAAGACCTTAACAAAACACACAAATTCTTAACTGACAACGGATTTGAAGAAAACGAAATTCAAAATTTGCGTGTGACTGTGCGTGATAAATACGCGGGCTATAGTGATGCGCAACGCAAAGATGCCGACAGTAACGACAGATATGTTATTGAAACTGGCGTGATGGTGCGTTCAAATTCTGTAAATTTGGTTGATGGTGTTTCACGCAAAATGGGTGATTTGGTGCGCCAAGGTGTGACTGTGACCGAAGATTATGCGGGACCAATTTATGTCTTTAACGGACTTAACGACATCAAAATAAAAATGATAGAAGAAGCAACGAAAAATGCTACTGCCGCGGGGGAACAATTTGCCAAAGATGCTAATGCTAAATTGGGAAAAATTCAATCTGCTAACCAAGGATTGTTCAGCATAACTGCGCGCGATCAAACAGATGCATGGTCTGATAACGAAAAACAATCTATTAATAAACGCGTCCGTGTGGTTTCTACAATCACATTTTATTTAAGATAATAATTCCCCGCTTGATGCGGGGTAATTTTTTTCACTAATTAACCCTTGCACTAATTTTTTTCATTTTCTATAATCAAAAACATGGGAAAGACAGCAGACCTTTTTATTCGCGCCCAGCACGCTGAATTGTTGAAAAAACTAAACGCGTGGGACGTTGCGTATCATCAAAATGATGCGCCTGTTGTTGATGACGCAACTTATGACGATGCAAAAAAACAAATACTCGCTATCGAAGCGGAATATCCAGAATTGGCGCGTGGTGGATTTTCAACTCATGTTGGTGCGGCGGTGTCGTCTAAATTCAAATCTTATCCGCATAAAATCCCAATGTTGTCTATTGCTGATGTGTTCGATGAAAACGAAGTGCGCGAATGGTTTAATAAATTGGCTACCAAAGATTTATTCGTTGAATTAAAGGTTGATGGACTTTCATTTGCAGCGCGTTATGAAAATGGCGTTTTTGTGCGTGGGCTTACACGGGGCAGCGGAACTGCCGGCGAAGATATTACTGCGAACCTTAAAACGATAGCTGATATTCCACAAAGATTGTCTGGTGATTTTCCTGATGTAATCGAAGTGCGTGGCGAAGTCTATATGGCGCGTAAAGATTTTATCGCGTTAAATGAAAATTCATCAAAGAAATTTGCAAATCCAAGAAATGCTGCTGCTGGTTCGTTGCGTCAATTAAATCCAGCAATTACTGCATCACGAAAGCTCAGCGCGTTTGGTTATACTTATGGTGATTTGTCAGGGCGCGATTGGGAAACCCAGGCAGAATTTTTTGATAAATTGGAATCGTGGGGATTTAAAACTACGCGGCAATGGGCGCATGTCGCACACAGTGTCGAAGATGTTCAGGCTATATATAACGATGTTATGTTGCATCGGGATGAAATTCCTTTTGACATAGACGGGCTTGTTATCAAAGTAAATTCTGTCGCTACCCAAGAAAAAATGGGCGCGCGCGCCAACAGTCCGCGTTGGGAAATCGCTTATAAGTTTCCTGCGGCGCGTGGTATAACAAAATTAAATGCCATTACAATTCAGGTTGGACGTACTGGGGTTTTAACTCCTGTGGCTGAATTAGAGCCTATTAATATCGGTGGTGTTTTGGTTTCTCGTGCTACATTACATAACGCAGATGAAATAGGGCGCTTGGATGTTCGTGTTGGTGACAAAGTGGTTGTGCAACGCGCTGGCGATGTTATCCCACAAATTGTAAGCGTTGCAGAAAAGGGTGAAAATACTGTGCCGTTTGTGTTTCCTGATACTTGTCCGGTTTGTGGTGGCGCTGTTGTTCAAGAAAGCGGTGCAGTCGCGCGGCGATGTGTTAATTCTTTGTCTTGCGGTGCCCAGATTCGTGGTGAATTGGAACACTTTGTTTCGCGGCACGCTTTTGATATCGAAGGGATTGGAACAAAACAAATAGAATTATTTGTTAATCTTAAATGGGTGACCCAGGCGGCAGATATATTTACTTTGATAGAAAAGCATGGTGCTGAATTAAAGTCAATGGATGGGTTTGGTGTAAAATCAGTTTCTAATTTAAACGCGTCTATTGAAAAGGCGCGCAATGTAGATTTGCATCGTTTAATTTATGCAATTGGAATACCTGATGTAGGGGAAGTGACTGCGAAAATATTGGCGCGTGAATTTAAATCTTTGCCTGCTTTGCGTGGTGCAAGTGAAGCACGCTTAATAGAAATAGACGGCATTGGCGAAGTTATGGCACATGAAATAGTTTCTTTCTTTGCAGACGAACATTCTTCGGCTGCGTTGGATAATTTACTGCAACAGATAAATATAAAAAATCCAGAAATAAAAATTGTTGAAAACGCTGCTTTGAACGGCAAACGTGTCGTTTTAACAGGGACGCTGACAAAATATACTCGTGATGAAGCCAAAGAAATCTTGGAACGCATGGGTGCTAAACCACAGGGCAGCGTTTCTCAAAAAACAGACATTGTTATCGCGGGTGCTGCGGCGGGGTCTAAATTAACTGACGCAGAAAAATTAGGAATAACAATTTGGACCGAAGAAGATTTTGAAAACGCAATAAAGTAAAAGGAAAAGTATGCCCAGGGAAGAAAAAGATTTACAAACCACAGAGCCAAAGAAAAAACGTTCTTTCAAAGCACGTCTTTTAATCTTTTTTATTAATCTATTTTTGGTGTTGGTTGCGTGCGTTGGGTTGTATGTTTTGTTTGTGTTTTTGCAAATGCCATCTTTGGATTCTATATTGCACGAAACACGTGAACCTGCGATAGTTTTCTTGGATAAAAACGGACGCGAACTTCGTGCAGATGGTCGTATAATGGGCGCAGCGGTAAGCGTAGATAATTTGCTACCGCATGTATGGCAAGCAATTGTCGCAATTGAAGACAAAAGATTTTTTGAACATGGCGCAATATCATATCGTGGCACTTTCCGTGCAGTAGTATTGAATATGTTTCACGGACGTTTTGCGGCTGGTGGTTCTACGATAACACAACAAACTGCCAAGAATATCTTTTTATCGCGTGACAAGAAAGTATCTCGTAAAATTCAAGAATTAATATTATCGTGGTGGTTGGAAAACAGATTTACAAAAAATCAAATTCTTGATTTGTATATGAACAGAATTTCTTTGGTTGGTGGGCTTCGCGGGGTTGATGCTGCTGCGACCAATTTGTTTGGGCATGGCGCACGGGAATTGACTTTGGCAGAATCAGCGCAAATTGCCGCTATGTTAAAAGCGCCCACGCTTTACAGTCCGCTTAAAAATCCAGAAAGAAATATTTTGCGTGCAAAAGTTGTTTTGAAAGAAATGGAACGCCAAGGTTATATCAGCGCAAACGAAGCGCGTAACGCAATTCAAAATTTAAAACCTGCACCAGAAAATCCAGATAAAAACATCTATCGTTATTGGACTGATTTTGTTCGTGATGAAATAGAATCTCGAATTGGGAACATAGATAAAGATTTGTATGTGTATACCACTATAGATGCGGGTCTACAAAAACGGGTTGCCGCATCTGTGCGTGCTGGTGTGGGCGGATACGAAGGTGCAGCGGTTGCTGTTTCTCGTGATGGTGCAATACTTGCTATGGTTGGTGGGGATGATTATCAAACCAGCCAATTTAATCGTGCAACTGCGTTGCGTCAACCAGGGTCTGCGTTTAAACCAGTGGTATATCTGGTAGCTTTGGAAAACGGTATGACACCAGATGCTTATGTAAATGATTCTCCGTTTTCAATCGGTGATTATAATCCAAAAAATTATGATGAACGTTATTATGGCGGAATTACTTTGGCAACTGCTTTTGCAAAAAGCGTAAATTCTGTACCGTTAAAATTAACCAAAGAATATGGCATTGATTCTGTGTTAAATATGGCGGCACGTCTGGGGGTGGGCAGCAATTTAAAACGCGAATATTCAACAGTTTTGGGTGCTTCGGAAATGAGTTTGTTGGATTTAACAACAATTTATTCGGTTATTTGGAACGATGGGAAATCAGTACATCCTTATTCAATTACAAAAATTACTGATACATACGGTAATTTTATATATGCGCGCAATCCGTCGGAAACAATCACAATATTGCAACCGCAGACAGTCGAATACATGCAAGATTTATTGCGCGAAGTCGTCACACACGGAACAGGTAAACGTGCAAACGCTGAAAACGTATTGGGCGGAAAAACAGGGACCAGTAATGACAACAGAGACGCTTGGTTTGTTGGTGCGACACCTGATTTTGTGATGGGAATTTGGGTTGGTCGTGATGATAATACACCAATGTCTTCCAAAGTCACAGGTGGCACAATTCCTGCCACAATTTTCCACGAAATTGTGAAATAAAATTCTTGATTTAATTTTTTTAATTATGTAATAATCTGTCTGTTGAGAAAAGGGAATGTTTTCATGAACAAATTTAATAACATTGTTAAATTACCAAAATCTTTGTATCGGTTTTATCTGGATTACGGCATCAAAAATTACAGATTTTTGATGATTTGTTGGATGGTTGCGGTTTTGGTTATGTTTTCTGGCGGTGTTATTTGGCCCAACTTTCAACGTTGGGTAGTTGCTTTGTTCGAAAGCCCGATTCCAGAAGGTGTATCGATGGTTCAATACGCCATGCCGACGATACTTTTAATCACTGCTTTGAATATGTTTATGACATTGGGTTCGTTAGCACACGAAACAATTGCATCACACACATGGCCACGCGTGGCGAACCAAATATCAGAGGTTTTAACCACATACACACATAAACAGTCCATGACGTTTTGGGCGGGTAAAATGTCTGGCTCTATAAACACCCAAATCAATTATATTGTTGATGGTTTAAGTGGCGGTCTGTCTGAAGTATGGTTTTGTGTGGGACGACTTGGGGTTATTTTGATAAATGGTGTGCTGTTGTTAAGTATAAACAGGTATGTTGCATATTTATTTGTCTTTTCGTTGTTCTTTAGAATCATATACGCATATCGTATGCGCACACGTGTTAAAAAAGCCAGCGAAGTGGCATCTGGCGCGAAAAGTGAGTTGTCTGGTAAATTAGTAGATTCTTTTTCTAACTATCAAATTGTTAAATTGTTTGCTGGTGCAGACAAAGAGCAAAAAATATTAGAAACACCGCGTCAAAAACATGTAGAAGCTCAAATGTATTCGCGATATACACAACGATTGTTTTGGGCAATTCCGGGCTTGTTGTGGGATATATTGTTCGGTGCGACAATACTTTTGTGTTGCTTGCTTTATCAACATGGACAAATAACCGTGTCAGAAATAGTTTTCACAATATCTGTTTATTTGATGGTTATGGATTCTATTTCCATGTTAATCAACAGATTTCCTGATATTATAGACAAAATAGCAGCCGCCAAAAAGGCGTATAGAGAATTAGTTGTGCCATTGTCTATATTGGATAAAAAAGGTGCCAAAAAATTAAAAATCAATCGTGGCGGAATTGAATTTAGTAATATCTATTTTAAATACCGCGACAGATATGTATTAAAGAACTTGCATTTGTCTATCAAGCCGGGCGAACGCGTAGGCATCGTTGGTGTATCTGGTTCGGGCAAAACAACATTGGTTAATCTTTTGATGCGTTTTTATGAACCACAGCACGGCAACATTTTTATTGATGGTCAGGATATAACTGATGTCACACAAAATTCTTTGCGTGCAAATATTGCGTTTATCCCCCAAGATCCAACAATGTTTAATCGAACAATTGGTGAAAATATTGCGTATGGTAAATATGGTGCATCACTTAAAGAAATACGTGAAGCGTCCAAAAAAGCATCTGCTGACAAATTTATCATGGACACAGAAAAAGGCTATGATTCATTGGTTGGTGACCGTGGAATAAAACTTTCTGGTGGTCAGCGTCAACGTATAGCAATCGCGCGTGCTTTCTTAAAAAATGCGCCGATATTGGTGTTAGACGAAGCAACATCTGCATTGGACAGCGAAACAGAAAGAACGATACAAAAATCCTTTGAAAAATTATCAAAGGGACGCACGACAATTGCAATTGCGCACCGTCTTTCTACTTTGCGTAATATGGACAGGATTATAGTGTTAAACAAAGGTGTTATTGTAGAAGAAGGTTCGCACCAACAACTTTTGCGCAAGAAAGGTAAATACTATAATTTATGGAAAATGCAAAGCGGTGGTTTTTTCCAAGAAAAATAAACAGAAAAACAAAAAAAGCCCCAAAAGGGGCTTTTTATCTATCAAAGCGTATGAGAATCAATGACGTCTTGCATCTGTTGAATTTCTTTGGTGTTTTTATTAAACAATCCACCAACTTTCATTTTACCAAGTATCAGTTTCAGTCTGTGTAATTTGTCTTTTGATTCTTGGTTAGTCTTCTGTAAAACGTCCATTTCTTTGGTTAATTCGCGATTTTTCTGTGTTTCTTTTTCAATTTTTTTATCTTTATCTTCAACCACCATTTCAAAATCGCCAATTTTCTTTTCATAAGCAGAAACAGTTTTTTGATGAGATTGTGTAGCCGCTTCTAATTGTTTTTTCAATTCTTCAATTTCCGCATTTGCTTCTTTAAGAGCTTTATCTTTTTCTTTCAAAGATGCATCTGCTTCTGCTGCCTTTTCTTCTGCGGTCTTTTGCAATTTTCTTATATAATCTGCATTACCAGATGTCACCTCAGCGATGTTAAAATACTTTAGATATTGTATGAGAAGTTTATTATTGTCCTCATTGTCCATAGAGCGGGCAACGTACTCACCATTTGTACATAAAGCTTGTAAATATTGAATGTTTGGGAAATCTTTTTCCAGTTCTGTATCAATTTCTTTCTTTAATAATTCAATCGTTTCAATCTTCATATCTTGATTGGTTGAATGTCCAGCCACGTCAGCCTTTATTCGCAAAGGTGTAAATGAATTATTGAACAATAATGTCGTCATTTGGGGTGGTATACGAGCAACGTTTACCGAATCATAAACTCTTTGCAATATCTGAAATTGTGTTTGTTCATCAAATACAGATATTTTTTTTGCGATTAAATTTAAACTAACTTGAGTTGGCTCTAGGCGGGAATTAAATAACGGGCTAATAAGTTGCCAATAATTAGCGAATTCTTGGGCTTCTTTGCCAGCAGGGTTTTTGTAAATATTATATAGTGTGCTTATAATGTACTTAAAATCTTCTGGTGCTTTATTCGTAAGTTTATGAAATTCTTCGTCGTTTTTTGGTGAAAAGTGTTCTTTAAAATCTTCCACCCAGTTAGGAGACTGTTTCGTAATAAGTCCATACACCAAACGGTTGCAATTGTTGAACAAAGGTCCTATGCTCTCGGACTGGCCAAAACGGCATGCCACTTGGGTAAATTTATTAAAATCAAATTTAAAATCTTGTTTTTGTTCATCTGGCATAAAAAACTCCTTTCTTTTCTCATTGTATTTTATCATATTTTAAGCCTTAATTCAAACAATAATTTATTTGATTTGCTTTTTGTTTTACTTGGTGGTATGCTATGCCCCGCAAGAGATAAAAATGTCAGTTAAAACGAAGCGTTTTTTAAAGAAACTTATCAGTTATGCAGGCTTGTTCTTTTTCGTCCTTGCGGCGGGAATGTTGTATTGGCAATTGCGCAACTATTCTTTGATGGACATAGCGCGCGCATTATGGCACATACCGTTTATTAATTTGGTTTTGGCGTGCATAGCGTGCCTTTTTGGATATTTGGCGCTGTCTTTGTATGATTATTTGGCGCTGGATTACGTTGGACACAAAGTTTCTTGGTGGAAATGGATGTTGGCTGGGATGCTGGGGTTTGCAATCAGCAATAATGCTGGACATGCAGTGGTCAGTGGTGGTGCGATACGTTATCGTTTGTATACTCGTTGGCGTGTTCCTGGGGCAGACATCATAAAAATGCTGACGTTTTCTGGTTTTACATTTTTTCTTGGGTATGCCGCAATAGCGGTTATAGGTTATTTTTTAGTGCCAAGTGATATGTTTGCTAATTCGGCAGGCGCAACATTTGGCGTGAATGGGTTGTTTATTGTGTGTGCGTCTGTTTTGTTGGCGTATTACGCAATATCAATCATGTTCAAAAACAAAAGTATTCGTATCGGCGAAATAAAGTTTCATATTCCGTCATTTGGGGTGTCTATGGTCCAGACATTTTTGGGAATAATGGATGCGCTTTGTGCGGGTTTGGTGCTTTATTTCTGTATAATTCCATACATAGACATTCCATTTGGTGTCTTTATTGGATTATACGTGATAGCGATGGTGGCTGGGGTATTCAGTCAGGTTCCCGGCGGCATAGGTGTATTTGAATCAGTGTTTATGGTGGCTTTGCCTGAAACGGCTGACAAAGCGAGCATATTCGGCGCATTATTGGCATACAGAATAATTTATTATGTATTGCCTTTGATAGGAGTGGGGGGATTGTTCTTTATCTATGAACGTTGGTTGCGCGCGCGCATGAAGCGTTGGATTGAAGAGGCTAAACAAAGAATGCCGCACATCCAATTACCACATAAAAAGCGTGAAGCCTAAGACAAAAACACCTTGCCTTTGAAAAACGCCTTTGCTATTCTTTACGATGTTGTATTGAATGGGGTACAAAAGTGTTAGTATCGTCACTTTTTACAAATGTTCGAATTGCGCTTAGGTGTATCGCGGCGTATTTCCTTGGCATGGGCGGGATTGCCCCATGGGAACGGGCTTTGTCCATTTTATACACCCACAACACAAAAGGATTATTAAATGTCAAAAAAGATATATGTGGATGGTGTTCATCCCGAAGAAACACGGGTGGTGGTGGTAGATACTGCTACGAATCGTGTGTCTGATTTTGATGTTGAAACAACGACTAAGCCACAGATAAAAGGGAATATTTATCTGGCAAAGGTTATTCGTGTAGAACCATCACTTCAGGCTGCGTTTGTAGATTATGGAACTGGGAAAAACGGCTTTTTGCCATTTTCTGAAATTCATCCAGATTATTACCAGGTCACACCTGAACAAAAGAAAAAATTATTGGAATTGGCACACGCCAACATCGTTGACGATGACGACGACCCAGATGACGAAGCGGACGAAGTCGCAGATTACGACGATCACAGCGCAGGCGAAGATAACAAAGAATTTCTTAAACGCGCTCACGAATTTAAAATCCAAGACGTAATTAAACCAAAGCAAATCTTGCTTATCCAAGGTGTCAAAGAAGAACGCGGACAAAAGGGCGCTTCTATGACAACATATTTGTCTTTGGCGGGTCGTTTTGCGGTTTTGATGCCTAATTCCAGAAAACGCAACAGTTATGGTATTTCAAAGAAAATATCTGACAAAGCAGAACGCGCACGTCTGCGTGAAATATTACACAGTCTTAAAATACCAAAGGGTATGACGGTTGTGTTAAGAACGGCGGCGATGGGCGCAAATGCTGATGATATAACCAAAGATTATGAATATTTGACTTCACTTTGGAATGATATTCGCAAAACAACACTTGAATCTGTTGCACCAGTAATAATTCACACCGAAGATTCATTACTTCGTCGTGTTGTCCGTGATTTTATTTCTGACAAAGACGATGTTATGTATGTTCAGGGTGCAGAGGCATTTGATGAAGCAAAAACATACTTTCAACAAATGTATGGTCGCGCGCCACGCAAACAATTGGTTCAATACAAAGACGCTGCTGTGCCTTTGATGACCAAAGCAGGTGTTGAAAAACAATTGGAAGGATTGCATGGTCCATATGTGGTATTGCCATCTGGTGGTTCTATTGTTATCAACCAAACAGAAGCCATGGTGACAATCGATGTTAATTCTTCACGCGCTATCAAAGAAAAAGATATCGAACAAACTGCGCTTAACACGAATTTAGAAGCAGCAGAAGAAATCGCTCTTCAGTTGCGTCTGCGTGATTTGGCGGGTATTGTTGCGATTGATTTTATTGATATGGAAGAAGAAAAAAACAACCGTAAATTGGAACAGAAAATGCGCGAAGTTATGAAACACGACCGCGCACGAACCCAGGTTGCGAAAATCAATGCATTTGGTGTTTTGATGCTGTCGCGTCAAAGATTGCGCAGTTCTTTCATAGAATCTTCGTATGTTGCGTGTCCACATTGTATGGGGGCGGGCGTTGTACCAAGTATTCAAACAGCGTCTATTATCTTGTTCCGTCATTTACAAGAAAAACTTTTGGCGAAACCCGCTCAAAAGATAATTATGACGGTCCCAAGCGATGTTGCAATTTACTTGTTGAATCAAAAACGCGCAGAATTGGCTGCGATGGAAAAAGAATTTGAAACAGAAATTGTGATTGTTGGTGACGACAGTTTAATGAATATTGATCAATATTCAATTCAACGTGTTGCGGCGGAAAATGTCAAAACAGACGATGTTTTGAATGCGCACGAACCATCTACGGACGCGAAAAAGAAAAACGCGCAACACGTGGAAGCGAAAAAAGTGACCACGTCTGCACCGCGTCATCGTAAACCAATTAAAAAACAACAAAAGAAAAAATCTTTGTGGAAAAAATTGGTTGGATAAACAAAAAGCACCGCATCCGCGGTGTTTTTTTTTAATAAAAAAATTCCTAAATATTAATTTTAGTTGTTGCAAAAAAAATTGCAAAACATTATACTGCAAAAGTAAAAGAGAAAAAGAACGTTGATGAAAGTGCTTTTTACATCGATTTTTGCGCTGTTTTTGGCGACTTCTGCCTGGGCAACAGGCGAGATGCCAAACCCGGCGAATTGCACTGAATCAGACCTTGGCGCCAGCGAAGGTCCATTGAACATAGATCTTATCTGGGAACCAAATACAATAAACACAACTTGGTACAGCGAAGGTGTACAAATTCAAAATGCCCCACAGAGTTGTTCTTATTCCAGCACAATGACTTTGCCAACCGCGCCATCACGTCTAGGCTATGCATTCGCCGGCTGGACATTACGTGTTCCACAATGCGCGTTGCCGACATTAGATTCTGTGGATACAGGAACAGATTACGGTTATATAAACGGGGACAGCCCAGAACCTTATGCGGATAATGCCCTGGCATATGGTTTAACACAGCCTCAAACTTGGGGGGCAACATTTGTGCCGGGAAATATAACGGGAAGTGCAATGTGCAGCGCGCACATTGGGAATAACCACAGTTATGCATGGGGTGGAACATCTTCTGATTGGACGGCAGATACAGCAACTTTGACTGGTGCCAGCGGAAGTGCGACTTATTGTTGGTGTCGCGCCGATGCATTTACACCAACTAACGGTTCTGAATGTGAATTTGCGCCACAACCATGGGTGTTTAATCACGGATTTAATTCAACAACAGATTGTTCGGAAACGTGCGCGTCAGAGTGCGCCCAATCATTGCGTGGTATGCCGGGTTTTCGCGATGCAGTATACAGTGTCGCCGTCGCCCCAACGCCATCACAACAACAATGTTTAATCCCATCAACATTGGTCAGCACAAACGGAAGCTCAAGAGGATATAAAAACGACAGCACCGGAGAATATGGAGCGGCTGGGCTAAACACCAGTGACTATAATTTAACCGAAGATAATACATGGGGCGTCACATGGTCAAATGGTGATAAAGTGACAGGCGAAGCATTTTGCAGTACAACAGACGACGGTAAAACGCTGGGAGAGACGGGTAATCCCGGTACAACCGGTGGATATGTCGCTGGTGGACAATATTGCTGGTGCAAAGCAACGCATTATACAGCAAATGGTGAAAGTCAATGTAGTTTGTCGTCCCCTGCGTGGGTGTTCCTCAACGACGGCGGTACGGCGTCCGGTTGCGCGGTCAACTGTGCGCGCAACTGCGCCGGCAACGTCCGGAACAACTCCGATTTCCGTGCGGCGATATTTACAGGTTTGATTGCACAATAAAAAGTTTCAGCCTTGATAAACGAAAACCGTCCTTGGTAGTGTGGGGACGGTTTTTTGTTGCAGACTAAAATTCCCCCTTAGGAGGGGGTGGATGCGTAGCAGACGGGGGAGGGTTCACAAGTTTTGAATTATCTGGAAACATCCCTCCCGGTCTTCGACCGTACTCCCCCCAAAGGGAGAATAATAAAAATTCCCCCTTAGGCGGGGAAGGTTTTCCCACCCCAAAATTTTTTTAAAGAAAATTTTGATTATTGAAAAAAGTGTGATATAATGACAGTATAAAAGGGTAAAAAGGTATAAAAAATCATCCCGAAAACCCAACAAGATTGGTGCCGAAAGCACTTCATAAAAGATTTGGTTTTTTCCCTTCCTTAACCAAATAAATACACCCCATCCGGGGTGTTTTTTTTAATTCCGCCTCCCGTGAGAGAATAATAACCTCCCTCCCGGTCTGTGACCGTACTCCCCCCCAAGGGGAGAATATTAAAATTCCCCCTTAGGAGGGGGTGGCACGAAGTGCCGGGGGAGGGTTGGAAAAATAATCAGCCAAAAGTTTCCGCCTCAATAAAGTTTCTTTCCCCAAGAAAGAAAACCGTCCGCCTCGATACGCAATAATAAAAATCTATAAAAATTCGTTAGATAAAAAACTCCATTTTTATGATTTTTCTAATTGTGTATTTTCGTTTTCGCTCGTCCGTCGCATAAATGCGCCGTGACTGCGCGGCAATCGTGACGGTTTCAATGCGTTAGCACTTTTGAAACCTACTGCTTGTCAGCGTGACCGGTTTTTTGTTTTTGCAGTACTGTGCTTGCGACCCGAAGTTTTAACGAAGGGTTGTCATGCTGAGCGAAGCGTGAGCATCCATCCGTCTTCGCTTCGCTACGCCGAGACTTCGGGTAAATAAAAAAGTAGTTTGGCAAAGCCAAACACATAATTAATCTGGATTGCCACGTCACAAAATTAATAACAGCAAGCTTGGTTGATAATTTTGTTCCTCGCAATGACAACACTCTGGAATAAGAGTCAAGAATTATAATGTGGGATGCTGGCAGGGCGATGGGGTTATCCCGCATTTTTTCCTGCGACAAAACCGCTGCTGAATGCCCATTGAATATTAAATCCACCCAAATCGCCAGTTATATCCATAACTTCGCCAGCGAAAAATAAACCTGGACAAATCTTTGATTCCATCGTCTTTGATGATATTTTATCAACAGATATGCCACCCATCATTACTTCGGCGCTTGTAAATCCAATCGCTGTGCCGTCCGTGATTTCAAAATGATTTATCTTAGCTGCGATTTGTTTTAATTCGCTATCTTTAAAATCTGCAATGTTTCGCGCGTCTTCGCACAAAAAGTGCGCCAATTTATTTGGTAAAATTTCAGCCGCCACCTTGGTCACAGATTTTTTGCCGTTCGTTTGTTTTGCGTTTTTCAAGAATTCAAAAACGTCCGTATCTGGTGCAAAATTTATAATCATTTCTTTTGGATTTATCAAAGTTGCACGATAAACCGCCGGCCCCCCAATTCCAAAATAAGTAAACAATAAATCATCAACAATTTTGTGTTTATCAACAATGATTTCCGCCCCCAAAGATATACCAGAAAGTGCAGAATCAAATGCTTTGGTTTTTATTGCGCAAAGTGCGGGGCGGGGCGGTTCTATCTTATGATTGAATTTTTTAGCAATCATTTGACCGATATTTGACACCTGTAAATGCGGGTACGAAATGCCGCCTGTTGCAATAATAACAGATTGCGAATAAAAATCACCATTGGTTGTTTTTATCGTGAAAAAATCATTTTCTTTTTCAACATCAATCACATTAGTATTGTATTTTATCGGGGTGTTTTTTATGTCGCTTAAAAGTGCGTTTAAAACATCTTTGGCACCATCACGACAAAAATATCGCCCAGTTTCTTTTTCGATATATTTTATGTTATGTGATTTCGCCCAATTTAATGTATCGCGTGGTGAAAACTGTGCAAGTGCCGACATAACAAACCGCGGGTTTTTACCGAAATAGTGCGTATAATCGGCGCGCATATTTGTAAAATTGCATTTACTACCCCCAGAAATTGCGACTTTGCGCGCGGGGGCGTCCCCCATATCAAGAATCAATACAGATTTTTTGCGCCTGACCAATTGTGTTGCTGCCATTAACCCAGCCGCCCCACAACCAACAATAATGGTATCATAAGTTTTCATAAAGACTATTTTATCGTATCAACAAAAAATATCAAATAAATTTGCTTTTTGTGATATAATGTTTGTAAACCTAGGGAAAAAGATATGAATATATATATGGCAAGTGCAAAAAAATTAGCAGAAAGAAATCTTAAAACACACGATGGCGGACCTTTTGGCGCAGTTGTCGTTAAAAATGGCAAAATAATCGGTCGTGCATCAAATTGTGTTATAAAAAATAATGACCCAACTGCACATGCAGAAATAATGGCTATACGTGCAGCATGTGCAAAAATTAAATCTTATGATTTAAGCGGATGTGAATTATACACTTCGTGTTATCCTTGTCCAATGTGTTTGTCTGCAATTATATGGGCGAATATAAAAACAGTATATTACGGAAATACAAAACAAGATGCTGCAAATATTGGTTTTCGTGATGATTTTATGTATGAATATCTAAAAAATTTGAAAAACACCAAAGTGTTAAAATTAAAGCCTTTGAATCGCAAAGAAACAATAAAAACATTTGATGATTTTGCAAAACAAAAAAATAAAATAATATATTAAAAAAACAACCGCCAAATCAGGCGGCGTTTTTATTTGTACCTATCGCGTCTTTGCATCAGCGAAGACGGATGGTGGGTTAGGTAGGACTCGAACCCACGACCAAAGCGTTATGAGCGCTCCGCTCTAACCAACTGAGCTACTAACCCACAGCGAAACTAATTATATATTTTTTTTATTGTCTTGCAAGTTAAAAATTAACATATCTTGCATTTTATATCAAATTATGCCACCATACCGTCATGCCTGACATTGTTCCAATATTAAACAAAAATCAAATGGATGCGTTTAATACTATCGAACGCACACATTCTAATATTTTAATTCTGGGGCAGGCGGGAACTGGAAAATCTACTTTTGTGCAATATTTGAAATCAGCGTCTGCTAAACGCATAGTTTGCGCGTGTCCAACGGCGGTTTCGGCTTTGAATATTGGGGGGCAAACAATACATTCGCTTTTTCAAATTCAACCACGCGATTTTATTATGCCTGAATTGTTGAAATTAAAGGCCAAGCCACGAAATATCTTAAATGCCACAGATGTTTTGGTGATTGATGAAATATCTATGGTTGCGCCTGATTTGTTGGATGCGATTGATATTTTAGCACGCCAAGCACGACACAATAATGAACCTTTTGGTGGTATCCAAGTGGTCGCTATTGGCGATATGTTTCAATTGCCACCTGTGATAACTCGTGAAAGCGAACAATATTACCAAGAAGCATACGAACACAAAAACGCTTATTTTTTTGATTCTAATGTGTATAAACGCGCGAACTTTATAAAATATGATTTTAATACAGTTTATCGCCAAAGTGATAATGATTTACTGCAAAACCTTATGAAATTGCGTGATAACGATGTGTCTGCCATAGGCTTTTTTAATCAATGTCACATAGACGATGAAAGTATTCGTAAAAATGCTGTTATAATTACACCTTTTCGTGCAGTGGCAGAAAGAATAAACACAGACAAATTAAATCAAATCAACGCACCAGAAATGGTTTATACAGGTGCGCTTTCTGGAAATTTTAATGCGAACGATGTACCAGCCCCTATGGAATTAAAGTTAAAGCAGGGCGCACTGGTTATGTTTGTAAAAAATGGTGATAAATGGCATAATGGCTCTGTGGGGATTGTGGAAAATCTGGGTGCCAAAGAAATCATAGTTCAATTATTGGATGATAATAAAAACGATATCGTTGTTGTGAAACCTGAAAAGTGGGAAAAAATAGAATATTCCCGTGATGAAAACGACAGGATAGTCGAAAACGAAATCGGTTCGTATAAACAGTTTCCATTAATGTTGGGCTATGCGATGACAATACATAAATCCCAAGGTAAAACATTGGGCAAAGTTATCATAGATATTTCGCGTGGCGCATTTGCGCATGGACAAACTTATGTTGCTTTGTCGCGTACGCGTTCGGCAAACGATATGCATATTGTTAAACCTTTGACGGCGCGCGATATTATTTTTGACCAAAGAATTCTGGATTTTATTAGCGAATAGCAATTTTCATATTGCGAATTTGTTTTATCGCAGGGCATCTTATGTATACTGGATGCACATAACGATAAACTGATTTTAATTGTTTGCCAAACATGCTTTCAAACACATGTAAAATTTTAGAAACAGGACCGTTGTGACTATGTGCATAAAGAGAATAATATAAATGGTGTGCATAAAACGAATTTTTTTCGCCATTAAATGTGTCTGTTAAATTGGTATCTTTTAACAAGGCTTGGAAAATAACATCCATTTCTTTGGATGAAATTATTGTGTCAGGAGTGATGTATTTTTTCTGTTCTTTCCACCCTGGCATTTTGCCAAGTTTGTCTTTTGCAATATCAAAAAGTTGTTTTTCATAAATGTATCTGCGTGGCATGTTTTTACCTGTTTCTTATTTAGGAGTATAGTAGCAGTAAAAAATAATTTGTCAACAAATTTATTGAGTAAATTAGATGTCTTTTGACATTAAAATTGCGTCCACACCATCATAGTATTTAGGGCGCAAACCAACTTGAACAAACCCAGAATTTTCATATAATTTTTGGGCAGGTATATTGTTTGAAGCAACTTCTAAAAATATTTTTTTAACACCTTGATTTTTGAGTGTTTTTTCAATAATTCCAATCATAGCAGCAGCGATACCTTGGCGTCTAAAATCGGGGTTAACACCGATGGTTATTATCTCTGCTTCGTCCACCACAATTCGATATACAATAAAGCCGTTTTCAGACATAATAATTTCGCATCCAGAATTTTTCAAATCACGAAAATCATCTGCCGACCATGGCTTGTTCGGAAAACATTTTTGATGAAGATTTGCGAGTTCAGTAAACATTGTTTAACGATGTTGATTATTGTATAATTGTTCCATGTAAAGAAAAATTTTTTCTGCCAATTTTGTGTTTGCTTGGTTAAGAATAACTCTGTTGTTGCTACGCATCCATAAAGACACAAAATGAAAAACATTTTTTTCAACCGCAATGTCTACTGTACTGCTTTTTATTTTAAATGGGTACTCTGTA
The DNA here is from genome assembly GCA_017524525.1 of Alphaproteobacteria bacterium. Taxonomy (GTDB): domain Bacteria; phylum Pseudomonadota; class Alphaproteobacteria; order Rs-D84; family Rs-D84; genus Enterousia. Next base: position 80,966 of record JAFXVM010000006.1, on the reverse strand, counting down.
TAAAAAGTATGTTCTTCTAGATTGAATTGAATGTTTTTGCTGTATGTATCAAGTATTATATACAAAGCATTTTCGGAAAAACCTGTATTCAAAATTTTTTTAGCTTTTATCAATTTTTTTGTTTGTTTTATATCTAATGCCATATCTGCTATCTCTTTTTTATTTTTCGGCATAACTGGGGCGCAAATACATTGGTATCGCAGGTTGTAAATCACCGTTTTTAATTTTGTTTTCAACTATGTTTTTTGCAAATAATAAATTATATGGTTTGTGACCAACTGTTGATGGACATTTCATTTGTTCTGTTTCTACTTCATCAATAGTCATTGTTCCTGGTTCGTGTATTTTTGAAGCGACAAAGAAATCACCACGACCAGAATCGATTGCTACAAAAGCATCTGGATTTTCATAAAGGTATAATTCAAAAAGATTAACAGGTATTACCGGAATGTTTAACCCGATGCCTAACCCCTTGGCGTATGCAATACCCATACGAATACCAGTAAAAGACCCCGGCCCCACAATAACACCAATAGCTGACAAATCTTTCATATCTGTGTTGTTTTGTTTCATAAAATCATTAACTGCATTCGGCAAACCGATGGCTTGCTTTTGTGCGTCCATATGCATAGATTTGTCTTCTAATACCAAATCTATGCCATTTCCCGAAGTATTAATGATTAAAATCATTTATGAAGCCCTTTTTATAACCGTGCGCTAAAGCCGATTTTGTTTGTCATATTAGCGTTTTGATGAACAGATAACAATTCGTCTATTTTATCAATTGTGAAATCTGTTTTTACATCTATCCCATCGTTTTGTAATAAACTGCGACGCAACAACGAAGCGATTTCGCGTTGTAATTCGCGCACACCTTGTTCGCTGGTAAAATTACGAATAATATACCTTATGCCATCATCAGCAATATTAATATTATTTACATCCCAGCCAGTATCGTCTGCAGCGCGTTTAATCAAATGTTCGCGAGCAATTTTAACCTTTTCATCTTCGCTGTAACCAGGAATTTCGATGATTTCCATACGATCTTTTAACGCCGAAGACATATTCAAAGAATTTGAAGTTGCAATAAACAAAATATTAGACAAATCAAAATCTACTTCCAAATAATGGTCGCGGAAAGTCTTGTTTTGTTCTGGGTCCAGTATTTCCAACAATGCAGATTCAGGGTCACCGCGCCAATCGCGCCCCATTTTATCGATTTCGTCTAATACAATCACAGGATTATTAGTTTTACATCTTTTAAGTGCGTCCATAATGCGTCCACATTGTGCGCCAATATAGGTTTTTCTGTGTCCGCGAAAATGAGATTCATCAGATATACCACCCAAAGATATTCTGCAATATTTGCGCGACAATGCGCTTGCAATAGATTTGCAAAGTGAAGTTTTGCCGACACCCGGTGCACCAACAAAACAAAGTATGCTGCCACGATTTTTTCCAGTCTTTTTCATTACGGCAATGTGTTCCAGAATACGCTCTTTCACGGCGTTCATTCCGGAATGTTCAGCGTCTAAAATATCACGTGCATTTTTCAAATCAATTGGCGCCTGGGAAGATTTATCCCACGGCATAGATAATAATTCTTCAATATAAGTTTTTAATAAGCCACCTTCTTGGGACATAGGTGACATAGTGCGCATGCGTTTAAATTCTGCCATCGCTTTTTCTTTTGCATCACTCGGCATGGCAGATTTTTCTATTTTCTTGCGTATGCTCAAAGTGTCGTTTTCTTCGTCATCATCGCCCATTTCTTTTTGAATAGCGCGCATTTTTTCTTGTAATATAGCCTGTCTTTGTCCGTTTTCCATCTGCATTTGAACGCGACGATTAATGTTGGTTTCAATCTTTTCTGTTTCAATTGCCAGCATAATCTGTTCCAGCAAAGCAATTAATTTTTCGCGCCAAGTCTTCATTTTTAAAATATCTACGGCAACATCTGTATCTATGTCTGCCATTTGAATTACAGCATCAACAAACGCAGCAATAGGATAATTTTGTATAACAGCGTGAAGTTTTTCAACCTTGAATTTTCGGCTTGAAGACAACATACGCATACTTTCAGTCACCTTGTCGCGCAAAGCCAAAGTTTGTTCAAAATTCGAATCGTCTAAAATTGGTACCAAGTCTATATCGCCAGAAAAAATACCTTTTTCCACAGATATATTGGATAAATTTACAACATCAGTAGTTTGAATTATGGCGTGAATTGCACCATCTGGCATGTGTAAAACCTGGGCAATATCGCCAATGGTTCCAACAGGAAATAATTGTTCAGCACTTGATGGATAAGACCAACTGTGTTGTGCGCATAAAACCAATCTTTTTTTGTCTTTGGTTGCGGCTTCTATGCATGCAATAGACAAAGGACTGTCAACGAACACCGGCACTGTTAAGCCCGGATGAACGACCAAATCACGAACAGGTAAAATAAATTCTTTCATAGCACTCTTAAATATAAAGTATTTTAATCGTTTTTCAAGATATAAAAAAATCCCCAGCAATTGCAGGGGATTGAAGAAGTTTCTTACTTATTAACGACGACGAAAACCACCGTTGTTGAAATTCTGGGTTCCGTTGCTTGCTCTTTTAGACAAATAACGTGCAGCAATCAAAACCAACCATTCAACAGACAACAATGCCAAACCAATAATTTGTTCTTGGCAGTTTTCAAGAAATGCTAACACATAAATAAATTGAGCAATATAAGAGATATACAACACACCGAAAATACCTGTGAAGAATATTTTTTTTATTTTTCCAAACATTTTTTTTCCTTTTTATTTATTATATTAATGTCGGGTTTCTGGTGCCAGGTACCCGACGACCCCGCAAAAGCTATAACGAAATACCCTAACAATTGCCAAAGTATTTCAATGCCACATTAGGCAGCCATTTGCAATGCGAAATTATCATTCGCAGCGATTCTATCGCCATTCAGTTTTTAGTTGTCTTTAACGGAACTACCCGGATTCAATCGATTTGCCTTTACTTCGCCTGTCGAAACTATGTCAGCCCCGTGAAATATTGGTGGAGCTGTGGGGTACCGCCCCCCAGTCCAAAACGATTATTCCGCAACGAATTCAGAATCATCTTCGCTTTCGCGACGGAATATATTATAAATATTCTTACTGGAAATTGCAAGTTTTTAAGTTATAATAGGTCAAAAATAACCAACGGAGAAACCAAAATGAAGTTTCTTGATAAAGCAAAAATTTATGTCAAAGCAGGCGATGGTGGCAATGGTGCTGCATCGTTTAGACGCGAAAAATATATCGAATTTGGCGGTCCAAATGGTGGCGATGGCGGCCGTGGTGGCGATGTTATTTTTCGTGCCGTTCCAAACGTGAATACTTTGATTGATTATCGCTATAAAACTAAATTTGTTGCCCAACGCGGACAAAACGGCATGGGTAAGATGCGCACAGGCTATTCTGGTGAAGATTTATATTTGCCAGTACCAACAGGCACAGTTATTTTGTCTGAAAACGAAGAAATTGAATACGCAGATTTAAATGTTGATGGTATGGAATATCGCGCTGTGCGTGGTGGAAACGGTGGTTGGGGCAATCTGCATTTCAAAAGCCCGACTAATCGTGCTCCGCGTCAGGCGAACGATGGGTTGCCAGGCGAAGAAAGAACGGTTGTGTTGCGTTTGAAATTAATCGCTGATATTGGGCTTGTTGGTTTTCCTAATGCTGGTAAATCTACGATATTATCGGCTGTGACGGCGGCGCGCCCAAAAATAGCCAACTATGCATTTACAACATTAAACCCACAATTGGGTGTTATGTATGCTCATAACCGCGAATTCGTTATGGTTGATTTGCCGGGGTTAATCGAAGGCGCACACACAGGTGTTGGTCTTGGCGACAGGTTCTTGGGGCACGCAGAACGCACTAAATTAATCTTGCATGTGATTGACGGGGGTGAACCAGATTGGGCATCTCGGTACAAAGCGATTCGTCATGAAATGGATTCTTATGGTGGGGGATTGCTGGATAAACCAGAAATAGTCGTAATAAATAAAATAGACACTCTTAGCGAAGAAGAATTACAAGAGAGAATGGCTGCGTTCAAAAAATCTTTTGGGCGCAAGAAAAAGCCCGAAATAGTCGCAATCAGTGCTGCTGGGCATATTGGTATAGATGATATGATAAGAACAATAGAAAAAAGGTTTTTAGATGAATAAAAAACAATTTGGTGTCATAGAACCAAGTGATTTGAATGATATAATTTACAATGGTGGCAAAAAAGTTTATATGGGCGGAATAAGGGTTCCCTATATTCCTAAAAACATAGACTGTTGTTCTAATCCGCTGGATGAATATAAAAATACACGTATAAAATCTGCTGAATGGCTTGATGCATGTTATAATGACGGTTTTGCATTAGACGCCAAAGGGAACAAATATTCAATAAAAAAATACGGTATAGAACAATTGGCTTTTGTTGCGGGTTTTTGGCGTATTCAAAATGTTTTACCATATAAAATTACACATGTTCGCGACAAAGATATGGTAATATTGAATAAACTGGACCACCAAGAAAACACACTGTTTGATTTTTATAATGCTAAATTGGTTGGTTATAATTGTTACGGTCCAATTATTTTAGAAGATGCAAATACAAATTACATAGTTGCGAAATACGAAACAGACAAAGAAACATACCTAGGTTATGGTAAAACCATAGAGGATGCGCGTGCATATCTTGGGTTAAAACTTTATGATGAATACAAAGATGTTATAAACGCTATTGCGTGCCAAAAAAAGAACAAGAAATTAAAATAACTTTTGATTTTTTGCGCCTGTTTTGATAAAATCGTATCGAGATACAACAAAGGAGAAACATAAAATGGTATCGTTAAAAGGAACTCAAACAGAAAAAAATTTATTAATTGCATTTGCTGGGGAATCTCAGGCACGTAATCGTTATACATTCTTTGCGTCCCAGGCTAAAAAAGACGGTTTTGAGGCAATTGGAAAAATTTTCGAAGAAACAGCCGCCCAAGAAAAAGAACACGCAGAACGCTTGTTTAAATATTTGGAAGGTGGCGAAGTAGAAATTACAGCGGCTTTCCCTGCGGGCAAAATTGGTGACACTTTGGAAAATTTAAAAGCGGCTGCATACGGCGAACACGAAGAAAATACAGATATGTATCCAAAGTTTGCACAAATTGCTGCCCAAGAAGGCTTTACCGCTATTGCAGAAGTATTGAAAAACATTGGCTATGCAGAACGTTATCATGAATCAAGATTTCGTGCGCTGGCAGAAGCAATTGAAAACGGAACATTGTTCAAATCTGATAAAATCGTAATGTGGCGTTGCACAAATTGTGGCAATTGGCACATTGGAACCGAAGCACCAGAAGTATGCCCAGCATGTCTTCATACCAAAGGATACTTTATCAGCGAAGGTGTAATTTCACGTTGCGATACTAACGAAGGTTTCTGTGAATATGCAAACAAAGACTAATAAGAAACAGCCAATGACAATCGCAGAATTTGCGGAATATTTGGTTGATAAAGATTTACAGAAAATACAAAAATTAAAACGTGAACTTTCGAAAAGTTTATTGAAATAAAACCACCGCCCGATTGGGCGGTGATTTTTTATTTTGGTTGTGCCAAAATCAATAATTCTTGCTTTGGTTTTTGTGGGGCTAAAACCGCAGAACCGGGTTGAACTGGCTTTTTGCGAATTTGTTTTGGTTTTTGGGTTGGGGCGGCTTCTTTCATTTCTAATTCATCCAAAACAGACTTTAATTTACGCAAAGAACTGTTTTGACATCCGCGTCCCCGCCAAGTTAAAATTTCACTGTTGTTGCTTCTATCTATGACAGAGACATTAAAACTCCACCACCAAAATCCATTAAATATACACCAAAGTGGTCGTAATTTTTCGCTGCGTTCTTTTACATTTACCGCATATCTGGCGCCTTTGGGGATTTTATAAGTTTCGCTGCCAGAAACTTCTGAAACGCGAACTAATTGTCTAATACTTACATTGTATCCGCGTTCTTCCATCGTTTGTTTTATTGTTCTTTGCATAGAATAACCGCCACGTGGCGCATAAACCAATTGAGATTTGTCCAATGTGCCGGGTTTCAAATATATGCTGTTGCAACCGAACAGAGAAAAACATAATGTTATCAAAATAATAAAACGCATGACTTTCTTCCTTTTTTTTAACGGTTATAACAATGATTTTGAAAGAAATCAAGCATAAAAAACCGCCCATCTGGGCGGTCTGTAATGAAGTGATATCTTTTAATTAAATGCTGTCAGCATTGACCCATTTACCAGATTTTAACAATCCTGGGGCCATACCTTTGTCGCTGCGCAAAGAATCAATTACACGACGTGCATTCGCAGCATCCAAATTAATGATACGAACTTTGTACATATCGCCTTCGCGAACGACAACAGCATTGCCGTATTGAGCCAATTCACGAGCCAACGCATTTGCGTTATCTTCGCTGTACACAGCAGCCACTTGGACGCTGTATTCGCCAGATGTTGCAACTGGTGTTGGTTGAACTTGTTGTTCTACAACTGTTTCTTGGATAACTGTTGGTTGTGGTTGTGCTTGTGTTTCAGCAACCTTTACAGTTTCGCCCAAAGTTGCGTTTTTAACTGTGGCAGATTCATTAGGCAAAACTTGAATTTGAACTTTGGCAGTGCCAGTTATGCCAATTTGACGCGCAGCAGCAGCAGACAAATCCATAATACGTGTGTTTACAAATGGGCCACGGTTGTTTACACGAACAATAACTGAATTGCCGTTGTCAAGATTTGTGACCTTTGCAATTGTTGGTAATGGCAAAGTCTTGCTAGTTGCGACGAATTGATTAGAATCAAATGTTTCCCCATCGCTGGTTTTGGAACCGTTTAATTCCACAGGAACAATTCCTGCGATACCAGTTTGATTATATGTTAAATCTTCGCCTGGGATGTATTGAACATCTTCAATTTTATATGGACTGCCAATATAATATTTTGGTGCCGCTGCCATTAAATAAGCATTAGTATTTAATGTATTATCAGCCGTGACCAATTGTTCTTCGTCCAAACCAGAACCATAGGTAGCAGGTGTGCTGGACGAATTCAAATCCATACAGCCCGCCAACAAAGCGGTTAATGCCGCCAAAGATACCACTTTTTTCATATTCTCACTCCTTTTGTGGGACAATCCCATTTAATCTCATATATATGATTATATCATAAACGCAAACGACTTGCAAATTTTATTTTATGATAAATCTGTCTATGATAAATGCGATTGGCAAGTATAAAATCCCAAAAGCACAAATCGCAATCCCCAGCCACCAAATGTTAGTGATAGCAATCGTTGATAATGCCGCACCTAATACCGCGGCAACACCCGCAAAAGCAAAAAATGCGAAAATAGTCTTTTTGTCAGTTTTTACCAAAGCGCGTTTACGACACACGCGTCCCAAAAGATAGTTTTTGACATAACCGCTTGCCACTACACCCACAGGTATAGATAAATAGCCAATTATTGGGAACAAGACAAGATAAATAACCGTTGCGACCCCCAAAGAAATGACACTCGTTCTCACTGGCGTATTAACATCTTGTGAGGCATACAAAGTTTTGCTGTAAATTTGACTTATTAACATAGCGGGCAAAACCAGACATTGAATTTTTATAGCCAATGCAACCGCGTTTGTAGAATCTGCTGTCCATGCACCATGTTGAAACAAGATTCTAATAATAGGTTCAGCCAAAACAAAAAGTCCCACCATACAGGGCATAATCAGCATCATAGAACGACGCATTGAAGAATTTTGTTGTAAATAAACGCTGCGCATATTTTTTTCAGTTAATGCCTTTGATATAGAAGAAATCAAAACTGTTCCCACAGCCAAACCAATCATCGCAAAGGGCAATTGAACCATGCGGTCTGCGTAATAAAGCCATGATACTGCCCCAGATTGCCAACTGGCGACCAATGTACCGACAATGATAGTTATTTGATAAAATCCAGAACCGACCAAACTGACACCAAATCTTTTGAACATGTTTTTAATTTGATTATTCCAACGCGGAATAACAAGACGTAATCCAAACTGTTTTTGCCTTATTCGATGCCAAAGAATACAAAACTGTAGAACGCCAGACAAAACAACTGTGCCTGCCATTACATAAATTATAAACTGATTTCCGTACCAAACAGACGCAACCAAAGCACATATTAACAAGATATTTAACATCACAGGCATAAAAGCCGCTAACAAAAACCGGGAATGAGCATTAAGAACAGCAGATAAAAACGCTGCGCCACATATAAAGATAACATAAAAGAACATTATACGCGCAATAATCACAGTTAACTGCATTTTGCCGGGGTCTTCTGCGAACCCAGGTGCCAAAGCCCAAACTATCAAAGGCATAAAGATTTCAAATATTATCGTTATACCCAGTAAAATCACCATTAACCAAGAAAAAACATTTTTTGCAAAACCTTCGTCTTTTTTCATATCGGTATACATAGGAATAAAGATAGCGGAAAGCGCACCTTCGCCCAATAAATCTCGAAAAAGATTTGGTAATTTAAATGCTGCAAAGAAAATATCGGACATACGACCCGCACCTAAAAAACGCGCAATTAACATATCGCGAACAAAGCCAAAAATACGGCTTATGCCGGTCATGGCACCTACGCCGAATATATTTTTTCCTAATTTCATAACCAAGCCTATTTTTTTCTTTTATTTTTTTATCTGTTTCATTATACTGCTTTTATTAAAGGAAATTCAAGTATGAAAAAAATAGTTTTAATATTGATTACAACATCTTTGTTAACTGCGTGCAGTGGCGGCGAAGAAATTAAACCAGATAGACCCTTGGAAGATATTTACCAAGATGCGTACAAAGAATTTAACAAAAAGCATTATGATGATGCTGCGGAATTATTCCAAACAGCCGAAGCGCAATATCCGTCATCTCCGTGGTCTGCTGATGCGCTGGTAATGATGGCTTATTCTCGATATGTGGACAAAGATTTTGCAGGTTCTATATTGGCAATCGACAGATATATGCGTTTTCATCCTGGACACCAAGATGCGCCTTATATGATGTATCTGCGCGGAATGTGTTATTATCGTCAGGTCAGCGATGTTCGTCGCGACCCAGGAATGTCTGCGTACGCTTTGCAACAATTTCAACAATTGGTTGACCGTTTTCCACACAGCGAATATGCAGAAAATGCAAAAAATAAAATACTTATCTTGAAAAATTACATTGCGGGCAAGGTTATGTATGCTGCGCGCGAAGATATGCAACGGGAAAATTGGGCTTCGGCTATCACGCGTCTGCAATCTGTTGTTGGAACCGCCCAAGAAACAGTCATGACACCCGAAGCAATGTTCCGTTTAACAGAATGTTATACTGCAATAGGTTTACCAGAACAAGCAACGGGTTACGCCGAAATGTTGCGTAAAAATTTTCCAGATAACGAATGGACTAAAAAGTTAAAATAAAAAACCGCCATATTGGCGGTTTTTCTAAAGAGTTTTTTGTTTTTGTGTCGTTTTTAGTGCTTTATAAAGAACACCGGCTTCATCAAACATTGTAAAAGAAATGTTCAGGCTATCTCGCCACCCTGGAATTTGTTTTTGAATTTCTGGTTCAAGATAAATAATTTCTTTGATTCCAGATTGAATAATAGAACCGGCACATCTCGTGCATGGCGGCATAGTCACATATAAAATTCCACCAGATAATCTTGTGCCGTTTCTGCCAGCGTTCAGCAAGGCGTTTTCTTCAGCGTGGACAACGAATTCGTATTTTGTTGGACGAATTTGTCTGTATTCTGGTGTGTCGTCTACTCCGCGCGGAAAGCCGTTATATCCCATAGATAATATTGCTTTGTCGGGACTAACGATTACACAACCAACTTTGGTGCTCTGATCTTTTGACCAAGTTGAAATTAATTGTGCCATTTGCATAAAGCGAATGTTCCATTTGTTATCAAAAGTAAATTTTTTTATCGCGCTAGTCATGTGTTTTTTCCTTTTTTTTTAATCTTTGCGCTAATCAAAGCACAAAATCTTGATTTTGCAAGAGTTTTGTTGATTTTTGAAATCTGTGTGCTATGTTTTATGGTATGACAAAGACATACTCTGGATTTATAGCAATTATTGGACCGACAAATGCCGGTAAATCAACATTGTTGAACCAAATTATGGAACGCAAAGTGTCCATTGTTTCGCACAAAGTGCAAACAACCAGAACAAGACTTCGCGCAATTAAAATGGTCGGCAATAAACAACTGGTTTTTGTTGATACACCTGGTGTTTTTAAGCCTAATCGCAGATTGGACAGGGCGATGGTTGGGGCGGCTATGGCTGCATTGGATGATGCAGACGCGGTATTATTGGTTGTTGATGCGCAAAAAGGTATAACCCAGACCGTTCGTGATTTAATTGAAAAAATCAAAGCACATAAAAATTTATTTGTAGCCTTAAACAAAGTTGACGCAATCGCCAAAGAAAATCTTTTACCAATGGTTGCAGAATTATCGAATATGGCTGAATTTCGTGAAATATTTATGATATCTGCATTGAAAAATGACGGTGTTAAACAAATGTTGGAATCTCTGTCTGCTGTTATGCCAGAATCTCCATATTTGTTTGAAACGCGCGATGCGGTTGATGTCCCAGATATGCTTTATCTGGCAGAACTTACGAGAGAGAAAGTATACAAATATATTCACCAAGAATTGCCTTATCACATAAATGTCGTGACTGAAAAGGTTGACACAGATGATGAAGGTGTTCTGGAAATATATCAAAAAATCGTGGTTGCAAACGCAGCACATAAGAAAATAGTTGTCGGGCGCGGTGGCGAACAATTGAAAAAGATTGGAACGGCTGCGCGTCACGATATCCAAGACCAATGGGGTGTAAATGCGCGACTTCATTTGTTTGTCAGGGTTGAACCTAACTGGGAAGAAGTGGCGGAAAACTACACAGACCAAGGCTTGGAATTTAAATAAAAAGGATGACACATGAAAAACAATATGGATGTAAAAAGTTTAATAAATAATGCGAAAGTGTTGGGGTTGGCAGTGATTTCTGTTTTTGTGATGGGCGCATGTAAAACTTATATGACAACAGTTGTTGCTGTTTATGATAATAATAAAATTTTGGTCAAAGATGGGAATAACAATGAATTGTTGATAGATTGTTCCAAGAAAGGTTCTAATAACCAACAATTGATACAAGATATACCATATTTTGCACCAAAAGACGAAATTGGTTTAACTCAAAAAAATCCTTTGAAGAATTATAACTATGATGGTCGCAGAGTATTTGGTGATGATTCAAATGTTAAATATAACAAAGATTCAATCCAAATTAGAAAAGACAGAGAAATAATTCAAAAGGTCAAAACAAACAGTACCCAAACACGTTAATGTATCATACATCTGATTTTGATTTTGAATTACCAAACGAATTAATCGCGTCCCATCCTTTGGAAAGACGCGATTCTTCGCGTATGTTGGTTGTTGAACCGAATAAATTCCGCCCCAGCGGGGAGGGGAACCGCGAAGCGGTGGCGGGGGTCACCGATGCTCGTATCAAAGATTTTATATCTTACTTACAACCTGGTGATGTAGTGGTGTTTAATAATTCGCGCGTGATTCCTGCGCGATTTGAAGCCAGTGGACACGAAATCACTTTGCATACATCTGTTAACGATAAAGATTGGTGGGGACTGTGTAAGAAATTCAATAAAATTAATGTTGGTGATACCTTAACAATGGTTGACGGCACAACCTTAAATGTTATCGACAAAGACGAAGAAAGCGGTTTGTTGCTTCATTTTAATTGCGATAATGTATTTGATTTGTTGAATAAATACGGCAAAATGCCACTTCCGCCATATATGAAACGCGAAGAAGAAGTTGAAGACAGGGACAGATATCAAACCGTATACGCAGACCCACTGGGGTCTATGGCTGCGCCAACCGCAGGATTGCATTTTACAGATGAATTGATGGACGAAATAGAAAAACGCGGTGCCAAAATAGTAAAAATCACTTTGCATGTTGGAGCGGGAACATGGATGCCTGTGAAAACAGAAAATTTAAACGAACACAAAATGCACAGTGAATGGTGCTGTATCACCCCAGAACAAGCAGATATAATAAATAATGCAACGCGCGTAATCGCTGTGGGAACTACGTCAATGCGTACCTTGGAATCAGCGCACAGATTGGTTGGAAACGAAACAAAACGTGTTTTGCCGATTTGTCAAACGACAGATATATTTATTACCCCTGGTTATAAATTTGGGGCAGTAGATATTTTGTTAACAAATTTCCATTTGCCAAAAAGCACATTATTTATGTTGGTGTCGGCTTTTGCTGGTCTGACAGAGATGAAGGCGGCATATCATCATGCAATACTTGAAAAATACAGGTTTTTCAGTTATGGTGATTGCTGTTTGCTGTTTAAAAAAGAAGGAAAGACAAATGAAATTTGAACCCAAACTTTATCATTTATCCAACGGTATACACGTAATTTTGGATCCTATGGATGTAGAGACGGTTTCAATAATAATTCGCTTTAACACAGGTTCACGAGACGAAACCAAGACAAATAACGGTATAACTCATTTTTGTGAACACATGTTGTTAAAAGGAATTCCGCGTTTGCCAAGTCGTACAGCAATAAGAGAATTTCTTGAAAACAATGGCGGGGTGTCTAATGCTCGCACAGGTGGCAGGCTCTTGCAACTTGAAGGTCGTATAATAGCAGAAAACACAGAAGTATTATTGGAACTTTTTGCAGACCAATTGCGAGATTCTTTGTTTGATGAAAGCAAAATAGAAACAGAACGAAGTGTTATTTTAGATGAATTGCGCCGCGCTCAAAGTTCTAATGTAAAAAAATATAATGATTCAATTTATACAAATTGGTTTGGTTTTTCTGTGTTTAGAACATTGGGCACAGAAGAAAATATAAAGTCTTTTACCCGTGAACAAATGCTAGATTGGTTAAAAGCGAGATTATCTACGAAAAATTGCACAATATGTGTGTCTGGCAAAATAGATAATCCTGATTATTTAGTGAAGAAAATTGAAGAATTATTTAGTTTTCTACCAAACCATGAAGTATCACAAAATACTGAATTTAAATACACATCATGTGATAAATTTTTAAAAGAACCTGGTGTAAAAAATGTTTGGTTCGATATAGTGTTTCCGTATTTGCGTTTAGATACATACGAAAATATTCGCAGCAATATCGCAGAATCAAAATTTCGTAGATATTTAGGACAAGAATTAAGCGAAGTAGTTCGTCAAAAAAATGGTCTGGTTTATGGCATAGGGATCTCTAAATATGGAAACGAACTAACAGGTGTTCACGGTATTCATACAGAAACTTCGCCAGAAAACCTTGAAAAGACAGTTGCTTTGATTGCACAAACTGCGTATCGTGTTTATAATACAGACAAAATAACACAACCTGTGATAGATAGATTTTTAAACATAGGAAAATTAGCAGATGCAGATTTTCTGGAATCAGCGTCAAAACGCAGAGATGTATTGATTGCTCATTTTATAGATTTTGGCAAGTTATACGATTTTAATAATATGGTTGAAATGAACAAAAGTATTACTGTGGATGATGCAATTGAATGTTCAACGGGTTTCTTTGATGGACCAATGTCTATTATGACTTTTGGGGCAGATTATGGCAATTTAGATTTACGTAAAATATGGAATGATAACTTTAAGTAAAAAAAGGAGTAAAAAATGAAAACATCTTTACCATTACCAAATAATGAAAAAGAATTAGCGTGGACACGCGAATTACAGGTTCGCTTGGGTCGTCCTTTTCATACTGCTAAAAATTGGAAAGTATCTTTTACAGATTCTGATGTAAAATATATTGAAAACACGATAAAAGCAGATAAATTATATCGTGTTATATACAAACAAGGACAAAAGGCAACAAAGCGCACAGTTCGTGGATATTTGGCGGAAATAGAATTTTTGGAACGTTTCATGAATGATGTAAAATGTCCAAAGAATGTAAACAATTTCTTGTGGTTGCGTATTGGTGCTTTGCGTAGTGCTGTAAAACCAAGTGTTCGTATGCCAGATTATTTCCTTGCAGAAAGTTGGGCAAGAACATGTCATTAAAATTTGATTTGATTAAACAAGATGGAAATGCACGCCGTGGCTGCGTGCATACTGCACATGGGGATTTTCAAACCCCCGCATTTATGGCAGTAGGTACCGCAGCCACGGTCAAAGCGCTTACCATGGAACAAGTTGCCGCAACAGGAACCGAAGTTATTTTGGGAAATACTTACCATTTAATGATGCGTCCTGGTGGTGATTTGGTTGAAAAAATGGGCGGACTTCATAAATTTGGTGGCTGGCACGGTCCAATTTTAACGGACAGCGGTGGCTTTCAGGTTATGTCGCTGTCTAATCTAGTCAAAATGAAAGAAGAAGGTGTGGAATTTACTTCACACATAGATGGCGGAATAAAACATTTTCTTCGCCCAGAAGACAGTGTGCATATTCAACATCAACTTGATTCCAATATCACAATGGTTTTGGATGAATGTTTGCATTTGCCAACCACGCGTGAAAAGGCTGAAAAAAATGTAGATATGGTGACACGTTGGGCGCGTCGCAGCAAAGATGCCTTCATAGACCGTGCAGGATACGGAATTTTTGGTATAGTGCAGGGTGCAGATTTTAAAGATTTGCGTGAAAAATCTGCCAAAGCATTGGTTGAAATCGGTTTTGATGGTTATGCTGTTGGTGGCTTGGCGGTTGGTGAAACCCAAGATGTTATGTTTGATATGATTGCGACTACGACACCATTTTTACCAAAAGACAAGCCAAGATATTTAATGGGGGTTGGAACACCACTTGATATTTTGGGGGCTGTTGAACGCGGCATAGATATGTTTGATTGTGTAATGCCTACACGCGCAGGGCGCACAGCCCAGGCTTTTACACGGCACGGTACAATGAATATGCGTAATGCCTGTTTTACAGATGATGCATCACCAATAGACGACAAATGTGGGTGTCCTGCGTGTAAATTATCGCGTGCTTATATTCATCATTTGATAAAGTGTAATGAAATATTGGGGGCTACATTATTAACGCAACACAATCTTTGGTTTTACCAAGATTTAATGCGTGATATTCGTGAAAATATAGAAAAAGGAACTTTTCAACAATTCAAAGAAGATTTTATAAAACAATATACAGAAGGTGATAAAGAAAATGATGTTAAAGAGAAATAAAAACAAAAGAAATTATTATATCCATTATGACATAGAAAGATTGGCATCTGTAAAAACGAAAGAAGCCGATGTTAAAGAATTAGGCAAAGTACAATATCAAATAACTGTTAAATATTTTGTTTATCATGGTCGTGCTTTGGTCGATTCAAACACAATCAAAACAAAAAAAATGCGTGTTTCAGGAAATGAAATATTTAAGAAAGTGGCTACAATTGATGAAAATATAAGAAACACAAAAAGAACTATGGTTGGTGAATTGAAACGCAACGGTGTTGATGAACAAACAATGACTTATATAATGGCAAAAAAAGGATTTGGACATGACGCAAGATAACAAAAAAGAAAACTATAAACCAATATTGTCGTTAAGTATGGATGATAAAATCTATTTGGCGGTATCCAAAGATTTAACAGGTCCATTGTCATTTGGTTATACTTTGGCATGCTTAAAACAAGGAAAAAATTCAAATGTTTTTAATCTGGTGCCGACACGTGAAATACATGTGTTTAAAACTAAAGAAATAGCCAGTGTTTATCACGATACAATTGAAAAAATAGTGGATGCAAACGCATCAGATGAAACTAAACAACCGTTGTTTTCTGCGAATGAAAAGATAATAGAAAACTTTATGGCAAATGCGCGCTAAAAAAATCTTGCAAAAGATGCTGATATTTTAATATCATTATATCAGGAAAAAAGGAGATACCAAAATGGCAAGAAAAGAAGTAGAAGTAATTGATCGTGGTGGTGCAAAAACTGTCGCGAAAAAACCATCATTAATAAAAACAACTAAACGCACTTTTGCGATTTTATCTGTGATATGGTTGTTGTTTGTCGCGATATACCCACTTTACATTAAAAATCATTACGCTGGTCCAATTAAAAAGGCTATGGTTGTGTCTATGTTCTTTGATTTGCAACGCAATATTGCGGAACAATACGAAAGATTGCTGGCAGGAATCAAAGACGCTGTGAATTTAGAAAAGCCAATTGGTATCGCTATTGAAAAAGTAAAAATTGTTGAAAAGCAAGTGGACAAAGTGACTGACACTACTGCCAAAGCCAAAGAACAAACAAACAAAGTAAAACAAGAAACAGCCAAAGTTTCTGCGCTTACTGGTCTTGCTAATAAATTTGGTATCAAAACAGACGGTGTAGACAAAGCAGTTGGTCAGGCTAATAATGTCGTGGCCAAGGCCGATCAAGGTATTGCCAAAGTTGACGATGTCGCCGCCCAGGTGAATAAGAAACTGGATTCTGTTAAAGGCGAATTAGTTCGTATTTCTCAAATCGAAGTTGATAAAGTTGTTGACGAAGCAATCAAACATCAAATCGATAAAAATGCAGGCGGTCTGGGGACAACTTTGTTAACAAACTATGGTATCAAGCATGTTTATCCGTGGCGTCCGTCCAGTTGGCCTGTGGCTGTTAAAATCTATAATGATTTAGAAAAATCTAATATTGGCGTAATCACAATATTAACTAATACGGTTAACAGTTATTTTAATTATATTGCATGGGGATTGGTAATCGCAGCATGGGCGGCAGGGTTCTTGATTTGGGGCTTTGCGTTCAGCAAGGTTAATGCCTTCTTAAAACCGTTCTTGGTATGTCCGCGTTGTGGTCATACAATTGCAGATAAACGTACCGCCATGGGATTGCTTAGCGCATTCCAACCATGGAAATGGTTTTAATTGAAAATCAAAAAATCAAACCGCCCAAACGGGCGGTTTTAAAATTCTGGTGCGGGCAATGTACTTCGGCAACTGTGTTGCCTCGCCTCGCAACTCGCCCCATTGCCCGATATATTAAAAAAACCGTCTTGATGGACGGTTTTAAAATTTTGGTGCGGGCAATGTACTTCGGCAACTGTGTTGCCTCGCCTCGCAACTCGCCCCATTGCCCGATATATTAAAAAAAACCGTCTTGATGGACGGTTTTAAAATTTTGGTGCGGGCAATGGGGCTCGAACCCACGACCTCAACCTTGGCAAGGTTGCGCTCTAGCCAACTGAGCTACGCCCGCATGTGGGGTTATTTTGACATATAAAAAATACTTTTGCAAGTAAAAAATCAGTTTATAGATAACTTAACCAATTTTTATATCGGCAAAATAAAAATATCTTGAAATCAACCACCAAAATAGGTGGTTTTTTTGTTGAATAAATAGGTGGTTTTTGTTTATAATCTTGACTGCCAAAGGAGTTTTTATATGACACAGTTCTTACACGAAACATATCTGGATTATTCTGATATTTTAATAAGACCAAAAATGGGTATGAATTTAAATTCTCGCAAAGATGTAGATTTAACACGAACATTTAAATTCAAACACGGTCAAACGCGAACTGGGTTGGGCGTTTTTAACGCTAATATGGCAACGGTTGGTAATTTTGGTGTTGCCAAGAAATTATTGGTCAAGGGTATGTTTGCAACGCTTCATAAACATTATACTGTGGACGAAATAGGGGGCTTTTTAAAATCTTGTCGTGATGAAAATATTCCAACAGACAATTTGTTTATAACAATTGGTTTAAAGAACATAGATGATGAAATAAAAAAATTAAAAGAATTAGAAAGCAAATATAATTGGAAATCTCCACGCAATATTTGTATTGATGCCCCGAATTTTTATATTCAAAAGGCCTTGGATGTTTTGTCGCGTGCGCGCAAAGAATTTAATGATGCGGTAATTATGGCGGGAAACATCGCCAGTGGCGATATCTGCCTTAAATTATTAGACTATGCAGATATTATAAAATGCGGTATCGGCAGTGGTTCTGCATGCTTGACTCGTAAACAAACGGGTTGTGGCGTGCCAATGGTTTCTTTGATTTTAGAATGTGCTGATATTGCTCATTCTGTGAACGGCCATATTTGTGCAGACGGCGGCATTGTCGATATTGGCGATATATGCAAGGCTTTTTGTTTGAATTCAGATTTTGTTATGGCTGGCGGAATATTTGCTGGCACAGACGAAGCCGAAGGCGACAAAGTTGAAAAACATTATCAAACAAACGAAATATTAAACGGTGCGCCAGTAATGGAAACTAAATATTTCAAAGTATATTATGGAATGTCTTCTGAATATGCGAATAATAAATTTGCGGGCGGCATGTGCGATTATAAAACATCCGAAGGACGCGAATTGTTGATACCTTATACGGGACCATTGAATAAAACTTTGCAAGATATCACGGGGGGAATTGCATCTTGTTGCACTTATATTGGGGCAGTATCTGTGAAAAAGATGTCAAAGTGTGCCACGCTTATCCGTGTCCACAACCAATTAAACAAGATATTTGAAAAATATTCTGTGTAAATAACCAAAAGAACAAATAATACTTTACTTTTAGATTCTTGTTGGTATAATGGTCGTCGACATGAAACAGAATATAAAACGTATTTTTAATTAAAGGTGCGGCCCATCAATTAAGATTTGACGGACGCATTTCCCTGTGTCCGTTTTTTTATACTAACCAAAAGGAAACGAAAATGGCAGAAAACACAAATATGTCTACGAACGAATTAGAAGCACGCTTGCAAAAGGCGGAAAATATTAAAAAGCGTGATGGGGTTGTTTGGAAAGATAAATTTGATCGTTCTCATAAAATTTGTGAAGCGCGTGAATTGGCAGATGGCACAGAAGTTAAACTGTGCGGTCGTATAACAGCGTTGCGTTGGTTGGGTAAATTAATGTTCGGTCGTATTTATGATATTGAAGGCGAAATTCAATTTTCTATGTCTCGTGAAGAAATAGGCGAAGAAGATTATAAGTTTATGAAAGCTAATGTGGACATGGGTGATTTTATTGGTATTACTGGTACGCTTTACCACACTACTGCTGGGGAATTAACCGTCAAAGTTTCTCATTATGATATATTGGCCAAGGCTCTGCGTCCATTGCCAGAAAAATTCCATGGCTTAACAGATATGGAAACGCGTTATCGTCAAAGATATTTGGATATTATTTCAAATCCAGAATCTCGCGAAGCTTTGCTTGGTCGTTTTAAAATGACACAAAATTTGCGTGATTATATGAACAGACACGGCTTTTTGGAAATAGAAACACCAATTATGCAAAATATTGCATCTGGTGCGGCAGCTAAACCATTTACAACGCATCACAATGCCTTGAACGCAGATTTTCAATTGCGTATTTCGCCTGAATTATTCTTAAAGGAAGCAATTGGTGCGGGATTTGACCGTGTTTACGAAGTTGCCAAAGATTTTCGTAACGAAGGTATGGATGCCATGCATTTGCAAGAATTTACAATGATAGAATGGTATGCTGCATACTGGGATTACAAAAGAAACATTGAATTTACTTGGAATATGGTTCAAGAATTAATTCAAAAGGCTCGTGGTACTTTGCAGATTGAATTCCAAGGCACAATGTTAGATTTTTCTAAATATGAGATGATAGATTATACTGCCAAAATGAATGAATTATTCGGATGTGATATTTTGGAATTTGATGATGTGAATGTATTGCGTCAAAAACTGGTTGACGAAGGTATGTTCCCAATGGATGAATTAGAAGATTTAAAATCTGTTCCAACATTGGTAGATTATGTCTATAAGCGTAAAATCCGCAACAAGATAGTTCAACCAACTTTCTTGTATAACTATCCAACATATATGGTACCACTTGCACGCCATAATAACGAAGATGATCGCAGATTAGACATGTATCAATTATTGGTTGCCGGTGGTGAATTGTGCAAAGGTTATTCAGAATTGGTAAACCCAATTCATCAATTGGCTGCGTTCGAAGAACAGGCTAAAAATATTGCCGGCGGTGAAGAAGAAGCCTTTAATCCAGATAATGATTTTGTGCGCGCTATGGAACACGGTTTTCCACCAATTTCTGGTGTGGGGTTGGGAATTGATAGATTGGCTATGATTGTGTTTGACCAAGCGACCGCTCGCGATGTAATCTTGTTTCCAATAATGAAATAAAAGGTTTTACTATGCCGATGAATGCTGAGGTCAAAGATGTTTTTCTGGCAACTCGACTGCAAGACGAAAAAAATAAAGAAATCATAGATGTCGCATTAAAGTCTGGTCGCATAGATGCTGCAACACATAAATATTTATTGAATCTTTACGAAAATTCTATGGACTGGTTTCGTGAAGTCTTTTTGTATATTGGCAAATGTTTTGGTGCGCCAAAGGCAGCAGTGCATGTTTATGATTATGAACAAGATGCCGCAGTAAATACGCCAATCTCTATTGTAGATATTAATCCTTTGGAACCGTATGTGGTAAATCATCGTCTTGATGGCGACCCCATGCGTAATCAGTTTTTCGTTGCAACCCAAGGACACAAAATAGATTTGGCTGTGTCTTCTATTGTCACGGTTATTGTTGCAGCGCAAAAGAAAGTTTCTAGGGCGATAGATAAAGTCACTGGCAAATATTACAAAGATTATACTAACGAAGTGGCACAGGCTGCATATAATGTCATAATCAAAACAGAACCTGTGGCAGCAGCAGAAGCGGTTCGTGATAAAATCATGGACAAATTTTCAAAAACATTTATCACAGATGCTTCTGTCACAGTGCTTGGAATTATTGGTTCAGGTCATCAAAAAATAGCGGCTAATCTTGTGCGTGCATTGGATAAAATAAGGACCCCTTATGCCAGATTGGGTGACGTATGGCGTATTAAATGTTTGTTTGATTTGGTGCCTCAGGCACGAACTTTCATTGAGCGTATTTCTAATATGTGGCCAGATAAAATTATCGCTGTGCGCGACAGATTTTTTGACATAACAAACCCACGTGGATACCGAGATGCAAAATTGATTTTAAATATGGGAACCAAAGACAACGTTGTTCCTATGGAAATCATTTGTCAGGTGCGCACTTTCTTTGAATTTGAACACCAAACGCATGTGTCTTACGAAAAGGCAAGAGTTGGCGAAGCCAAAAAGAAAATAAAAACGGTGGCATCTGTATCTCAGGCAACAGAATTTTTACACGTTGAAGGTGTAAAGAAGTATAATTCCATGATTTGTGATTATGTAGAAAGTCTGTTTGATAGAATAGGTTGGAATATTTTATACAGCGACGGTAACGAAGATATGTTATTTGAAGGCTTTCCAAAAATTTCTACCGTGTATTATCCGCAAAAAATCACGGACGCAATAATGGGCAAAGTTGATATTGCTGTGCGAAACGAAGTCTTTCATGTTCAAAATGCGCCTGCAAAATTGACGCGTGACCAAGAAATGCGAATTTTTAGATGGATGGCGCGATTTATTTTGGTGTCTGCTATGCCTTATTCTTATACAGATTGGACGGTTAAAACGGACACTGTGGCTGGGAAATTCTTTAATTTTATAATGAAAGAATTGCAACGGTATTACAATAAACAGTGATGTTTTTTATTCTTATTATATTTACTTGCGTTTTGTTTCTAATTTGCTGTAAAATACAATTAGGTTATTGATGGGTTATACAATAACCATAACAAAAGCATGGAAAGGATTTTATTATGCGTCAAGGAAAGGTTAAATGGTACAACGGTAAAAAATGTTTTGGTTTTATTGAACCGGACACTCCAAACGAAGATGGAAACAAAGATGATGTTTTTGTCCATTCTTCTGCATTGAAAGCGGCAGAAATTCGCTTTTTAAATGAAAACGATATTGTTGAATTTGAAGAAGAAGTTCGTAATGGAAAATTATCTGTCACAACATTGAAATTAATACAAAGAGATGAAGAATCTGCAAAAAGATTCCACGAACGTCGTGCTGAACGCAGACGTGCTCGCGAAGAAAGAAAATCACGCGAAGAACACAAAGAAAAACGTTCAGGATTTGCTTTCTGGAAAAAATAAAATAAAAAACCATCCTTTTGGATGGTTTTTTTAATCGTCATTACCAGCCAACGGATGCGCATGTTTATATGCGTCCATAATTTCTGCCATATTCACTTTTGTGTATAATTGGGTTGTAGACAAAGATGAATGCCCCAATAATTCTTGCAGACTGCGCAAATCTGCACCCCCCGCGAGTAAGGCTGTTGCAAAAGTATGACGCAAAGCGTGCGGTGTCACATAATCTGGTAATTGTAAATAATGGCGCAAGTTTTCAATAACTTTTTCTGCCATGCGTGGCGACATAGGAAGTCCGCGCACGCTGCGAAACAGCGGATCGTTATCACGCACACCAAAAGGATTTATTTTCATATATTTTTCGATTGCTGTATTTACTGCAGGCAAAACTGGCACAATGCGTTCTTTGTTGCCTTTGCCAACAATGCGCAAAGAATTTGGTGCCCCAATAACATCTATGTTTTTCAATGACAATGCTTCGCTTATACGCAGACCGCATCCAAATATCAAAACCACCAAAGCCCAATCACGTGCGGCAATCCATGGTTCATTCATATCTATTGCCCGAATCGCACTATGCATATCAGCAACATCTGTTGTTTCGATGGCTTTGGATAGTTTGCGTGGTACCTTGGGCGAAGATATTAAACCGATTGCTTCGTTTTGAATATTTTTATATCGTCCCAACCATTTATAAAAAGTTCGCAACGATGACAGTGCGCGCGCAGTAGATTTGTGTGTTAATTCGCGTTTTGCACGATCTGCCAGCCAACCACGAAAAGAAAAAGTATCACATTTGCCAATATCTGCCAAATTGACTGTACCATCGTTAAAACGTGCGAAAAAATTCGTAAAATCACGAATATCGCTTTCGTATGCGGATGCAGTATGTGTTGAATAATTTTTCGTATTCAACAGATAGTCTATAAATTCAGCAATTACTTCGTTCATTTTATTTCAAAAGTAGCAGATACATTAACTGTGATTTCTGTATCTTTGCCGACAATGCTGCCACCTGTATCAAATGCAGCAGATTCTTCCACAGCCATTTTGGCGCCCATCAGCCTGTAATTAGCAAAAGGGCGCTCTTGATAAGAAGTATTACCATAAGATACAGATAACAATTTACCAGCCTTGTTCTTTGGTGCAACCAGTGCGTTTGCACGTGCACGTGCGTCTTCTACTGCGGCACCCAAACATTTTTCCATTATTGGTTTCAAAGTTTCGCTGCTGGTGAACATACGTAAATTATTTGCGAAAACATCTTCTTGCCCTGCGTATTTATTCAATATAGACGCGATAAGTTCGGTATCTTTTGCAGAAACTTCGACCGCGATAACTGTTTCTACGCCCAATGTTTCGTCTTGTTCCAGTGTGCGATTCCACTTAGTTTTTTCATAAGAATTAAATTCTATTGTTTGCATTTGCACATCAACAGTTTTTAAATAATCAGTAATCGCCGCCATTTTTTCAGTTGCTTTCTTCATAGACACAGCAGCGTTTTTATCAAGTGTTTTAACGCGCAAAGTAATCGCAGTTCTGTCTTTTGGTGCGGTTGTCAAACATTCGCCACTTACATTAATGGTGCGTATTTCAGGCTTTTTTGCGATACCAACAAAAGCCATTGCAATCAATAAACAACCTAAAATAACATATATTTTTCTATCCATTTCTCTCTCCTTTTATTTTTCAAATTCCCAACATTTTCTTTTTTATTTTTGTAATTGTCTTTGCGGCTACTCTTTTTGCTTGTTCAGCACCGTGTTCTAATATTTTATCAATTTCGGCAGGATTGGCCATCAATCTTTCATATTCCTTGCGTGGTGCAGATAACACGGAATCAATCTTTTCAAACAATATGGTTTTTGCTGTTCCGTACCCCAAGCCACCGTCCAAAAAGCGTTTACGTAATGCCGCAACTTCATCGTTGTTTGCAAACAGTTTATATATCTGGAATATCGTAGATTCGTCTGGATTTTTAGGTTCTTCTGGTGTTTTGGAATCGGTAATTATGCGCATAATCTTTTTCTTTAATTCATTGCTTGGGCAAAGCAGTGGGATAGTGTTATCATAAGATTTGCTCATCTTGCGTCCATCTAGTCCTGGAATAATTCCGCAATCTTCACCAATTACGGGTTCAGGCATTTTGAAAGTTTCACCATAAATATTATTAAAATACCCAGCAATATCGCGTGCAAATTCAACATGTTGTTTTTGGTCTTTGCCAACCGGTACAAGATCAGAATTATACAACAAAATATCAGCAGCCATCAAAATAGGATAAGTATATAATCCCATGTTCACCCCAGAATCAATATCAATGCCTGCCTCTGTGTTTTTTTCAACCATAGCCTTGTAAGAATGAGCGCGATTCATCAAACCCTTTGGTGTCACATTCATTAAAAATTCTGTCAATTGATATATTTCGTTTACATCAGATTGTCTAAACAAAGCGGTATTTTCAAGATTTACGCCCATTGCAATCATAAAAGCAGCGGCTTCATAACTGTGTTGTTTCACCACTTTTGCATCATGAACGGCGTTTAGTGCATGCAAATCAGCAATAAACATAAATGTTTTATGATTTTGCGACAAATCAATAGAAGGTTTAAAAGCACCCAAATAATTTCCAATATGAGGCATTCCAGTAGGTTTAATCCCAGTTAAAACAATTTTATCATCCATATTTATTACCTTTTTGTTTATAAGACGATAATAACACTTTCATATAAAAATTTCCAATAAAAAATCCCGCGTATTGCGGGATTTTATAATCTGCGTATTTACTATTAACGAGAATAGAATTCGACGACCAATTCAGGTTGCATTTGCACAGGATATGGAACGTCTTCAAATGCAGGTACACGAGTAAATGTTGCTGTGAAAGTATTGCTGTCTACTGTGATATAATCTGGGAAATTGCGTTCGCCAGATTCCAAAGCCAACACCACCAAAGGCATTTGTTTTGCTTTTTCGCTGACAGTGATAACATCACCTGGGTTTACACGATAAGAAGCAATTTTAACGCGTTTACCGTTTACATAAATGTGACCATGGCTTACCAATTGACGAGCAGAGAACACTGTTGGTGCTAATTTAGAACGATACACCACAGCATCAAGACGTCTTTCCAACAAACCAATCAAGTTTTCAGGTGCGTCGCCTTTCATATTTTCTGCTTCTGCATAGTATGCATGGAATTTCTTTTCGCCGATATTACCATAATAACCTTTCAAAGTCTGTTTAGCGCGCATCTGTTTTGCGTAATCAGAAGATGAAGCCCCGCGAGAAGTTGGACCATGTTGTCCAGGTTTATATTTACGTTTGTTAAATGGGGATTTAGCCTGACCCCAAAGATTAACGCCCAAAGAACGTCCAATCTTTAATTTGCGTGTGCTGCGTTTTGCACCAGCTCTAGCCATAATTTATCCTTTTAGTTTTTGGTTTTTTATTGTGCCGAACATTTGACAGACGCCTTATTTCAAATGGGACCAAAAGACACCACTGATTATTCAGGTCTGGCTATCCAGCAAGGCGTATTTTACATGTTTTTTTACAAAATGCAAGCACCAATTTTTCGCCGCAGCGCAGCAAGGGCTGAAAATAGAGTGTCACGCCGTAGCTGAACAAACTCTTGGGAGCAAAAATAGCTTGATTTAAACGGTGGTTTTTGATATACCTTTTGCGAAAGAGAAAAAAGGATGATTTAAAAGATAAGGATTAGTTATGACATATGTAGACCAAATGTTGCTTAATGCTAAAAGAGTTGAAACAACCAGAAGCGCATTGTCTGCCGGTGCAAATGTTAATGCAAGGGATAAATTTGGCAAAACCGCTTTGATGTGTGCGCATACAGCAGAACAAACTAAATTGTTGATTGCAGCTGGTGCAGATGTTAATGCAAAGACAAGTGACGGCGGCACAGCTTTGATGTATGCAAACACAGCAGAACAAACAAAACTATTGATTGCAGCCGGTGCAGATGTTAATGCAAGGGCTGAAGATGGGAACACTGCTTTGATGAATGCAGAAACAGCAGAACAAGCAAAACTATTGATTGAAGCCGGTGCAGATGCTAATGCAAAGGATGAAGATGGGAACACTGCTTTGTATTATGCAGAAACAAAAGAACAGGAAAAATTGATAATAAAAGCAATGTACTTACAATACGAAAAAATAGAAGAAACAAAAAAACGCATAAAATCTACCACAAGATCATTAAAGGGTGGAAAATCTGGGGTTGTTTTCGTGGATACGCTTGCTGATATGAAACGTTCTGGTAAAATCAAAAGCGATGTCACACCAAAGATGGCAAAAAAATTAAGAACACAATGGATGAAAGGCATGAAATCAAATGGCGGAAGATAATATTTGATGTTGCCTAACAAAAAATCCGCCAAAACGGCGGATGTTTTATTTGTTGATTATTTTATAATCCAAATTTCTGCATTACCAGGAACGGTCGTGCCACTTGCATTCTTAACAGGGACATACAATATGTCTGTTTTTGTTACATTTAATTCGTTTCCTTCTTTTGTAACATCATTAACATATGCGCCAGAACCGTTTTCGACAACGTCTATGATTGTGTTTTCATTTTTGGATTCCAGCACTTCCACCCTTTGCACCAGTGAATTAAATGTACTTTCTGATACACCACTGGTAACAGGCTTGGTGCTTGTATTAGTGTTTACATTAGTGTTTATATTAGTGTTTGTATTTGTATTTTGATTTGCCAAAGGAATCTTACCTAATAACGCAGGCAATCTAGCAGAACCAGCAGATGAAGCTTTGTTTAAATTTGATGTGTTTGAATTTTGTATAGCACGCGCAATATTTGGCGTTGCTACGGGTTGTTTTTTTGGGGTAATTGCGGCAGTTTTTGCAATATTGGTATTAGATTTATTCTGTTTCAACAATCCAATGCTGGGGGCAGCAACGGCATTAAACAAAAAAGCCATAACAAAAAAGGGCAGTAAATATATCGATTTTTTTAACATTAATTTCTCCTTTGAATTGCATTATCGTGTATAGAATATTCGATACCGTCTATTCTTGTTCTTAGAAAATGTTTTGTCGGTTGTTCTATTTGTGACACAGGTGTTGTTTTGGCATAGTATATCTTGTCATCTATTTTGACCGCCAAAGCAGGTGTAGTTTGTTGTTTTTGTGTCAAATAAAGAACATTTTCACCAATCCGCATGATTTTGCCACACTCATTGGCAGAAACCGTTCCAACTGGTGCCACCAGCCCAGATGGACAAGATTTCATAGTCGAATTTTCGCCACCAATGCAATAATGATTTTCTTCACATATTGTGCATTCCCCAGAATCTTGTGATGAATAATATCCCGGTTGACATCCAGAATTCGAGATAATTTCCCATTGTGCATAAAGCGTCACATCTTTTGTTGCACCAGCCCAAGTAGATGTATCTATTGGTTCTGCACAAGTTGCACTGTCTACACACCAGCCTTTGAAAGTATAACCTTCTTTTGTTGGGTCAGCAGGCAAAGATACGGTATCGCCAATGGTATATGTTGCGGATGAATATGTTGGTGTTCCACCCGCAGTATCATAAGTTATGGTATAGGTTTCAGGGGTAGAGCCACTAGAACTCCATTTTGGTGTAATAGTCACACGGCTCTTTGTGTTAAGATTTATGTTTGATACTGCCGCAATTGGTGCAGAACATGTATCAGTTTCATCAACGCAATAACCTTGCAAAGTATAACCTTGTTTGACCAGCATAGGTGTAATTAATAATTCGCCACGATTAAATGTTCTGGCAGAACGATTAGTTGTGGCCGTTCTTAATATCCCGCCACGGCGAAGAGCAGAAGCTGATCTGTTGTTCGATCCAGAATTCAAATCGATATTCGCAGAAGATTCTGTTGAATCATCATAATTCAAAATTATTTCGCAGGCATCGTTTAAACAAGTTCTTTCTTCAACAGACGGTGCGGTCATCCCTGTTGATACAGGTATGTATTGTGGATACATAGTTGCACCATTTTCAATCTGTTCTGTGGTTAAACGCATTTGTGGTTCTGTGCACGTTGGTGTACCTTCACAATATCCGTTAAACACAGATCCGGTTGGTTCTGCTTGAACAGGCATAACCAAATCATCGCCGTTGTCAAATGTCTTTTCGGTTGTTTGACCATTACCAAAATCAATAGTCACAACGCATGAAGCCAAAGCACACTCATCCGGTTCATCCACAGGTGTTGGTTCTTGTTCTGTATCCGGTTCAACAGGCTCTTCAGGTTCAACAATATTCTCTGTCCATTTTGCATAAAACGTTTTATTGCCAGTTGAGCCTGTCGCGATAATTTTTTCTGTTGAGCAATTTTGTGTTAATTCTGCGTTGTCACACCAGCCTGTAAATGTATAACCTTCACGTTCGGCTGGCGTTGGTAAATTTATAGTTGCGGAAGTAATATTATAGGTTTCAGGCTTGCTGACAAGTGCAATTGGCCATTCGCCACCGTCCAGTTCATAACTGATAGTGTATGTTTTTATTTTGCATGGTGGCAAGGCGCCCGGACCATACAGTGCCTGACGTTCTGGTATTTGGACATGAAACTTTTTGGTGCAATACCCAGCACAAGAATATGGAGTACATGTTTGACCACCTGGTGACAGCCATTTCGTCACAAAATCTATGGGTTCACCATTTGGCACCCATTGTGAACCAGATTTTGTATATGGAACCATTTTATCAAATTGACACCAACAATAATTACCTGGGGTTTCACTGATTGTATCTGGAACAGACTGACCGTGTCCTGAATACTCCCAGTTGCCCGTATAACCAACTGTAGAACTGCATTGCGCGCGTCCATACATCATGGCATGAAAGCCTGTATTTGAATCAGCATCAGTTGCGAAAAATATTTCGAATCTTCCAGCAGGCAATGCTTCCAAAGTATTGTCTAAATCTATGTTTAAACCGTTGCTGACAAAGTGTTCGTTACGATCAGCAGCACCAAAATATGAATAAGCACGACCTGGTGCAAAATAATCCGTGTCACTAAATATGTCTGTTTGAGATTCATAGCCAACACCACAAGGCAAAGCGGTCCATTTAGCATAAAATGTTTTATCGCCGGTTGAACCAGCGGGAATGACTTTTTCTGTTGTGCAATTTTGTGTTAATTCGGCATCATCACACCACCCATCAAAAGTATATCCTTCGCGGGTTGGAATTCCAATTGTTATCTCTTCGCCAGTTGTATAAGAATCAGGATGTAATTGATTTTCATCCCATGTCGCATTCAAAAGGTTAGAATAGGTTATAGAATATAAATTAGCATTGATTTCACATTTTTCTTGTTCGGCGCGTGTTACGGCATTATACAGTTCAGGACGAAAATCCGAATTAATTGATGATGGTGCACGGAATTGGTGAGCACAAAATATAGCACAATAACTAGAACAGGTCGATGATGAAAAATGTCCACTACTAAACACCCAATCAGATTTAATGTTATCGTATCGCAGCGAATTAGAAATTTTGCACCAACAATAATCTCCTGTGCCAGCAGCGATAAGTTCTGAATCGTTTGCCAGCCACTCATCTTTATAGTCGTCTGGGTAAGTTAGAGTCCAATCATTGCCTGCTCTGTTACTGCAGAAAGCTCGACCTTTGATTGTATCTCTAAACATAATGCTAACCCATTCGCCTTTTGCTAATGGGTAATTGTTTAAAGGTCTTGTATAATCGCTTCCTGTTGCACCGTTTATGGCTCTGGCTCCCCAGCCCCCGGTTTGCTCGCTCCCGCTTGGATTACCAACAATTGCATCGGATAAATCACAAGTATATGTTTCCCAACTCTGTCCTGCTGAACACGAAGTTTTTTTTGTATAGTGTGCAATAAAATATTTGTTTTCCGTATATTCCCATGTAAATGGAGTGTTTGCAGGTATGACGTCGTTCGTGCCACTAACAGACCAACCATCGAATTCATAGTTTTCTGGCGTGGTACAAGTATTTGCGGCAGGAACAAAATCAGCGCCTGTTTGAATGTTTATAGCATCAGCTGGCGTTTCACCCGTGCCATCCCCGCACAAATAATTAACAGTATATGCTGCCAAACAAGAATTCACAGCAAACAACCCAACAAATGCTAAAACACATACGGTTAATCTGTGTAAAAATCGCGAAAAATAGGGCATTTTGTCCTTCCTTCCTCTTTATATATTTTGAATCATAGAAAAAATAATACTGTCTTGGCAAGAACTTTTTTATAAAAAAAACGCCCCGTTTTGGGGCGTGGTTATTTTAATACAAAATGAACGCTGTATTGCGGTTTTTTATCTGCGCCCAAAGCCGCACGAATGACCTTGTTTGATGCCACTTGGACAGCCTTGTGCAAATTGTCGTGGTTTTTGCGTTCAGTTTTCGTTAAATTATCAATCGCATTAGTGATTTCAATTTGAATTTGGCGTTTCATAAACCCAGTGTCATCAGATTCAAATATGCCTGCGCTTGATACTTCTGGAATACCTTTGAGAAAACCTTTTTTATCAATAGGTAATGTGACAAAAATTGCACCGTTCGAAGCAATCTTTTTGCGGTTTTTGTATACTTGGTCATCGGCGCTGCGTTCTGTTTCACCCTCCATAACAACAAAGCCTGTTGGGATAGATTCGCAAACATATGGTTCTTCGCCATCTTTCAATGCGACGATATCGCCGTTGTGGACCAACATCATGTGCTTAGCCCCACCACGTTCCATTGCCATTTTACCGTTTAACATTTCGCTGATATATTCACCATGCATTGGTATAGAAACCTGGG
This sequence comes from Alphaproteobacteria bacterium, assembly GCA_017524525.1. GTDB lineage: Bacteria > Pseudomonadota > Alphaproteobacteria > Rs-D84 > Rs-D84 > Enterousia. The sequence goes on along the minus strand of JAFXVM010000006.1, from coordinate 49,986 downwards.
GGTGAACCATGTCGTAAAATCTTTCAAATTCAGGTCTGCCGGCGTGTCCGCTTGCGTGAACATGGTCTGTGTCAAATATAGTAAATGTTTTGATACCCATACGCGCTAATTTGTTATAAAGGAAAGATACATCTTGTTCGCGACCTGGAATAATAATAGCACTGAACACCACAGTATCAGTTGGCATTAATTTTAATTCTTTCACATGTCCATGACAAAGACGAGTTAACATAGCATATTTTTCGCCCTGAGAACCTGTTAAAAATATTGCTTGTTTTTCTGCTGGCAAATCTTTGATTTCATCAAAAGTATAAACATCATCTTTGCCTAAATAACCATATTCTATACCGATTTCGCGGAATTCTGGCAAGCCAACATAAGGCACAGGGTTAGGATTACTGCGTTCTTTTATTGCGGCAACTCGTCCCGCAGTATGTGCTGCTTCGCTGAACATTTTTATTCTTGCTAAACTTCTGGAATAACCCGTCACAAATACACGACCTGGGGCGCGTTTCATAATTTCTGCCAAAGTGTCACGAACCTGAATTTCTGTGGTTTGTGGTGTTTGTCTTTCGCTGGATGTAGAATCACAAACACAGGCTAACAATTTTGGGTCGGAACCGATTTCTTGCAATCTTGCGTAATTTGTGCCTGGTTCAATAGGGTTATCATCGTTAAAAGTCCAATCCCCAGTATGTAAAATTTTTCCCGCAGGTGTTTTGATGATTAACATTTGTGCTTCGGGTACTGAGTGTGAAACATGGAAAGTTTCCACGGTGAACGGCGCCAAATCTAATTCTGCGCCACTTGCATCAAATTCAATAATGTCTTTGTCTGGGTTATAGTCCATTTCCAAACCATTAAATGTTCTGCGTAAAATTTCGGCTGGAAAACGCGTACAATATATTGGTTTTCTAAACTTTGGCCAAATGTATTTTAATGCACCAATATGGTCTTCATGTCCGTGTGTCATAACAAAAGCCACAACATCTTTTTTGTGTTTTTCAAGCCAAGTTGTATCACAGTATTGAACATCCCCAGCACCGATTTCTTCTTCTAAAAAGCCCATACCACAATCAACAATTAAATATTTGCCTTTGTATTTATAAACATACATGTTTTGACCGACGTGTTCCAAACCGCCCAATGCCATAAAATATATTTTATCATCATTTTTATCGGATTCGTGTGCAGATGTTTCTGCGACTTTTACTTTCACCATGAATTAATCCTTTTTGTAGTTTATTTTTCATGCGCAAATGCTATCTAAATCCAGCAATAAAATCAAGAAGATTTTAATATATTCTTGACAATCGTACATGGTGTGCTAGCGTTTTTCTAGCAGAATTAGTTTAAAACAAGGAACAAAAAAATGTATGCAACAGATCCAAATGAAAGATTAAAACAAAAATATGAAAAAGAAAATAATTTACTAAACCCGTCACATGTTCGCGAAACACCAGAACGTGCAAAATTTTTAAATAAATATTTTAATAACAAAGATTTTGCAAAAACACGTGCACACAATGCCGCAAAATTTGCCGAACCATTGGTATCTATTTTAAAAAAAATGAAAACAGAATATGTTATGATGGCGTTGCTAGCTGTTCTTGTTGGAAGTTTTTCTGGACTTCACACATATTCTGCAAAAGAAAAGGCGGGTATTGAAAACCAACAAAAAGCAAACATACAAATTGCTTTGTCTGTTCTTTTTGGAACACTTCTGGGCTTTGGCGCGGGATTGGCAACCACTGTTCATTCTCAACGCTTGGTAAGAAAATATGACATCGAAAGATTTTACAATAGAATATCTGTTCGTTTGTTTGATATTTTGAAGAAAGTTTACCCAGGTTTACAATACAATACTTTATTAAATTATAACCCAGAATTATCTTTGTTGGTGACTACTATGTTAATGGCGAATATGAGCGAAGCGGACACCAAAAAAATACAATCTTTGGCAATTGTTTTAGCAAACAAAGACAATCTTGAAAATGATGAAATACAAGAATATGAATCTGGCATAAACGAAGCGTTTGAAATAGTAAAGACGGCATTAGATAAAGACCAAGATTTGTATTATTCAATACTTCAAATTTATAATGGCGTTGTTCCAAAGAATTTTAATTTAAAAGCGCAAAACACAAAATAAAATAACCGACCTTTGTGTCGGTTGTTTTTTTATTTAATATATCGATAAAAATGGCGCACCCAGCGGCGTCTTGATAAACAATAAATAAAATTTAAAAAAATCTTGTAGACTTCGATTTTTTTTAATTTTTCTAATTGTTTATCTGCGGATTTCCTTGGCATGATATGCCTGCGGGGCAACCGTAACGATTTTGGTGCGTTGCACTTCCAAAATCTACTTGTTGTCGAACCTAGGTTCTCATCCCGGGTTGACACAACATAAAACCAAAATCGGCAAAACCGATTTTGGTTTTATGGCGCACCCAGCGGGATTCGAACCTGCAGTCTTTGCCTTCGGAGGGCAATGCATTATCCAGTTATGCTATGGGTGCTGGAAACCGGTTTTATTATACATTATTTTGCCAGCATTGCCAGCATAAAATCATCTAAATCGCCGTCCAGAACAGCGACAGAATCTGTCTTTTCTACATTTGTCCGCACATCTTTAACCAGTTGATAAGGGTAAAGAACATAGTTGCGTATCTGGCTGCCCCATTCAATTTTCTTTTGAGCAGCCTTAGCGGCATCTTCTTCGGCGGCGCGTTTTTCCATTTCTAATTCGTATAATTTAGAACGCAACATCTTCATAGCCATTTCTTTGTTTTGAATTTGACTGCGTTCATTCTGGCAAGTCACAACGGTATTTGTCGGGATATGCGTGATTCGAACCGCTGAATCAGTTTTATTAACATGTTGTCCCCCGGCGCCACTTGCACGGTAAGTATCTATCCTTAAATCTTTTTCGTTTATTTCAATTTCAATAGAATCATCTATGTCTGGCCACACATCCACAGAAGCAAAACTGGTTTGGCGTTTTCCGTTCGCGTTGAAAGGTGAAATACGAACTAATCTGTGAACACCGATTTCATTTTTTAACCAACCAAAAGCGCGTTCGCCAGAAATACGAAAGGTTATGCTTTTTATTCCAGCAACATCGCCTTCGTGTTCTTCAACGGTTTCAATAGAAAAACCGTGTCTTTCGCACCATCTGGTGTACATACGAGATAACATTTGTGCCCAATCTTGTGCCTCTGTCCCGCCTGCGCCAGATTGAATAAACAAAAAAGCACCATTGTTGTCCATCGGGTCGCTGAATAAAGTAATAAATTTCGCTTTGTGTGCAGCGATTGCTAAATCATTGATGGCATTGTTTACATCAGCGTCTTCTGGGGACATTTCATATAAATCACAAAGATTTTTATATTCGGTTTCCAGATTAATCAATTCAGCCAATTGTTTTTCTAAACCAGATTTTTTTTGTAAAATCCCGCGTGCATAATCAGGATTGTCCCATAAATCTGCGCGGTTAGAAATTTCAGTTAATTCATTGATTTCTTTTTGGAGTTTTTCTGGGTCAAAGAAACCCCCTTAACGAAGAAATATCGTCAAAGATTTGATTTAAAATATCGTTGTTCACAACTGTCATATTCAAAATATACCAATTTTTTTGTTTAAATCAACTTTTTTGTATTTTTTTAATTAAACTTCTGTTGCGTTTTGTTTGTGAATATGATAAAATAATTCGTAACGAGAGGGAACTTTATGAACAAAAAGATACTAGCATTTGGTTTTATAGGGGCTTTTTTAACCGCGAATGGTGCGATTGCAGTTTCGGCAGGAACCACTGCGAACGACAGTGCGCGTGCTGCAGTTTATACAAATTCGGCTGGGGCATCAACAAATGGAACACGTGGTCAAAAGGGTGTTGCTAATGCGTATATTCAAAATCAGCGTAATACGTATTTTATGATTACTCAACCTGATGTTGATACTGCATGTCGTGAAAAGATATATAAATGTCTAACAGATTATTGTGGTGATGTGGCTGTTGTTCCTGGAAAAACTTCTGGTCGTTGTATGTATGCAACAGAAATAGAATTGTATAATTATGCTTTGCTTTGTTTGCAAAAGGATACTTCGATTCTGTTGCCACAATATAACACAATGACTAAAAATGGTACGGGTGGCATGAACACAGCCGCCAGATTATGTCCATCTTATGTTCAACAAGAATTAATGTCGTATTTGTCCATGGCTAATATGGCTGATAAATTAACTAAATCTCATTCAGATTTGTGCATACAACGTCGTCGCGAATTGGAAGCTGCGATGGCTTGTCATTCTGTCGCGCTTGCGTATGGCAACGAAACAACCAGTATGTTAACAACACAATTAACTGATTATTGTGGTGCTGGGGTATCTGGTGGTTCTGCTGAAATGGTAACTCGTTTTGCAAACGCAGGTAATGTTGGTGCTAATATCTGGGGATGGGCGGAAAAAGTGGTAAGTTTGGAACCAAATTCCAAAGGTGCAAATTGGGAAGCGGCGGTGGATGCTGTCTTGGCAAGTTATACTAACCGTATGAATCTTGCTTGTGGTGATAATTTGCAATTAAACACTGTACAACATGCTACAACAACTAATACAACACCTAATTTACAGGCTGCGGTTAATGTTATTGCTGGTGCTACGTTCCCAGCGGCTCAAAATAACGCACAAAATCCGTATGCAGACCAAAGCGTGTTTATGGAAGTGACGTCTATGTCTGAAATATACGATTATGCAACTGCTAATCAGGTGGTTCAGGCTGGGTTAACGAGTTCTGCTTTGACTCAAAACTCTTTCTTGACCAGTTCGCAAATGGATGCAATGCAAAAGGCATATAAGCGTGGCACAAAAGTCTTTGTTATTCGCGACAGCGCCAGATGTTATACAATACCTGTGTCAACATTGACTCAATCAGAAACATCCATTGTTGCACAAGCGTTTGCTAATTGTGCCAGCAGATAAAACAATTATTTAAAAACGAAACGCCCAATCGGGCGTTTTTTTGTGTCAAAAAAATCATATACTTTTCTTGAAAAACAATCGTTTTTTTGATATAATACCAATCATGAAAATATCGAGAAGGCAGGTTTTTAAAACAGTCAGTTTCAGTGCGTTGGTTATTGGTATTGCACCACGTGTGGCGTTTTCTGCGCCAAACACAGTACGTTCAATTCGGACGGGGACACAACCCGGGGGTAAGACACGTCTGGTAATTGAAACGGCGTCGCGACCATCATATACTTTGTCTTATGGCGATAAACAATTAAATGTAAATTTATCTAATACAAACGGAAAAACAGACGCAAAAACAAATCTAGCCAAAGGAACTTTGATTAAAAGAATTACACAAATTCAAAATGGTTCTACTTTACAGGTTGCGGCTGCGCTTTCTGGGGCGATTGATGCGATTGATAAAAAACAAATAATGATTTTGGAACCAAATGGCGATAATGATTATCGTCTGGTGATTGATTTTAAATCTGGAACTGGTCGAGGGATAACGAGCACTGCAACAACGGGCAGGGCGGCTACCCAGCAACCAACACAAAAGAAAGAAGAAGCAAAACCACAAACGAAACAAACACAACATGTCATAGTAATTGACCCTGGACACGGTGGAAAAGATCCGGGGTGTATTGGAAAATCTGGTGTTCAAGAAAAAACTGTGGTTTTGTCAGTTGCGAAAAAGTTAAAATCTAAATTGGACAGTGCGGGTTATAAAACATATTTAACTCGTTCTAATGATTCGTTTTTGAAATTGGCTGAACGGGCGGAATTTGCGGAAAAGAAACGTGCAGATTTGTTTATATCTTTGCACGCTAATGCGAACCCTAGCCGTGATATGCGCGGATTTTCTGTGTACACTTTGTCTGAAAAGGCTTCGGACGAAGAAGCGCAAAAATTGGCAGATTCAGAAAATGCTGCTGATAAAATCGATGTAAATGGGTTTGAACAATTTTCCAAAGATATTCGTGTTGCTTTGTCTGCCTTGCAACAACACGCTGTGGCGGAATTAAGTGAAGAATACGCAAACAGTTGTGCAAAATCTTTATCTCGTGCATCGATTCAACAACAAAAGGGACCGTCTGTCCGTCATGCACCATTCGCTGTGTTGCGTTCAACCGTGCCGGGTGCATTGATAGAATTGGGACATTTGTCCAATAAAAACGAAGAAAAACTTTTGAAATCAGACGACCATCAAAATAAACTCGTCGCCGCCATCGTAAAATCTATCAATTCATACGATTTTGATGTTTAATCATCTATTAATTATACATAGAATTGCGAAGTTCCGCCCAATCTTTGACAAGAGAACTACATTTGCTAGCACAATTATATGGGGTACAACTAGAAAATTGCATTGATTGCACCCAAGGGGCAGAAGATATTAAGCAGGTGTCTTCATTCTGGGGTTTATAACTGGTTATTTGACAATAGCAACAGCTTCCTGCTCCATCTGGTACGCCGTTCAGGACAGATTTATTACCAACGCATCGTGTTCCGCACATCGCATTACCACCAATAACACCATAGCTAAATGTTGTTGCTCAACTGCCGTCAGAATTTTGTGTGTAACTTGCGCCGGTAAGACTTGTATCTAGTTTGGATAAATTACATTACACCCCTGTTGAAGAATTATCTGTATCGTTTCTGGACACGGTTTCATCATGTACATTATATATATCATTTGCTTTTTGTATACGTAATTGCTTCGTTGTATCTTTGTTCATTGGTAAATTTGAATCCTTGGTTGCTTGTAAATAATATTTGCCGTGTTTACCCTGAATTACTAATACTGGTTTTTCAACAGGGGTTTTTGATAAACAAGCTTTGTCTTCGCCAACATGTAGCCAAGCCTTTGACGTGCATTCTTCGGTTGCGACATTTTGTGTCCATTTCGCATAAAGCGTTAAATCTCTGTTCCAAGCACTGTGAACCCAAGAATCGCTTGTGCTGTCAACAGGCAACGTCAATGGATTGCAATTTGTTGTATCAACACAATAACCATCGAATGTAAAACCAGATTTTGTTGGTTTGCGTAATATGACTTGTTCGTTGAAATCTTGTTCTTCTGTCACGCTTGCATCGCCATTATTAAACACATAGGTAATATAATAAGTTTTAATATCCCATTGTGCATACATGGTTATATCCTCTGTTGCGCCACCCCATGTTTGTGTTTTTATAGGGTTTTCACAGGTTTCACTGTTCGGACACCAGCCTGCAAAATCATAACCTTCTTTTGTTGGGTCGTCTGGAAAATACACCATAATACCGACAGTGTTTTGTTCTGGTTGATATGTTGGTGTGCCACCCATCATATTATAAGTAATAGTGTATTGTCCCGCTGTCCATTGTGCGTATAAATCAACAGCACCCACAGTTGAAGAATTTACTTCAAAACTTTCTTGGGTGTTGTTGCACCTGTCTTGACCTACACACCAGCCAGCAAACGTATAACCACGACGCACAGGTTGCCCAATTGTAAACCTGTCGCCTGTATCATAATGGTCTGGATGCAAAGCAGGTGCCACAAATTCCCCATCATTCAAATGATAATAATTAATTCTGTACGCACAATAATTTGTGTTTGTAAATTCACCGAGCAGATGTATAGTTGCGCGTGATTTATCCTGTGAACAATAGTATGCACAATGTATATTGCACTCATAGGCGGATGTATGAACGTGCTCTTTCCAATTGTTGGACAAAGCCTGTTTCGAACCAAAAGTTGGTTTAAACGCAGTTGGTTTGCAATAACATGTTGCGGAAACAGAATCGTCAGTATCAATTGTTACAAACGGTGTATCAGCAAATGTATTAAACACTTCGTCTGGAACCGGACTGGCTTTATAGTCACCCATATAATATGGTGCGTCCTTACAAGCGGCTTCGCCATATAAGGTTCCGTAATCGTATTCTGTTGCCCAGGTACCGCTTTCTGTTAAACCGTATGCGTTTGGTAATCTGCCAGGATAAAACATTTCAGTCGTGCGAACAACACCATCAATTTCTATGGATGAATAGGCTATTGGTTCTTTTGTTGTGTTAAACCTTGTTGCTACAACCATGTCTTCATCGCAAACAACAGGTGTCCATTTTGCATAAAATGTTTTGTTTTCTGCATCACTTGGTTGAATTGTCACTGTTATTGGACATTCGCCAGTTAAGTTTTCATTGTTGCACCATCCGGCGAAATCGTATCCCGGACGTGTTGGTTTTGGTAAATCAAACGGGTCGGCTGTCACATCATAAAGCATATAGTTGTTATTTGTTTCAATATAACCACCATTAGTTTCAAAATAAATTGTATATTCTCTTGCACTACAAACTTTTTGGTTTCTCCACCAACTGTCAGGAACACCACCGCACTCGCAGGAATCCAGACATTGCTCATAGGTTTGCCATGGCAACCCAGGTTTCCATGGAAAATCAAGGTTTGTATAATTTATTCCGTCTGGTGAATATTGTGTAAATTTGCACCAACAATTACTTCCAGGTTCGTTGTTAATAGTTAATACGTGGTTGTATATGCTATAGGCGGCGCTATCACATGTGGAAACCATGCGTACAGAGCCGTAATCAAAAAACTGTTCCGTTTCACCATTCAACAGATGGCTTGTTTCAGTTATTGCTTCTGGTGTATTATAATACGAAGCGTAGAAACCAAAGGTTTGTTTGTCTAATTTTTTATAAGAATCGCCGTTTAAATACTTCTCATAAGTGATTTTATTTTTGTAAATCTTATCAATAGTTTTTGCTTCGTACCCGTCTTCACAAACTACATCCATATCACAAGATTCAAATTCTGTTGCGCCATAATAATTCTTAACAAATTCTTTTGTTGGCTGAGTGCAACTCACTGCATGTGGCGGGCATTCTGTTGGACAAGTATATATGTTATAACAATCTGTTATTCTTGCTGCGCCTGCATCGGTGTTTCTGTATCCTTCTGGACATTGTGTGCAAGCAGAACCATAATATCCATTTGCGCATGTCCACTTTGCATAAAATGTTTTGTCGGTCGCATCACTTGGTTGAACAGTCACGGTCGTTGAACATTCACCTGTTAAATCTTCGTTGTCACACCAACCAGCAAATTCGCCACCTGAATTCCCCGGCGTTGTTGAAACAATAGGTTCAACAGAATTAATCGTGTATGATTCTTGGCGCAATTGTGTTTCGCCATCCATAAATGTGACAGTGTATGTTTGTAATACGCATGCACCGTTTTCTAGACCATAGCCCGTATCACATTCAATACCAGATACACAAGTTTCTGTTGCATTTTCTTTATAGTAATCTTTGTCGTCAATTGTATTTGCGTAAGAGCATGTAGCGTGTTCTGGACATTCTGTTATGGTTTCACACTGTGCATAACATTTTCCAATACCTTCGTTGTCATTGACAACAGATGTTGGATATAAATCAGGACACGCCGTACAAGTGTTAGAATCGTGATAATAATTAGCAGTACACGTCCATTTTGCCCAGAATTCTTTAGAACCTGTTTCTGTGTCAGCGATTGTTTGCACTGCTTCGCCAGAAAAATCACTGTTTGTATACCAGCCCGCAAAAACATAACCCGTTGGTGTCTCAGGCGCGTTCAAATTTTTTCCTGTTCCGTATGTATAAGAATCTTCTGAATCAACACCGTTATTATGATAGGTTATAGTATAATTTTGTGTTGTCCAACGAGCATAGAAGGTTTTATCGCCTATAGTATTAACATCAATTGTAATTGTTGTTAAACAATCGCCTGTCAATTCATCTGTTTCGCACCAACCGTCAAAATCATAACCGGTGTGTGTATTTTCTGGCGATACCGATTTCGATACAGGTAAATCATTGACAGTGTAAGATTCGCTTGTTTTACGATTTTCACTGGCAATATCTTCAAGTGTATCGACATAAGTTATATAATATGTATTCAAAGAACACAAAGCACCGTCAACACCGTAACCTGGGTCACAATTAAAACTTATAGTGCAATTGTTGGTTTCATAGCCATAAGAATTTGTCGCATTTGAATCGCCAGTGTATAAGCAGTCGATAGAATGTTCAGGACAAAAAACTTCAAATACATTAGCGCAACTATAATAACAACTGTTGATTCCATCTGTATTTTCGTTTGGTGATGTATATTGAATTCCGTATGGGTCTTGTGGACAAGCATTGCACGCAGAGCCATTTTTATAATATCCAGCAGCACAAGTCCATTGAGCATACAAATCTATTTGACCTTCCGCTTTATCGTTCGGGATAAAACTATAATTATTTTGTGGCGTTTCATCAACACAATTTTCTGTTTCACACCAACCCATAAATACAAAGCCTTGACGTGTTGGACGACCAATGGTGACATCGTTTTGTAATAAAGTATAAAAATCAGGATGGTTTTCACCGTTGTTCCAAATAACCTCATCAATATTATGATAAACTATTGGGAAAACTTTTGGTACACACATAGCTTTGTCCAAAGGTTCATCAAACGTTAATGTATCCAACGTGACGTTATTGAGATAGGTGTTACCAAACATAACTTCCCTAAACGCAGAATTGCGATATACTTTACCAGTGCAATTCATCGCACAAGAATTCTCGCAAGTAGCATGTGCACCCGAAAAATCCGTTGCAAAAACCCAAGATCCAGCAAGGCTTTGGTTGTCGTAATCTAATGCTTTGCACCAACAATATGCGCCACCTTCGCTTGTTGTATCAGGGGTGTTTATATCATAGATATCTTGATTAGCGTTAGCAACATTAAGTGCCGAACCTGTCGTGCTGCACACAGAAGTTCCCGTCACTGTTCCATAACGGAACACAACACGCCAACCGTGCGGTTTTGACACGTTATCAAAGACAGAATCATTACAATCATTATAAACGCCGTCTTTATAACAACCAATGTTATTGTTTTGAAGATGTTCTGGCGCATGCATTGTGTAAGCCATATATATACCATTTTCATCGGTTGAAATTGCGCTTATTTGTGTGGATTCGATTTTGTAACCTGTATCACATTGACTGATTCCGCATAGAGCATCAGCCCATTCTGTGACATGTTCGGTGTTTGTGCACGCCACACAACTGGTGGCACCCGCAGCAGAAGTGTGGCCTAATAGGCATGCTGTGCAATTTGCGGCATTGGTTGTGTCGCTATAGGTGCCTGCCTCACAAATTGTACACGTTGTTCCGTCACCATAATATCCAGCAGCACAAGCCCATTTTGCATAAAAATCTTTGTTGCCAGTTGTTCCAAAAGCAATTTCGCTGATTGGTGTTGAATTTTCTGGGTCATTATCTAAATTCACTGTGCTGTACCAATCTTCAAATCTGTGTCCAGATTTCAAAGGCTTTGGTAATAGTATTGGATATGTATATTTAGAAGATACATTATATTCATTTATCACAGTACTGTTGTCTTCCCATTCTGTGTTTTCCAAAGTCATAGGGTTATTGTTATCATAATAGGTTATGGTATAATCTTCCAGATTCCACTTTGCATGAAGTTTTTTATCACCACTCCATCCCGAAGTGCTTTCGTCCGTGATTATTTCTTCTGTACCACATTCTTGATATGGTGTTTCTTCTTCAAGGCACCAGCCGACAAAGTCATAGCCCTGTCTTCTAGGTTTCAGAAGTGTTAAATAATTGTTATTAGAGGTGTCATTAACAGTATATGTTTGTGTGTCTGCAACATTTGCATCAAAAACACCACCGTGTCTGTCGTAAGTGATTGTATAAGAACCAATATTCCACTTGGCCCAGAATTGTTTGTCTTCATCGGTTTCATCGGGACCCCAAACAGAAACTTTGTTGCATTCATAATTTGCGCATTCATACCAACCATCAAAAATATAATCGGTTTTGGTTGGAATTGGCAATTCTATAGTATCATCAATATGATATACGGTTGGGTTAGAAACATCGCTTGGCAAAGTGCCACCATCAAGATTGTATGTTATTTGATAATTTATTGGTGTCCATTTTGCATAAACATAAACATCGTTGGTGGTGCCTGTTTGAATAACCTTTTCAGTTTTACAATTAACAGTTAAATCTGCATCGTCACACCATCCGGCGAAATCGTATCCTGTCCTGACTGGCTGGGGCAGGTTTATAGCATGATAATTCATAGAAGTTTCTACAGGAATACAATAATTTGAATGACCACTTGAATTTTCCCCGTTTGCGCACGGTTTACATTCATTAGAATTGTCATCAAAATATTCATTTTCAGCACAGTTAATTGAATCAGACTGCACCCAATTGCCACCATTTAATCTGTAACGAATATCGTATATACCAACGGCGCATATACCTAAATCATCAAATATCTGTGAACGGAAAAAGGCGTTTGTTCTTACTGCTTCGCCACATTTTGCAGCACAAGATTGAGAACCATATTCGTTACCTTGCGAAGCGCAATTTTCAGCAGAACTAAATTCTTTTAAATAAATCCAATCTGTATCTTGGATTGACACAATCTGATTGTCTGGTTTATAACTTGTTAAACGGCACCAGCAATAATTACCAGTGGATGCTATATTGTTCATATCGTTGCTTGGGCGGGAAGAAGAAAACATTACCGAGCCTGTTTCATACCCAACACCTGCAATTGAATTACAACTCGCTTCACCCATAGCATATATTTCAGCATGGTTGCTTTGTCCTTGGTCAAACAACGTTACCCAAACAGCACGCGCATTTGAACCCGACGTTGGGGCTGTTGGTATGGTGTAATTTGATGTTGGTTTCCGTTTGTATACTCTAGATACACTACCGTTTGCTGTGGGGTGTGTCACATAATAATTGTTCAATATACCATTTCTTGCGGTGTTCCAAACGGCAGAGTTTGATGTTCGGGTTTTAAAACCGGTGTCACAAGATACGTATGAATATTCTGGTGTTAATTCAATGTTGCCTGCGTTTTCGGCCGTAATAGCAGAAATTATTTCACCACTAACAGCATCTTTATATCCAACGAATACATATTCTGGATTTGTTGGTGTACGAGCATTCAAATTAGGTAGGTTTTCAATATTGTACGTGACAGAAGACGCAGGCATATTTGATATAGAATCTTCTGTGAACGAAAGTGTGTATTGAACAGGGCTAAAATTCCCTTGTAAAACACAGTCGCCATTAGGAACAGTTTGCGATGGCAGTGTGTTAATCACTGTATCATGTTCGTCCAACCAATTATTAAAAACATAATGTTCAACGGACACGTCATTGGCACCAGGTAACACAATCGGGTTGTTAACAGTGTATGTCCTAAATTCTGGTGCAACATCATTTGTAATATCTGTGTCGCCATTTTTATAAGTAATATGATAAGTGGCTTCTTCGCGTTGTGCGTACAAAATCACAGGTGTATTAGCATAAAGTCTTTTTGTCATAGAACAATTATTACCTTGTGCATCGTCGCACCAACCAACAAAAGCCATACCGTTTTTTTCGGATAATTCTCCCAGTGTTATATCTTCACCATTGCTGGTTGTTGTTTCAATCAAAGGCATTGATGCTGTCACATTTATGTCGCCGTCCATATATGTTATAGCATAATATTTTGGACGCCATTTTACATAAAATATCTTGTTTGTCACTTGTGCACCCGCAGGAATTTCTGTGACAGCATCCCCATTTAATTCTGGATTGTTATACCAACCGTCAAACACAGAATCATCATTGCTTGAATATGCGGTTGTTGGTAAATCTACTGGCAATTTGTTTTCTGTATAAGATTCTGGTTCCAAAAGTGACAACGTATTATTCCCGTCCATATAAGTGATGGTATAATTTTTATCACCCCATTTAGCATATAAATTCACTGTTTCGTTTCTGGCAGTTAATGTTTGTTTTGGACCACCAGGGCAGGTGTCCAAATCTTCTTCGCACCAACCGTCAAATGTGTACGAATTTTTTCTAAGCACTGGCAAAGTAATAACGCTTTGTCCAGAATAAGTTTCTTGACTTACGTCACCTTCGTTATCATAAATGACAGTACATACAACGGGTTCAAATTTCGCGTAAAGCGTGATTCCCCCAGGTGCTAAATTTGATAAATTTGGTATCGCAGAACCTTCAAATGTTGAATTGTCGTACCATCCTTCAAAAGTGTATCCAGAACGTGATGCCACTATACCTGATAAATCTATGACGGAACTAACAGTATAAGTGCGCGGTATATTGCTTTGATTAAGAGTGCCAAGAAAATCTCCGCCATCAATGATGTATTGTATAGGGTATTCTTGTTCTGTGCATGCACCATTATTTGATACATAGCCAGCATTGCAGACAGCGTTTATTTCGCAGTGTGGGGTATTGTTGCCATAATAATCGATTCCAGACAAGTGGTCAGGGTCGATATATGTACAAGTCGCATTTTGAGGGCAACCAGCTAAGTTTTCCGAGCAATTCCATTCAACATAACAATCGTTTTTACTGGTTGCTGTTTTCCCGTTAGATATATAACCATCCGGACACGTTTCGCATGTATTAGTTGATGAATCTAAATATGAACCGTCTTGGCAACCTGTCCACGACCACTTAGCATACAAAGTAATATCCTGATTTGCACCGCTTAGTATTTCTGTGATAGCGGTTCCTTCAAAATTTGCATTGTCGTACCAACCTTCAAATGTATAATAAGGACGCACAGGTATAGCATTTTCTAAACTGATTGGTAAATCACTAGAAATATAGGAATGCGGTACTTTTATAGCTGTGACCGGGAAAACAGCGTTTTCATCGTTTAACACATAATTTATTGTGTATTCAGAATCAGGTACGCACATGGTGGCCATGTTTACTCTAGTAGTATTAGACGTAAGTGCCACTGCTTTTTGAGCGCAGTTATAAGCACACCAACCATTACAATATTCTGCGGAGACATTGTCTGTTGTGTTGTTCTCTGCGACCCATTTAGTGGTATTGACTTCTCGTTCTGGAAAACCATATTTTGTAACTCTGCACCAACAATACTTCGTGTCACCTTCGCCAGTCTCGTCTGGTTGACCGACTGCGCCCCTTGTGCCCCCCGGTGTTTGACTGCATAAAGATGTTCCAACTATATAACCAGAATCAAAAGTTGCTCCCCATTCGCCATGAGTTGTTAATCCATAAGCTGAGGCTGAAGTTGCATCACCAGTCAATGCCGACTTTGCTGCCCATTTTGTTGCGCGACTATCAACAGAAAAAGGTGTCCCAAGTTTATAGTTTGTGGGGCATTTTTTTAAGTAAAGAACTTTGTCGCCTGTCCAATCAGTTGGTATTTTATTAATGGTTGAAAAACAAGTAGAAGAATCTAAACACCAACCAATAAAATTTGAATACCCTTGTGGCGCAGACGGCAAACTTGTTCCAAGTGTGGTGATATCATAAGTTGATGGTTCTAAGTCTAGTTCTGTATCTTCATCTATATATGTAATAGAATGTTTAACTAGCACACAGGTTTTTACACCATTTGTTTCTTGCTCTATATATCCTGTCGAACAATCAATAAAGTTCCATTTCGCCCAAAATGTTTTGTTGCCAGTAGAACCAGACGCGACTTGTGTCACAGGTTCTCCTTCAAAATTGTCATTGTCATACCATCCGGCAAAAGCATAACCAGCACGAGTTGGTGTCGGTAATGTTATAGTGTCGTAAATAGCTGTGTATTGTTGATCTTCGTATTCTGTCCCGTAATTAGAATTATAATGTATAGTATACACTGGCGCATTACAAACATTGGTTAAATAATACGCAGGTTTTACAACAGTATAAAAATTATTATGATTTTTAAAAGTATATGCACCACATATTGTAGCACAGGTTTTTGAACAATCAGACTGGCTACCAACGGAAAACCACGGAGAAGTTGCTTCTTTTATTATACCGTTTGCGGGGGTGAATTTAGTTATATTACACCAACAATTAGAACCGTTTTCTGATTCTGTAACAGTATCTGCTTTTGTGCCGATGTCCCCTGTCATATTGCTGCATATCCCTCTACCTTGCAATTTGCCGTAATCAAAGATAACAAACCAATCTCCGTGGTTAAAATTGTACGTGGATATACCGCGGGTTTCTACATCCACCAAACTAATCAAATTATTAGCGGTTGTATTAACTGTGCTACACGTGTTTTGTAACCATCTTGCATAGAAAATTTTATCGCCAGTTGAACCTTTGGGGACAAGTGTAATGGCTGGTTCTGAAAAACTGTCGTCTTCATACCAGCCAACAAATGGCAGTCCGTTTTGTTCCGAAATATCAGTAGGCAATTCTATGTCTTCTGATTCGATGGTGTATGGTATATCATCAAAATTTAGTACACTATTAGATACAAAATGTATCGTATAGGTAATTGGTTGACAGATTTTGCCAGAATCTGTATCTTGTGCGACATATCCTGCAGGACAACCAACAAAACTCCATTTGGCATAAAATGTTTTGTTGCCCGGTGTTCCTGAAGAAACTGTTGTGACGCTTGTGCCTGACAAGTCCTCGTTTTCATACCAGCCATCAAAGTGATATCCTCTGCGCGCAGGTTCTGGTAGAGTTATATTATCAGATTCAACGTTGTAGTGTCTATCACTATAACTTGTTCCACCATTTGATTCGAAATGGATTGTATATTCAATCGGTAAGCAAACAGGGTCTTGAAGCACCGTTCCTGCAAACGTAGGTGTTCTGGTATAAATATCATGTGCAATATCGTACGAACAATAATAGGCACAATTTTTGGTTCTACCAGCAGCGCCTTCCGGTGCAAACACAATATCTTGTGTTGTTCCATTCTTTGGTGTAAAGCTTGTTGCTTTGCAGACACATCTGTTTTTGTTCCACTGTGATGTATAACCTGTTCCTGATACGACACCAAAAGGAAAGGTTACTTCCCATGTGTTGCCGCTGTAGATATAATGGCCTTCAATGTTTGCAGGATAAGACAAAGTGTAATGTTCGGAACAAGTTTTTTCTATCCATTTCGCATAAAGTGTTATGTTGCCAAATTCTCCTGGGCCAAAACCATCAAAAATAGGTTCTCCAGAAAAATCTGGTTCTGTGTACCATCCGCCAAAGACAAAATTTTCTCGTGCTGGGCGCGGTATAAGAACAGTATCTGTGATTTGGTATGTTGTTGGTGCAGATACATCATTTACACGATTCAAATATATATACGAAAGTCGTTCATTAGGGAAAAGGCCACCGTTCAATACATAATTTATTTTATATTTATCAATCACACACTCAGAAAGATTTTCGTTCGCAAAATATTCCCAAAAATAAGAGTTCCTACCGAATAAGTTATCTGTGACAGGATTTTTTTTAACACAGCTTAGCGGGCAGTATTTAGAACAATGATTATCGTTCACGAGATCATCAGAATATGTCCAAAGTCCTGTCTCTGAATGACACGTCGTGTCTTCTGTGTCGGAAGGTATAAAATCTGTTGTTTTGCACCAACAAAGATGACCGTTCCCATCAGAAGTAGATGCGGTAGTAGCACACTTAGATATGCCCTTCAAGTCCCCGTGTTCAAAAGAAACACCCCATTCACCAGGTTGGGTCAAATTGTATGTTTCTGTTGTTTTGTCACCTTCAGTTTGAACTTCAGAACCATCAATCGGCTTATATGCATATCCTAATCTGTTTTGGTTTAATACATCAAAGTTTATCAAGCAAACATGTTTATAGCCATCTTGGCAATCAGAATTTGCAAAATCCCATTTTGCATAAAAAGATTTTGTCCCGACAGAATCTGCAGGTATAGTCTTTGTAAACATACAGTTTTCTGTTAATTCTGCATTATCGCACCAAGCAACAAAATCATAATTTTGTCGAGATGGAATTCCTAAAGTTATTTCTTGCCCAGTGGTGTAACCATATGGGTGATTTTGGTTTAAATTCCACGTAGCGTGCGCGACATTATAATAGTTTATAGGATATATATGTGGTGTATCATCAGCAACACAATATGGCACAGAATAAATAGCCTGACGGAACGATGGGTTGTTATGCATTTCATTTGCGCATTCCTGTGCACAGGTATTATTTGCACAATTGTCATGACTTCCCAGGTTGTTAAGAGCCACCCATGTTCCAGAAAAATATTGCCAGTTGTATACATATAATGCATAAAGTTGACACCAACAATAAGAGCCGGGTTCTGTTGTTGTAATGTTGTTTGATGTCGCGAAAGTTGTCCTGGATTTATGATAATCATTTTCGCTACCTGTTGCTGCGCAGAATGCATGACCACCAACAAAAGTGTCTTCCATAAGTTGAGAACCAGGATTTTTCATTGCTGATACCCATATACCAGTAGCATAGTTAGTTGTATGGTAGTTAGTTCCATAGGAAACAAAATCTGTTTCTGTAGTTGGGTCTCTATACATAAAACCAACCATTTTTTTATTATAGATAGTAGAATCTAAAGGATTGGTCTGTTCATGATAACCAGTTGCACAAGTTGAATAAGCGTTTGAAGAAAACAACACAGCACAAATCGCGAAACACATCGCGTTAAACATACGCACAAAACATGCAAAAAACCGTGTTTTTTCCATCCTTTCCCTTTATATATATCTTTATCTTAGAAAAAATTACATAAGTATGTCCAGAGTTTTTTTGCATAAAAATAAAAAAATTAAATAATTGCATTTTATAAACCGAAAATATATAATGAACATGCGTTTCGGAGATGTGGCAGAGCTGGTTGAATGCGCGCGACTCGAAATCGCGTATACGGGCAACCGTATCGGGGGTTCGAACCCCTCCATCTCCGCCAGATTAACACTTTGATTTTATATTCCTATTTGATTTTTGTGCGATTTAAATTACAATATCCACCATGAAAGGTTTTTATGAACAAGTTTATGATTTGGTTGCAAGGATTCCCGCGGGAAAGGTCACAACCTATGGCGATATTGCAAAAATGTTGGGGCATCCGCGTGCCGCGCGGTTTGTGGGGTATGCGATGAACGCTTCGTGTGAAACGGATTCATTGCCGTGGCATCGTGTCACTTTTGCAGATGGGAAAACCTGGGATGGTCAATGGGAACGGGTTCAACGTGATTTATTAACCGCCGAAGGCGTTGGGTTCAAACCAGACGGAAACATTGATGTAGAAAAATATCGTTGGCATCCAGAAAACGAATCTGCGCCGATAAACTTACGCGATGCGCCTATAAAATTTTAACGTTTTGGCTTTTTTGTCTTTGTTAATTTTTCGTAAATTTTTGATTCTGGTAATTCATGAAAAGTTAAATACCAAGATTCATTATTTTTGCCTTTTGCTTTTGCGGCAATACATTTATGCATATCTTTTGTTGTTTGTGGCGCAGGTTCAATAACAGGTGCGCCAGGTGTCCAATCTGCAGGAACAGATACACCAAAAGTATCACTAACTTGCAATGCAGTTAATATTCTTAGTATTTCTTTGATGTTTCGCCCGACATTTTGCGGATAATATAAAATAGTCCTGATTATACCGTGCGGGTCAATTATAAAAACTGCGCGCACTGTTGATGTGTCGGATGAATTTGGATGAATCATGCCATATAATTTTGAAATTTTTAAATCTATATCTGCAATCACAGGAAAAGTAATTTCTGTGTTTTTAAAATCTTTGAATTTTACATCGTTATATATCGAACGAAACCATGCCAAATGTGAAAATATCGCACCAACAGAAAGCCCAATTATATCTGTATTTAATTTTTGAAAATCTTGGAATCTTGATTGAAAAGATAAAAATTCTGTTGTACAAACAGGCGTAAAATCCATAGGGTGAGAAAACAAAATAATCCACCGGCCAGAAAAATCATCTGGAAATTTTATAAAACCATTTGTAGTTTTTGCTGTGAATTTTGGTGCTGTATCACCAATAAGCGGAAAAAGGTGGTATTCGTTCAACATATTATCATGCATAAAAACTCCTTTTGATATTACATAAAATACCAATAAATCCGCGGGTTTTGCATAAGATGTTTTTCTTAATTTTTTTGTTAAAAAATAAATTTTACTTTATTTTTTGTAAAATATGCTATCATGTTGTATAATATAAAAAACAAAAGGGTGTTATTGATGAAACGTTCAGATATAATTAGAACCATCCAAGTGCAATTTAAACACATGCGCACCAAGGATGCGAAGGCTATTCTTGATACAGTTGTCGAAGAAATGATATCTTCTGTGGCAAAAGATAACAGAATTGAAATTCGTGGTTTTGGCAGTTTTCAACCCAGAATTCGTTCTGCCAAAAACGGATACAATCCAACCACGGGTGAAACTATGGTGTTGCCAGCAGGAAGAACTATATTATTTAAACCTAGTCGTGATTTAACAAAAAAAATGAATGGATAATCAAATGTCTGTTGGAATAAAAAATCATAATCGTGAAAAATATGATCGTGTGCGCAGGTTGATGTGGATAAAGTGCGAAGCGTGCGGTCGTCTTGTGTTTTACAAAGATTATAAAAACAATCATTATGTTTGTCCGCGTTGTGGACGTGCTTTTATAATGAATCCAAAACAAAGATTTGATTTGTTGTTTGATGACATAGATTGGCAAAAAATAGATTTGCCAGTTGCAACAGATGATCCACTTAATTTTACAGACCGTGTTCCGTACAAAGAAAGATTGGCTGAGGCTCGTGAAGACGCGGGAACACGCGATGCTATTACCACAGCAGACGGAAAAATAGGTGGCATAAATTCAACTGTATGTGTTATGAACGGTGATTTTATGATGGGGTCTATGGGACGCGCTGCTGGGGATGCGATTATTGCAAGTATTGAACATGCAATCGAATTAAAAAATCCTTTTGTTATGGTGACATGCAGTGGTGGCGCTCGTATGCAAGAAAATATTTTGTCGTTAATGCAAATGGCGCGTACAACTGTGGCGGTTAACAAATTACACGAAAATAAATTGCCATATATCGTGATATTAACAGACCCAACTTTTGGTGGGGTCACTGCTTCTTTTGCAATGTTGGGTGATGTTCATATTGCGGAAAAGGGCGCACGTATTGGTTTTGCTGGTCGTCGTGTAATTGAACAAAATATTCATGAAAAATTACCGTCTAATTTCCAAAATGCAGACTATTTGTATGAACATGGTATGGTTGACATAGTTGTTGAACGTTCTGGTTTAAAAGAAGTTTTGGAACGCGTTTTAACTGTGCTTACTAAACAACCAAACGAACCAAAGGTCATAGATGTTAAAACACCAAAATTTGACATGCCGAAAAAATCTCGTGATATGGGCAAAACCCCAGAATACGACAGGGTGCTTTTGGCGCGTAATGAAAACAGACCGCATTTCTTGGATTATGTGAATGGAATTGTTGATAAATGGACGTATCTTGCAGGCGATAGATGTTTTGGCGAAGATGCGGCAATGTGTGGCGGTATTGGTTATTGGTATGGCATACCAGCTGTTGTTATTGGTCAAGAAAAGGGCAGAACAATTGAAACCCGTCAACAACACAGATTTGGTATGGCAAACCCAGAGGGTTATCGCAAGGTTCAGCGGTTAATGAAATTGGCTGAAAAATTTGATTTGGCTTTGATTTCTTTGTTTGATACTGCTGGCGCATTTGCTGGGGGTGCCGCCGAAGAACGCGGTCAATCACAAGCGGTTGCGTCGACAATCGCCGCTGGGTTAAAGGTCAAGACCCCTTATGTTGCAGTTAATGTTGGCGAAGGTGGCTCTGGGGGTGCCATAGCAATTGGTACGGGTGATAAAGTGTTTATGCTTGAAAACGCTATTTATTCTGTGATTGCACCAGAATCTTGCGCAAGTATTTTGTGGAAAGATAACAAATTCAAAGCCCAGGCAGCAACTGCACTTAAATTAACCGCGCGTGATATGGCGTCATTAAATGTAATTGATAAAATCATTGACGAACCAGCGGGCGGGGCGCACAAAGATTGGCAAACTACAATGGAAATGGTTGGTAAAACGGTGGCAGACGCAATCAAAGAATTGCAAGAAATTCCAATTGAAGAATTGGTGCCAAATCGGGTAAAGAAATTTTTATCTATGACCCGAGATGTTGAAATTTTCCAACCAGATCATACGCCCGAAGAAAAGCAAGTCTAAAAATAAAACCGCCGAATTGGCGGTTTTAAAAATTAGTGGTGTATAAGACTTGGTGCCGACCGGTTCTTCGTCCTTAACATCCGCATACATAAAAATAAAACCGTCTTGTGACGGTTTAATTTTTCTGGCGGAGCGTATAGGACTCGCTCGCACAAACATAAATGTTTGGCTGTGCGGCATTCGTAAGGTGTTTGCTGCACCGTGTTTGCAAACACCAACTCATTGTCGAACCTTTCGTTGCTGGCGCAACTTTGACCGGTTCTTCGTCCTTAACGTCCGCATAGATAAAAATAAAACCGTCTTGTGACGGTTTAATTTTTCTGGCGGAGCGTATAGGACTCGAACCTATGGACCGCTAAAACACGGTCACGGATTAGCAATCCGCTGCATTACCACTCTGCCAACGCTCCTGCTGGGTGCTATTATATATAAACCCTTTGCAAAAAGCAAGATTGTTTTTTACATTTTTAATAAAAATACACAGAAAACACAAAAAACTATTGACAAAACGGTGTTTCTTTACTATATTCGTATTAACTTGGTTCCCTGAGAGCAGGGCGGGCTGCCAAAAAAGAAGGCAAGTCGGGGCGTTTAAAAGTTATTTAAATGTCTGAATGTACATCGCAAATTTTTCTTGTCTATTGCGATGAACCAATCCCAAAAAATGAATATAAATGCGGGTTTTATGGTGTCTGTTTGACGCATTTGTCCGTAAAAGCAACCAAAGGAGAACCAAATGAAAATATATAACAAAGTATATAAATATATTATTGATTTGCCGTATCAAGTAAAAGTAGCACTTGCCACATTGGTGGTAGGGTCTCTCAGTTTACAGGCTGCGGAAGAAAAACACCAATCAAAAGAAGATGCAAAACAAAAAGCAAAAACAGTAATGGTGGATACAAGAATAACATATCCATATGCTGTGAACTATAACGGGGTAGCACAAAATAATACTTATGTTTTGCATAATAACGATACAATTAACGACAGTATTGCAACAAACACTCAAAAAAAGGCAAATATTGAAGAAAAAACATTAACCGGTGCTGATTTTGGGGTTAAATTTACTCGCAAAGGTAAAACTGTCACATATTATTATCCTGGCGACAGCGTTGTGGTGCTCAAAGGAAATATTCCAAACAGACAAAATAATCCAGGTGCGCTTAAATATGGTGAATTTGCCAAAGATCATGGTGCAATTGGCAAAGGATCACGCGGGTTTGCAATATTCCCGTCTGCCAAAGCGGGTATAGACGCATTAATAGCTTTGTTAAAGGGCGACAGTTATAAAAATTTAACAATATTTGAAGCGATGAAGAGATTTGCACCTGCGCACGAAAACGATCCAAAGGCATACGCTAATGAGATAAGAAAAGCTACTGGTATCGATGCAACCAAAAAATTGTATGAATTAACCGAAGACGAATTGGTTTTGGTGGCACATAAAATTGCAGTCACAGAAGGTTTTAATCGATTTTCCGCTGTTCCGGAATTTATGCAAGAGGTGCGACAAGCGCGTAGTGCACGCTAGGATAAAAAAAACTGGCAAAACGCCAGTTTTTTTTTATTGATTTGTTGTATAAAAACTGTCATAGTCAAAATATGACAGTTTTATTTATTAATTTTTACTGTTGTTGTTAAAAATGTTTTGATTGCAAACATATTGTTTGCATTGTTTTCTTTAATTTATTAATATCATCAATACAAACCAAAGGAAAGTTGTTATGCAAATCAGATTATACAATACAATGACGCGTAAAATTGAAGATTTTAAGCCAATCACACCAAATCATGTTGGCTTTTATTCTTGCGGTCCAACGGTGTATCATTATGCTCATTTAGGAAATCTTAAAACTATGGTTCATAATGATATTTTGAAACGTATGTTTTTAGCAAATGGCTTTGAAGTTCGCCATGTTATGAATATAACTGATGTGGGGCATTTAACAAACGAAGAAGATGATTCGGGCGAAGACAAAATGGAAAAGGGTGCCGCGCGCGATAATAAATCTGTATGGGATATAGCGCAATATTATTTGGATGAATTTTTGCGCGATATGGATGCTTTGAACAATATGCGACCAACAGATATGCCACGTGCGACCGATTATATAAACGAACAAATCGAATTAATTCAAAAGTTAGAAAAGTTGGGCTATACATACGAAATTCCTGGCGATGGTATTTATTATGACACATCCAAATTTGCTGATTATGGTGCATTAACTGGCGGTTCTTTGTCTGGGCAAAGGGCTGGTGCGCGCGTTGAATATAATACTGCAAAAAAGAATCCAACTGATTTTGCTTTGTGGAAATATTCCCCGACAGATGTTAAACGTCAAATGGAATGGGATAGTCCATGGGGTGTCGGTTTCCCAGGATGGCATACAGAATGCTGTGTTATGAGCATGAAATTATTAGGTGAACATTTTGATGTTCATACTGGGGGCGAAGATTTGTCACGTGTTCATCATACGAATGAAATAGCACAAAGCGAACCAATTGTTGGAAAACCATGGGTTCATTATTGGGTGCATTTTGGATTTTTGCTGGATAAAAGTGGTGAAAAAATGGCTAAATCCAAGGGAGAATTTTTGGGTATGAACGCACTTCGAGAACGCAACATAGATCCTATAATTTATCGTTATTGGGTGTTGTTGGGACACTTTCAGTCTCAAATGGCATTTTCTTTTGATGCACTAGATGCGGCTGCAAATGGCTATAAAAACATTGTTCGCAAAATTGCTGATTTAATGAACGACAAATCAGGTAATGTTGACGAAGATGCATATCAAAAATGGCACGATAAAATTTTAGCACCGGTTTCAGACAACCTTAAAACCGCAGAAAGTTTGGTGGCTGTTCAAGATTTATTAAAAGATAAAACTGTGAATAATGCGACTAAATTGGCTTTGTTTGAATTTGTTGATAAATTGTTGGGTTTACAATTTATGGAACGGGCGACAAAATTACACGAATTGGAATCTGTTGTTGCGCCAGTTGAAATTCAACAGTTAGCACAACAAAGATTAGAAGCCAAAAAATCGCGTGATTTTGCGACTGCAGACAGTTTGCGTAATCAAATAGACGCATCTGGTTGGACTGTTATGGATACGCCAGACGGGTTTAAATTGGTAAAAAAACAATAGAAAAAAAGGCATCGTTTTGATGCCTTTTTGTTTGATAAAAAAATAACTTATTGGCGCTGGTTTTCGTATTTCTTTTTCAATTGTATATGTGATTTTGCGTTTTTGTAAATGTCGTATGCACTAAAAATCCCAAGCGCAGCAGACCAAATGGCTGCAGGTATCATATTTTTAGGCTTTGGGTCTTGCGTAGAGATATACAAAACGACCCCTGCAGGTACAGCGAACACAAAACCGCAACTGATATGGAAAAAGAGTTTCCATTTGCTAAGTTCTAATTCTTTTTGTTTTTCTTCTGTCATCAAATTCTTGTCGTTCATAGTTTTTTCCTTTTGTGTGTCAAAATATATAACATATCAAACCAAAAAACAAGGTTTTTATGCAGGTTTTGAATATGTGAAAAAATATTAAAAAAACTGCTTGAATATAGTGCATTTTGTGCTATATTAAAGCCCGTACAAACAAAGGGAAAATCCATGAATTATCCATATATGCCTAAATCTACAGCCTTATGGTTGATTGAAAATACCGCTTTGACATTTGAACAAATCGGTGAATTCTGTGGTTTACACGAATTAGAAGTTAAAAATATTGCTGACGCAGAATCTAATAAAATGCAGGGTTTAAACCCAATTATTAACGGTCAAGTCACTCGCGAAGATATCGAAAGATGCGAAAAAGATCCAGATGCAAGATTGGTTTTGCGTGAAGAAATTGTCGAAGCGCAAAAAAAACAAAACAAAAAAGGTGTTGGTTATACACCTAAATTACACCGCCAAAATCGTTTGGGTGGAATTTTGTGGATTTTAAAGAATTACCCAGATTTAACGGATGGTCAAATTGCCAGATTAATGCGCAGCACAAATCCAACTGTAAAATCTATTCGTGAAAAAACGCATAAATCTTATTCAATGATTCAAATTCAAAGTCCAATTGTATTAGGATTGGTTTCTGAATCTGCGTTGCATGATGCTGTGGCAAAGGCTCAACGTAAATCGGGCAAATAATTTATTTTATGTTTCACAAATAAATCAAAGGTTTTTTTATGGCTAAAAAACTCGATGAAGCAACAAAATTATTGGTAGATTCTCTGCCAGAAAGTTTGAAAGAATTGGCGTTGTCCGCAAATGAAGTTGGTTATCTTTCACAGGCGGATTTTGATGCTGCTTTTCAGGCAGACGAAGTTCCTGACGAAGAACAAGATGAAGTCATAGATTTCTTTAAACAAGATTTGGGTTTAGAAATACTTGATACTGACAGCGACAGATTTACTCGTGATATGGAAAAATATTACGAAGAAGACGAAGACAGTTATTCCCGTGACAAAACACGCGATTTATTAAATGCTGATGCAGAACAAGTGGATGTTGCCGACGACGATTATGAACATTACGCGAAACAGTTGGAACGCAGTTCTACGGGGAATCTGGTGTTGGGTATCCAAGATTCTGTTCAATCGTATCTAAAACAGATTGGTACGGTACAATTATTAACTGCGGCTGGTGAAATTGCTATTGCACAACGTATTGAAGCAGCATCTCGTTTAATGGTTTACGGACTTTGTGAAAGCCCTATGACAATTCAAGCCATGTTAAATTGGTATCAACAATTGCTTAATGGCGAAATCCGTTTGCGTCATATTGTTAACCTGGAAGTTATGTATTCCAGTGAATCTGAACAGAAATCATTAGCTGCGTTGGCAGACACATTAAAATCCAAAGGCGTAGACCAGGTTGACGATTTAGATGACGATGATTTGGATGCTTTGGAAGAATCTGTGTCTGATGATGAAGACGACGAAGAAGACATGGACGAAGAAGACGAAGACGGCAAAAAAGAAGATTCTCAGCGCAGTTCATCAGGGGTTCCTATTCCTGTGATGGAAGATGCCTTGATGCCAATGATTACAGAATTGTTTACCAAGATAAAACGTATTTTTACAGGTATGCAAAAATTGCAGGCTAAACGTTTAGAAAATTTGTTAGTGTCTTCTAAACCAGACGAAGCATTGGAAAAAAAGTATACCAAGGCTCGTTATGAATTATTTGAATACGTTGGAAAAATCCGTCTAAACGACGATAGAATTGCTGAGATTATGGAAAAATTAACTCAGCGCGACCAATTGTTAATGGGACTAGAAGGAAAAATGTTGCGTCTTGCACTTTCATGCAAGGTTAAGCGCGAAGATTTTTTGGCTGAATACACTGGCAATGAAATCAATCGCAATTGGGTTAAAAAACTGGCAAAAAACAAAAACGCAGCATGGCAAAACTTTGCCGTTAAACACCAAGCAGATGTCTTGAAAATCCAAGATGACATTGCTGCGATTGTCAAAGAAACAGGTCAACCGACAGCAGAATACAAAAAAGTTGTTGAATTGGTCCGTCGCGGACAAAGCGAAGCGGCTCGCGCAAAGCGCGAAATGATAGAAGCAAATTTGCGTCTTGTTATCAAATTTGCTAAAAAATCAAGCAACCGCGGACTTGGGTTAGATTTTTCTGATTTGGTTCAAGACGGAAATATTGGTTTAATGAAAGCAGTGGATAAATTTGATTATCGTCTTGGTAATAAATTTTCTACATACGCAACCAATTGGATACAACAAGGTATTTCACGCAGTATTGCTGACCAGGCGCGAACAATTCGTATACCTGTGCATATGATTGATAATATACACAAAATCCAACGTGCATCACGTCAGTTTATGCATAAATACGGTCGTCAGCCAACCGAAGAAGAATTATCTAAGATTATTTATTTGCCAAAAGAAAAAATACTTAAAGCAATGAAAGTAAATCTTAAACCAATTTCTTTGGAAGCGCCGGTTGGCAGCGAAGACGACAGTTCTCGTATTGAAATTATCGCGGATGAAACTGCTAAAAATCCATTTACTTCCGCAGCACAAAAGAATTTGCGTGCAATTATGACACAGATTTTGTCGGAACTGGATCCAAAAGAAGAAACGGTTTTACGTCAACGTTTTGGTATGTCTACCAACAAAACCTGCACATTGGAAGAGGTTGGTGAATACATCGGGGTGACTCGAGAACGTATACGTCAAATTGAGCAGAAGGCATTAAATAAATTAAAACATCCTTCTCGCGCTCGCAAACTGCGCAGTTTCATGGAAGATTAAAGAATAAAAAGTCTGTTTCAAAACGGACTTTTTATTATAAAAAAACAGAAAAAAGGACAAAATATGACTGAAATTTCTAAATCAACATTTTCAAATGCTGCTAAGATTATAGAAGAACAACGTGCTTTTGAAAAGAAGTACAAACGTTTGCCAACTGATGATGAATTGTCTAAATCATTAGGTATATCTATTCAAAAAATCCAAAAAGCCAAAGAAATTTTAGAAATTCCAGAAGAAGAAAACTATGAACAATTAGATGTTAATTACGTTGATACTAAAAATAGAACACCATATGAATCTGCTGCGCACAAGAATTTGCGTATGATTGTGGCACAAGTTTTATCGGAACTGGATCCAAAAGAAGAGGCTGTTTTGCGCCAATGTTTTGGTATGTCTACTGATTCTTCGATGATATGCCCGCCAGAAGAAGCCAAGCAATATAATGCGGTTACGCGTGAAAGAATTCGTGAAATAGAACAAAGGGCATTAAGCAAATTAAAACATCCCTCTCGGGCGCTAAAAGTCCGCAGTATTGTAGAAGATGAGGAAAATAAAAAATGAAAAAGACACTGTTGTTTTGTTCGGGGGTGTCGGGAAGTGGGAAAAGTCATTTTATAAAAAATATTTTACCAAGCGGTACATTTTATAATCTTAAATCTGCAACAACGCGCCCTATGCGTGAAGGCGAAAAGGACGGACGTGAATACTATTTTCGCGACGAAGTATATTTTGATACTGAAAAATTTGCGACAAAATTGTTTGTAAACGAACAGTTTTGGAAACCAGGCGATAAAAAATGGCTTTATGGTGTCCCAGAATTTGAAATTTACGACCATATGGGCGCCAATTTTACTTATGATGTTATTCAACCGCGTTATGTGCGTCAATTAATGGATTGGTTTGTTAAAAAAGGGCTGAACAAACGATACAATTTTAAAACAATATGGTTTTTGCCATTACCTGACTCTCAAAACATCGTCAAAAACCGTCAAAATATGCCCAACGACAGCAAAGTCCGCAAAGAAAATACTTGTACATTAAAAGACTTTGAAAACGCAAATCTGGTGCCGGATTTTGTGTTGCAACTTCGTCCACCATTTGATTGGTCACTGGTAAGTACCGGCGATGGCAAAATTTTGCCAAATATGCCGTTGTCTGTTCTGTTGTTTAATTGGTCACAACAAGCAGATAAACCAAGATAAAAAAACCGCCAAACTGGCGGTTCTTTTTTAAGCGTTTTTACTAATCACAGTATAAATAATCCCTAAATCAGTCTTAAGCAGTGCTGCTTTTACTTTATCGGCATCATTGGTTTGTTCTGCGCCACTTAATATCTTTTCAAAATTGTGAACAAATTGAGTTGCTTGGGAATTAAACACTTTGTCAGATTTTAACATATTGCCAATTTGCTTTTTATCGGTAGCATTAAACATTTTTACTAACCATTTAGCGAATATAGTGTTATCACCTTCATTATATTTGTTCCAAACTATATCAGGTATCTGCGCGCCAGATGCACGTGTTAAATCTACGGATTGTTCATAAAGTTTTTCAAATAATTTGTCTGTGCTTGCCATAAAATCTTTGGTGCTGATGGGTTTATAACTAGCAGATGGAGCAACTTTGATAGCGTCCATTGGTGCGCTTGCGCGTGCGACCATCATTTGTTTGTTCAAACTTTGCATTGCATCCACCGCTTTGGCGTAATCAGACATTAAATCTATCATCTGTTGTCTAGATTGGCCTGCCACATCGCTTAACTGGGTCGAAGAACTGTTTATTTTTTCCAAAGATTCATTAATAGTCGTTTTCATCAAATTAATTTTATCTACCAATGTGTTAACAATTTGATTAAGACTTTCGCTCATGTCGCGTGAACCAGCTGTCAAATCGGGCAGGGCGACATAATACTTTTCAATCAATTCAGACAAAGGTTTTAATTGTTCTGTCGTTTCTGTGGACATTTTTATAAGGTTTTCTGATTGTCCAGAAAGTTGGACGTGTGCTTTGTTCATTTCTATCAATGTTTCGCGGACACCGACCCCCATAGTTTTTACAGAATTAGCAAATTCTGTTGCTGCATTCTTGGTGTTTTCCAGTGTTTCGTTGGCAACCCCAGAAACATCTTTGATTTCTTTGACAACACTGGATGAAAATTCATGTATTTCACCATTGAATCTGTTGGTTAAACCAGACAATTCATTTGTCACACCGCGTACAGAAGCCGTTGTGTTTGTGGTGGTGTCGTTCAAAGAATCTATTGCGCCTTCTAATTTACGCAGTTGTTTATCAATCGAAGTTTCTGCCAATCTTACATTAGCGCCAACGACATTGGCGGTTTCGGTCATAGTATTAACTTGACGAGTTAATTCTTTGCCTGCGCGTTTCGTAAATTCAGACAATTTAGTTAAATAATCGCTTAACAATTTGTCGTTGTTATGCATGGTTTCATCATATTCAGCTGACGCTTTGGTCACGTTTTCAAAGCCGCTTGTCACGCTAGAACTTAAATCAGCAAGTTGCTGTTGCAAAGTACCGGCGGCAGCGGTTAATTTTTCCATGTTTTCGGTATTAGATTTTAAAGAATTCTGTAATTGTTCATTAAGTTGACGTTCAGTATCCAAAGATTGTGTGATTTGTTCTTGAATCTGTGTTGCTTGTTCTGTGGTGCTGGTGGCCGTTTCGGAAATTCTGGTTAAATAGTTTTCTATTGTCGCGGCAAAATTATCTGTGGTGTGTTGAACTTCTGTCCATCCGGCAGAAGAAACTATGTTGTTTAATCCGTCGACAGTATTGTCTAATCTTTGCGACATAACTGCTATCTTTTTTACTGCGTCATCAGCAGTTAAAATCATTTTGTCGTTTTGTTCTCCAAGGTTTTTTTTGATTTCTTCGGTGTGAATTATTTGGTTTTGCAACGTGTTTGCCATAGATTTAAAGTTATCATCTATTTTTGTTATTTCGTCTTTTAAAATTGTTTCCAGCACACGCGAAGCATCTTTAATTTTTGCTTGTTCTGGGTGAGTCATTATTTCCAACAAAGATTGCATAACCTTTTGAGATTTGCGAGAAACAAAAAACAAACAAATCAAATTGATGAAAAGCAAAAAACCTAAAGATATAGATATAATTAATAGTGTTTGATTCATGAACTTTTTCTCCCTAAAATATCATCCTTGCACTTCAAGGAAATTTATACTAGAATCTTTCAAAGAAAGCAAGAACATAAATGACAAAACCTGATGAATTTTCTCTAGATCAAATAAAAGCGTCAAATCCTGCGGAAAACATATGGGTTCAGGCTAACGCTGGAACTGGCAAGACCAAAGTTTTGGTTCATAGATTGATGCGAATATTGTTTCGAAACAAACAATATGGTGAAACAGATGCGTCTGGAATATTGTGTTTGACTTATACTAATGCAGCAGCAGGCGAAATGCGTAATCGTATTCTGGAAGGTTTACGAAATTGGGCTACTGCGGATGATGAACTTTTGTCGAAATTGCTTGAAACGGTCACCGAAAACAATCCACCAACGCAAAAAGATTTGTCTTTTGCTCGCAAGGTTTTCTTTTCATACATAGACAACCCAGATATGTTGAAAATCAAAACTATACACAGTTTTTGTGAAGAAATATTACACCGTTTTCCATTAGAAGCAGGAATTTCTCCAACTTGGTCGTTGGTGTCGGGTGCAGCACAATCGGTGTTGTTGGATGATGCTTTTAATCGTATGATAACAAATTCCTTCAAAGGATTATCCAATGTTCAAAATACAATGGACGCCTTTCGCAGAATAGTAGATATAAAATCTGAATACTTTCTTTCCGTATTACAAGAATTGTTATTAGGGCGTTATCGGTCGTTTTTCCAAGTTGATAATGTTGATAAATATCGTGAATATTTTATTGATACTACGCGTAAAATTTTGGGAATAGAACAAACTATAAATATAGACATAAAACCTGATTATTTAACAGATATTATTAATATTGCGGACAATCTTAAAAAATCTTCAAAAAAGCCGGCAGGATATTTAAGTGATTTTGTTAATTATACACAGCAATATATTGATAATACGATAGATTTTGAAAAATACAAAGATTTGTATTTGACTGATAAAAACGAATTGTTATCACCTAAAAAAAGAGCGATTTTAAAAGAAGAACCTTTTTGTACAGAGGCTGAACGTGTTTATAAGATTAAACAGTATTTATTAAACCAAGAAGCGTTTAAAAACACAGTTGCGTTGTTTGATTTGGCAAAAGATTTTGCGGACACATACCGTGCCTTGAAACAGGAACGAAATTTGTTGGATTTTGAAGATTTGATTCTTTATACACAAAAATTGTTTTTAAAACCAGATGTTATGGGGTGGGTTTTGTCTCAAATGGATGTGTCTTTGTCGCATATTTTGGTTGACGAAGCTCAAGACACCAGTCCACAACAATGGAATATTTTGCGTGCACTGGCGGGCGATTTCTTTACAGAAGGAAACGATAAAAACAACAGGTCTATATTTGTCGTAGGAGACACTAAGCAGTCTATTTATGGTTTTCAAAACGCCGATCCATACGCTTTTGCAGACAGTAGATTAGCCATAGAAGAACAAATTAAAAACAATTACAGAACAATTCAAGAGGTGTCTTTAGATCAAAGTTTTAGATCTCTTAAACCAATATTACAAACAGTGGATTGTTTCTTTGATTGTCCAGAAATAATCCAACAAACAGGCTTTATTAATAACAAACACAAATATGCTAGACAAAACACAGATGGTATTGTTGAAATAAACAAAGCGTTTGATTGTGAAGAAACAGGCTTAAACAAAAACAAACTTTATATTGATATAGTTGCTGATAAAATAGAAAAGTTGGTTAAACAAGAAAATATTAACCCTGGTGATGTGTTAGTATTGGTTCAAAGACGCGATCCTTTTGCTGGTTTGCTTTCGGTTGCATTAAAGAAAAAAGGGGTGGATGTTGCTGGTAATGATAGAATAAAATTGCCTGAATTTTCTGCTATCAAAGACTTGTTGCATTTGGTAAGATTTTGCATTGATAACACTAATGATTATAGTTTGTGTTGTGTGTTAAAAAGTCCTTTTTATAGATTGAAAGAACGCGATATTTTTAATTTGTGTAAAATTAAAAATGATGCAAAAAATGCTGGTAAAACCGTGTCTGTTGCGGATGTTTTAAGTAATGAAATGCCAGATGTTTATAATGATATTATGGATTTTAACGAAAAGTCTAAAACTTTGGCGCCGTATTCGTTTTTCACATATGTTTTTAATAAAAACGATAATCGTAAAAAATTTATATCTGCACTGGGTAAACAAATTATTGATCCGCTAGAAGAATTTTTTTCTATGTGTTTGGCATATGAAAGAACGCAATCTGGGACGTTGTATCATTTCTTAAAATGGTTTGTGACTGGCGACAGTGAAATTAAACGCGACATGGATGCAGATTCTGGCGTGCGTATAATGACTGTTCATGGCAGCAAAGGTTTGGGGGCAAAAGTAGTGTTTTTAATAGATACTTTTGTGTATCCAAAAGCAGATACAATATTGAATACAAATTATTTGTATCAAGATACAGACTATGATTTATGGCTTTGGAATACTAGTAAATCTGCGACAATACAAAAAATTATAGACAAAAACAAACAAGACAGTTTTGCAGAATATTACAGGTTGCTTTATGTTGCTATGACCAGGGCTTGCGACAGATTGTATATATATGGGTGCGACACAGAGCGAGTTCCAGAATTAGTTTGGCATAAACAATTATGGAAGGTTTTTTCTCAACTTTCAAATGATGACACAATACGGATTACACATGACACAGATTTTACAAGATTTTTTGACTGGTGCAAAGAATAAAGAATTTGCTACTAATACGGGCACACAAATACATGCGCGATTGCGACAGGTTGTTGTTGATGAAAAAAAAGGAAACAGCGGGGATTTAGAATTAATACAAAACATTATAAATCGAACAGATTTAAAAAAATTTTTTGCGGTTTCTGCAAAAACCGAAGTTTCAATAGCGGGTTATTTGAACGGACGTTTTGTTAGTCGCAGAATAGATAGGCTTTTGATAAACAAAGATACAAAAACAATTGATTTTATAGATTATAAAACAGATACAGACAAAACACGGTTTATAGAACAATATAAACGACAATTGAACGAATATGGCAATTTGTTAAAATCTGCATATTCAGGATACGAAATTAACGGTTATATTTTGTGGTTGGCTGATTGGTCGCTTGATAAACAATTCCAGACAAAAAACTTGAAAAATTAAACAAAAAAAGATTATAATTCTGGCATGCTAACCAATTTATATATTTCGAATATTGTTTTGATTGAAAAATTGAGCCTGCAATTCGGGAGTGGTCTTAATATTATGACCGGCGAAACAGGTGCAGGCAAAAGTATTTTGCTTGATGCGTTATCTTTGGCACTGGGTGCGCGCAGCGACACAGGTTTGATTCGTAATGGTTGTGATATGGCTTCTGTGGTTGCGGAATTTGATTTTGTAAATGATACGATTAAGCAGATATTGGATGAAAACGGCATAGATTACACTGATGGTTTAATTTTACGCAGAACGCTGTCAACAGATGGTAAAAGCAGGGCGTGGATTAACGATGTTCCTGTGTCTGTAAAAACATTAAAACAAATTGGCGATGAAGTTGTTGAAATCCATGGTCAGTTTGAAAGTCATTCTTTGTTGGATTCGACATCACATCTTGGTGTTTTAGATGAATATGCTTTGATGTGTAATCCTGAATTTATAATTTGTGCACAACAAACGAAACAAGCATATAATGATTTGCATGAATCTGTAAAACACTTAAAACAATTGACGGAACTTTTAGAAAAAGCGGAAACCGAACGCGACTTTTTAGAACATAATGTTGCAGAATTACAAAAAATAAAACCTCAAATTGGCGAAGAAGAAGAACTAGCAAGTCGTCGTGCCAAAATGATGGATGCCGAAAAGAACGCAGCTATATTAACAGATGCCGTAGAAGTTTTGAAAAATAACGGTAATTCTTTGGATGAACAAATTTGTTCTGTGGCGCATATTTTAGAACGTATAAAAACAGAGCCGAATCCATATGGCGAACAAATAGATAAACTTTATGACGCTGCGTCTGTTGTTGCAGAAATAAGCGAACAAATACATCCTGAAAACACGGATATTGACGATATAGATTCTGTTGAAGAAAGATTGTTTGCGCTTCGTGCGCTTGCGCGAAAACATCGCTGTAATACAGATGATTTGGCAAAGAAATTGATTGAGATGCAAGATCAATTAAATGCTATTGATAACAGTGATGCTGAATTAAAAAAATGCAAAACAGATGTGGATAAGTATACCAGAATATTTAATGAAAAGGCGGTGGTTTTGTCGGGGCTGCGCAAAGCAGCAGCAGAGAATCTGCGTAAACAAATATTGACTGAATTACCAGATTTAAAATTAGGGTCAGCTGACTTTGTGGTAGATATTCAAAACACAGATGTGTCTATAAACGGCACAGATGACGTTGTGTTTATGATAAAGACTAACCCCGGTACACCTTTTGCGCCTTTAAACAAAATCGCGTCTGGAGGCGAATTATCGCGTTTTATGTTGGCGTTGCGTGTAGCACTTAATAATCCAAACAACAAAAAGACTATTGTGTTTGATGAATTGGATACAGGAATAAGCGGCGCAACAGCGTCTGCGGTTGGCGAAAGATTGAATAAATTGGCAAAGAACGAACAGTTGTTAGTGATAACTCATTCTGCTCAGGTTGCGGGTTTTGCGGACAAACACTTCAAGATTTCAAAACAAAGTGAAAACGATAAAACCACCACCAGTGTTGTTGAAATTTCTGGTGAAGATAAAATTAATGAAATAGCGCGTATAATAAGCGGGGCACAAATAACCCCGGAATCAATTGCAACAGCAAAAACTTTGATTAAAAATTAAAAACACCCGTTTGGGCGTTTTGTTATTTTGTGTATTCACTAAAAGCCTTGGCTTCAATCTTTTTAACTAGTTCGCACAGTTTTTGTTTTTGTTCTGGTTCCAAAGGGACATTTACTTTTTGTGAAGACTTTTTCTGTTTTGTTACGCCTAATTCTGCAACTTCCAAAGATGGACGAAAGGCACGTATAACGCATTCGCATACGATAGTACCATCGTTTTTACGAACATAATAATGCGCTTCTTTTGGAAATGTATTAGGAGTTGAAAATTCTACTGTGACCGAGATATCAGCGCGTTCCAAAACATTAGACAATCTTTTGGTGTCTAACGGAGATTCTGGTAATACTATCATTTTTGGCATGGTTATTATCCTCTTTTTCAGACTTTGTTCTTATTCAAGGGTGTATTATAGACTTAAAAAATTATTTGTCAAGCATTAATATACCGTCTGCAAATTCGATAGATTTTGGTTTGGCGGATATCGTGCTGACGATATTGTTGTCTTTGTCGCGCACAATCGCAAAACCGCGTTGCAATACCTTTTTATAACTTAAACTGCCCAGCATTTGTCCCATATGAACCAACGATTGATTAATAGACGCAAAACGATTTTCAAGTATAGTTGGAAAACGCGAAACCAATTCTATCTTTTGGTGCGCAGATTGAATTTTTGATGTAATCATTATGTTCATAGTTCTGCCAATATCATCTAAACGTTGCATTTGTTCCATCAAAATCTGTTTGGGACTTTTGATAGTTATATTGTTGATATTGCGTTTATGGTTGATAATTTGTGTTGTAAAAGCAGTGTTTAATCTGTGTGAAAGATTATCTAGTTCTTGAACCAAAGATATTTTTGTTGGCACAACCATTTCGGCTGCACCTGTAGGTGTTGGTGCGCGAACATCAGCAGCAAAATCAATCAACATCCAATCAGGTTCGTGTCCAACTCCGGATATTAAGGGTATATGACTTGCTGCTGCTGCACGAACAACAATTTCTTCGCTAAAAGGCAGCAAATCTTCCAAAGCACCACCTCCACGCGCAACAATGATAACATCTACATTGTTCATACGATTAAAATATTCAATGCCTGCTGCTACTTCTGTGGCAGCTGTGCTGCCCTGAACAGTGGCAGGATAAAGCAATATATGAACAGGAAATCTTTCGCGTAATCTATTTTGAATATCTTGGAATGCGGCACCCGTAGGACTGGTCACCACACCGATGGTTTGTGGAAAACGAGGCAAAGGTTTCTTTTTTGATTGGTCAAATAATCCTTCTGCTGCCAATTTTTGTTTTCGCATTTCCAGCATTTTTAATATCGCGCCAACCCCAGCCAGTTCAATCGAATTAATAATAATTTGATAATTACTGCGGGCAGGGTAAGTTGTAAAGCGTCCAGTAATGATGACTTCGCTACCTTCTTCAAGTTTAAAATTCACTGGTGTTCCGCGCCAAATAATTGCATTAATCGCAGCATTTTCATCCTTGATAGTCATATACATATGACCAGATGTTGCACGTGTAATTTGCGACAATTCCCCCCGTATTCTTATTTCGGGAAACGCAGTTTCTACAACTTTTTTTAACAGCGCAGACGCATCGCTTACACTAAAAATCATATCTGGTTTAACAAAAGGTTCTGGTTTTTGCATATTATTCTATCCCCGCACAATGTGCCAATTTATTAGCACGTATCTTTAACATTTCATTGAAAGTGTTGTCTGTGTTTAATTTTGAAACAGGACAACCAAGTTTATATATTTCCTTAATATCTTGGGCAGAAAATTGAGTATGTGTCACATCAAATATAGCGCCAGATTGTTTATGGTAAAGCCACCAATGTAAATTTGTACCGTGCATTTCCCAGATTTTGTCTCCACCAGTCAAAGAATAAATTAAATAACTTGCAATCATACAAAAACCACTTGAAGGGTCTGTGCCAGGACGCATGGTTTTTTCTTCTAATACCTGTTTATGTGTCAATCGTTCTTTAAAAGACCTGCGTAATAAAAAAACAATTTCAGGTAATGAAAAATTTTCATGCGCAACAACATCAAAGTTCATAGCAGTTAACATTAAATGCTGTGTCTCTTTGTCGTAATGCGAAAGTTTGTTTTTTGCGCCGTAAAATTTTTCTGTTTTTGTCATGCTGCACAGCATAACATAATTTTACAAAAAATTCAAGAATTACAATTCAGTCAACGGCCATCTAGGGCGGGGTGCGACAGGTTCTTTGACAATATTGCCGATTTTATAATTTTCCAATCCAGCCCATGCAATCATCGCGCCATTATCTGTACACAAATTCATCGGTGGTGCAGCAAACTGCATATTAAATTTGTTTGCTAGATTTTCTATTGCGCTTCGTATAGCGCTGTTTTTAGCGACACCGCCCGCAACGACTAATGTTTTAGGTGCTGCGTTTATAATTCGTTCGTCATGCAAAGCATTGGTTAATCTGTTGATTATACAATCTACAACAGACGCTTGAAAAGAAGCACAAAAATCATTTATAAATTTTTCATCGCGCAAAGATTCATCTGTTTTATCTAATAACATTCTTGCTGCGGTTTTTATGCCAGAAAACGAGAAATCACAACCTGGTTTGTCACACAAAGGACGCGGAAAATGAAATTTTTTTGGATCGCCTTCTTTGGCTCGTTTATCAACAATTGGACCACCAGGATATCCCAATCCTAACATTTTTGCAACTTTATCAAATGCTTCACCAGCGCTGTCGTCTAAGGTTTGACCAATTAATTCGTATTTACCGACACCTTGTACCAACAATATTTGACAATGACCGCCAGAAGCCAGTATTAACAAGTAAGGGAACTCTACATCAATATCTGTTGCAGAATCCGTTGCCGAAGTAGATTTAAGACGTGGAACCAAAGCGTGTCCTTCTAAATGATTAACAGCAACCAAAGGTTTGTTTGTGGCATTTGCAATTCCTGTGGCAGCCATCCAGCCAACCAAAACGCCGCCAATCAATCCTGGTCCCGCAGTAGCAGCGATAACATCCATATCAGCAATTGTTTTGTTGGCGCGTTCCAAAGTCAATTTGATTATTTCGTCTATGGCTAAAATATGAGCGCGCGCAGCCAATTCTGGTACAACACCGCCATATTTTTGGTGTTCTGGAATTTGAGAATATATTATATGTGCTAAAATATTTTTATCGCTATCCACTATGGCGGCGCTTGTTTCGTCGCACGAAGATTCAATACCTAAACACAATACAGGTTTGGTAGAATGTTTATTAGAAGCGCTTGCCCCCATATCTGTTATAATAATATTTTCTTTGCTCATTTTATTTTTACCAATGCTATGCCAATGTTGTTTTTGTTTTGTTTGCGTCTGTTTATATAATCATAAAAATCCACATCCACAACACGTCTTTGTTGTCTTGAAGCATGTCTCAAAGTGCCATCAGGCAACAAAAAACCCATATGAACAACTGCTATGTCTGTACCTATTTTATCACATTTTTTAGAATTTCCAGATATAAATAAAACAATTAAAGTTTCTTTTGTGTTTATGTGTTTTAATTCATTGTATGGTATGTATTCTATCGAAGTATATTGTTTTTCAAAATCAACATCTATATTGTGCATTTTTTTAAACCACGATTTTTTATCTATGACAACGTTTCTGGTCTTAGTTTTTCCATATAAATTGCTTATGTTTTTAACCAGATTTTTGTTATTGTTTAACCAGTCTGTTTCAATAAAATGATTTCGGTTTAAAAAATCTATTGTACCATCTTTATAGCGTATTTTATTTAATCTGTTAGTATCTCCGTTTGCTAATACAGTTTCTACAAAAGTAGTGCAATCAAAAGCGTCTGTTCGTATCAAAGGGTCAAAATCTGGTGCCTTTTCTTCACCCAAAGGGTCAAGAAGATATTTTGCCCCCAGATATTGTTCGCCAATATTATAAACATTAGAAGAACACGCACATAACAATAACACACACAGAAAAAACTTATTTTTCATCTGTTTCATTGACTTCTTCTGGTGCTTCAGTGTTAATAGATTTATTAAATTTTATCCCGTTATAGCACAAAACAACAGCATCTCGAATAATCATTTCGTTTGAATTAGGAAGATTAGATATCTTTGTAATACAGTTCATCAATAAATCTTGGTCTTCTGCATTAGGAATTACGCGTTGTATTGTCATCAATCTATCTTGTTCAGCAAGCATAGTCCATTTTTTCATGTGAGAATTTTCGAATGTTCTAATAGGTTTTACAAAAAAACCAAGTACTACAAATATAGTACACACAACGAACACTATTGAAATTTTAATAAAAAGTTTTATTTTTTGAATTTTTGTTCTTTGTGTCATGTCTTACTCGCATTTTTCAAGCCAAACATCATAAGCATTATCTTGTAATGGATTTTGTCCCGGTTCATTGCGGTTCATCCAGCCACTAAAAATTCTACCATCTGTTTTTGTATATATTTCAAGAAAAACAAAAAAGTTTTCCGCATCAAAAGGGTCGCTTTTCTTACAACTTCTCGCTGTAAGAGTCAAACCATCGTATTGAACTGTTTTACCAACCTTAATTGGAACCACCTGAGTTTTTCCAGCGGCTTTGTTCATAATACGAACAACAGCGGTATTGCTGTCAATATATGCGAAAACAGGGGAAGCACAAAACAAAAACAGGGGTGCTATAAAACAACAAAATAATTTAATAATGTTCATTTTTAACACCCCCTACAATTTAAAAGTTTATTTGTCTTCAGATTTATTGGCATTAGCAGACAAATCTTCAACAATACGAGCCTTCTTTCCAGACAATGCGCGCAAGAAGAACAATTTTGAACGACGGACTTTACCGACGCGAACTTTTTCTATCTTTTCGATTGCTGGTGTGTACAATGGGAATTTGCGTTCTACGCCTACGCCATAAGATTCACGGCGTACAGTGAAAGACGCATTGTTTCCGTTTCCGCCATCACGTGCAATAACTACACCTTCAAAGATTTGAATACGGAATTTATCACCATCTTTAATTTTTACATGAACCTTAACAGTATCGCCAGCCTTAAAGTCTGGGATTTTTTTGTCGCCTTTTAATTTTGCGACTTGTTCTTGTTCAATTTTTTTAATAATGCTCATTTTACTTTTCCTTTATTAAATCCGGACGACGTTTTTTTGTTAATTCGTCCGATTGTTGTTTCCGCCACCGTTCGATGTTGCCATGGTGACCGGACAGCAGGACTTCTGGGACACTTTGTCCACGCCATACTGACGGACGGGTATATAATGGCCATTCAAGCCCGCCGATTTCGAAACTTTCGTTTTGGGTTGTTTCCAACCCGCCACCCAATACATTATCTAACAGACGAACGGCAGTGTCAATAAAAACTTGCGCAGCCAATTCGCCCCCAGATAACACATAATCTCCGATAGAAATTTCTTCTATGTCATACACATCTAAAATTCGTTGGTCAATACCTTCGTATCTGCCACAAATCATAGTAATTGTATCATGTTTCGCGAATTCGTGTACCAGTTGTTGATTTAATTGTTTCCCGCGAGGCGAAAAAAATATGATTTTACCAGGTTTTTTAACAGAATCTATGGCATTTCCCAATACGTCAGGACGCATAACCATCCCGGCACCACCACCAAATTGTTCGTCATCTACGCTGCCATAATTATTTATAGCAAAATCACGAATATTGATAGTGTTATACGACCAAATCTTTTTATCCAAAGCGCGTCCTACGACCCCTTTATCAAGGGTCCCAGGAAACATTTCAGGAAAGATAGTCAATATATTAAAGTGCATATCGTTATTTTGTTATTTGGTTTACGCTTCTGTGTACACAAGTATCGCAAATGGCGCGAACCGCCATAAACAAATCTTTTGTGCTTTGTTCTTTACAAGTAAGATTAACGCGTTTTTCTGTTTCTGTACGTTTTGTATTAACGGAAACAGGTGCATATTTACACAATTCTCTAGAAAATACAGAAACAGGGCAATGGTCTGTTTTTTGTTTGTCACAAATTGCTGAAAATTTTTCTGTGTTTACATTTACGGTAACTTTTTTCATTTTATTTTCTCTTTTTTTGCTTCTTGACATTTGTTGCAAATTTGATGCATGGATTCAAAAGCCAAAACATATTCACGACGTGCAATTCTGTATAATTCTGCAGTGGGTATCATAATATTATTTGAAATTTTGAATAATTTTGTTTCTTTTAAAAATTTGCGCAAAGGGCAATTTTTTTCGTTTTTTCCCTTTGGGCATTCTGTATCTATAACAGGCATAATAAATTTTGTGTGCATAATAGTACTCCTTGTTTTATCTGCCGCATTTATGTGCACAACGCGCACAAAACTTTTTAGGGGCAGGTGTTTTTTCTGAAAGATGCGCAGCTTCTAAATTAACAATCTTTTGCGCTTCTGAACCTTTGACTTTGGTAAACCAAGCGTATTCCATATGAATCATAGTGGTGTTCCTGTCGTGTGAATGTTTATAGGTAAAAACAGTATGTTCTTTTAAGTGTTTTAAATACGGACATTGATATGTCGAAAAATCACATGTTGTTCTGTGTAAATTTGTATTGTTTACATCAAAAAAACTAACTTGCTGTTTCATAACAAAAACCTTTTATTTTACAACAATTGTTTTGTTTTCAAAATCAACCGTCACGCCACGAAAAGCCACCATTTCACCGTTATCTAGTTCCATGATATCGCCAGCACCAAAATTTTGAAAACCATCAATTTTTCCAATTGTTTTTTCGTCACGAATAACAGAAAAACCAATTAAATCAGTTTGATAATATTCGCCGTCTTTAAGTTTTGGCAGGCTTTCACGATTAACAAATAATTCTGTGCCACGCAAAACTTCGGCGGAAGTTCTATCTTCAAATCCGCGAATATGCGCAATTATTACATTGCTGTTAGGTAATGCGCGAATAAAACGAAAATCATCTGGCTTAAATTGCGAACTTTCTATTTGCATATCACGCAAATCTGATGGCGTGGCGGTAT
This sequence comes from Alphaproteobacteria bacterium, assembly GCA_017524525.1. Classification (GTDB taxonomy): domain Bacteria; phylum Pseudomonadota; class Alphaproteobacteria; order Rs-D84; family Rs-D84; genus Enterousia. Next base: position 6,563 of record JAFXVM010000006.1, on the reverse strand, counting down.
AGGCTTGAATACGCACATCGCCACGCACACCTTGAAAGGCAACAATTTTACCAACTAAGATTTTTTTATCGTTGTTCATCTGTTTTTGAAAGCACCAATTATTCTCTGTATCAAAGATGTGTTCTGTTGGTTTTGTTGATGCTTATATTCTTTGTAAACATCACAATTATTACAACAGTCGACAAATCTTCCTTGCCAATCAGCAGTAGAAAATATATCTGTACTGTGTGTTTCAGCGCATCTCTGGATGTATTCTGCCCGTACTCTGTCTGATGCAGCACCTTTTTCATCTTGACGATGACATCCCCGACCAGTCACAGGACAATCGCGAGAACTTGTCGCAGCATATATGTCAGTTTCAATCAGGTGTTGTGGCAATCTTTTACGGTTCATAATAATTATTCCGCAGTGGCTTCTGTTGCTGGTTCTTCAACTGGTGTTTCAACAGCAGATTCGGCAGGTGCTTCTGCAGCAGCCTTAGCCGCAGCTTCGGCAGCAGCTTTTTCTTCTGCTATTTTTGCGAGCTTTTCAGCTTTGTCTTTTGCCTTCTGTTGAGTTTTTTCACTTGGTTGATTTTTCTTTGTTTGTGTTGGGATAGCTTTCGCTTTTACCAAGCCAGCATTTGCCAAAAATTTATAAACACGATCAGATGGTTTTGCACCTTTGACCATCCATGCTTTGATTTCTTCGACTTTTAAAACAACACGTTTTTCGTCTTTTTTGTCTAACATTGGATTGTATTTACCAACTGTTTCCAAAATAGCACCGGAATTACGTGCGTTTCTAGAATCTGTAACTACGATATGATAGTAAGGGCGTTTTTTTGCACCATAACGTGCTAATCTAATAACTGTTGCCATATTTTACTCCTTTTAAAGTTTGTTATCTTGTTAATCCAAAAAGCCACAAAAAAAACCACCATCAAGAGCGAAACTCGCCGGTTGATGTTCCTTGTGCATACCGCACACAGGGTTATTGTAATGGCAATCTTTGGGATTTGCGCATCAATTATGTATTAAAAAATATCAAAAGTCAAATAATTATTGCGGTTTTTACCTGCAACAGCACGGACAATATCTGTGTTTGTGGCACCAATTTTCTTGTTTGCGTAAATTATACGGTTTCTTTTTGTTGTTCTTTTTCTTTGTATCAAATTGTTCTATGGAACCAACTTTCATTTTGATAGTGACAGTAATATCGTAATGTTCGTGTAAATCCATGCTTTCTGGCGGGGTGCTGCCTTTTTGGTTGTTGCAAATTTTATGAGATGGTTGCAAATTAGCCAAATTAGTCGCACCACCCAAAGATTTTGGTTTAATATGATCCCAGGTAAACACCATAGGTTGCGATTGTTTTGTATGTTTGACTGTTTCAGAATCTATCTTAATAGGGTGCCCACATAACTGACATATTGGAAAGCAATCATAATCACCCAAAACGACATACATTTCTTTGATTTGTTTGTGTGTAAAACATTTGGTTGGTTGCGGTGTATTTTCATAACCATTAAGCATTTGTTTAACCGTTTTACGCAAACTAGGAACATAAGACGATACACTATCCTTGCCTTTGTTTTTTATATCCAGCAACACACATAACAATCGTTCAACATGTTCTCTGTCCATAGTACTTAATAATTTATCAATATTTTTAAGAATCTTTAACACTTCGTTGTCTGTCATTTTTTATAACTCTTTGGCTGATAACACAAGTTTGATAGTTGCATACCATCCTTGATGCGTCAACACAGATATTTTTTGAATTACACATTTTATTTCTGGACTTTTTAGATAGATTTGTATAAAATTTGCCAAATCGCGGGTGTGGTATAATGGCAGCACGAAAGCTTCCCAAGCTTTAGACGAGGGTTCGATTCCCTTCGCCCGCACCAAAAATAGAGCCGACCTTGTGTCGGTTATATTTTTGGATTGTGGCGCTGGAAGAGAACCCGACAAAGAGGGTTTGAAAACAAGTAGATTTGGCAAATATTTATATGCAGCCAAATCGTCACGGTTTGCCCGCAGCCGGCACATTTTGTGTCGTGCGAGGGATTCCCTTCGCCCGCACCAAAAATAGAGCCGACCAGAGTGTCGGTTATATTTTTGGATTACGGAATATAAATTCAGGTTAATAGATATGTGTCGAAAAAAACATAAAAATACCCGCCTTCAAAGGCGGGTTTATTCTATTAACCACGAACACGAATACGCGCATAATAACGTTTCATTTTCTTTATGTTATTATACATAGCGTTGCGTTCTGGTTCAGGTAAATGTTTATTGTTTTCTTCAATTGTCTTCAACATTTTTAAAACTTTAAGACTGTGTTCTTTGGAAATAATGTGTTCATATTTGTAATAGAAATTACCAATCGTATTTATCAAAGTATCACAATTAGCAACAGAAGAATAATCTGTTTCTTTAATATTTACTCTTGTGTGTCTTAATTTTACATCGCTCATTTTTTGCCCTTTTAGTTGTATTGTTGTTGAATTTTTGTGAATTTTCTTTGCATGCTGCGCAAAACTTTTGTGGATTGGATTTGTTGAAGGTTTCTCATCATCTTGGTTAACAATTTCCAATCTTCAGGTTTAAGTTTTGCATGTCGCATAAACCATCTAATCTGGTTTAATAATTCTGTTGCAGTTTGATCTTGTTTTGAAGTTTCTGGTATGTATTCGTAATTTCTGTGTTTGTTATCTTGCATAGTTGCCTCCTTGGGCTATAAGGTTAGTCCTTTGTTGGTATTTGCAACAACTGATCTGGATAAATCAAATCAGGGTTTTTGATAGTGTTTCTTTCGGCTATCATTGTAAACAAAATTCCTTTGCGCAAGAAATTGCGTGCGATTATCCACAAACAATCCCCGCGACGTACTGTATAGAAAGTGTTGTCATCGCCAGTCATTTCTGGCATGATAAATTTATGTTCTATGTCTGCGACAGTTGTTCCTTCGCTGTCATGAAGACGAATGTTTAATTTATAACTTTCGCCACTTTTCAATTCGCCAACATCTGCACCCAAACCATAGTTTTTATAATCAGACACACGGGCAAAACCCAAATATTTATCATTCAAAGAAAGCGATACACGCAATCTTGGCAAAGCCTTACCAGTGACAATCATGCGGCCATTATCAAGATAGTCTATCTTTGACACAATTAAATCGCCATCTGCCAATACTGGTGCTTGCATAACTTTGCTACCGTTTTTGGTCATCAATAATGATACAGAGTTTTTATAGCCTTGTTCAGAAATATAAACAAAAACAGAATCAACAGATTTAATATTTTTGTCTGTATCTATCAAAGATATAACATAATTACCGGGTTTCAACGCATCATTAGGAGCATATACAAATTCACCATCTTTGTTTGTATGAGCTGTTGCAACAACTTTTTTGTTTATAACCACAGAAATATTAGTTTCTTTTGGATTGCGTCCCGCAACAATTATATTTCCAGATTTTTCAATTCTTACCAAATCAAACGAAGGCGTATTTTGTTTCACTGTTTGTTTAACTGGTCTTATAATAGGTTCTGGAACAGACGGTGCAAAAACCTTAACTGGAGCATTGACTTTGAACAATAAAACAAACAAAGCGATTAAAATCACCAACAAAGCACATAAAATAGGGAACCAATACGCTTTCAAAACAGATTTATTTTTATTTTCTTTTTTCTTTTCAACCACAACTTTTTCTTCTTTTTTTTCAAATACGTTAAATCTTTTTAAGAAATTGCGAGTAAAAGCACGACGATTATCCAGCCAAGACTGTTGACGATCGATTGCGTCATTTATAATGTCGTCTGTGGAACGTTTTGTTTTGCCTATATTTGCGTTTGCCATAATATACCTCGTTTGTTTTTTACCTTTGACAAAATTATTCCAAAAAATATTTATTTGTCAAGGTTTTTATGATATAATAAACGCAAAGTATATATAGGAGAAAAAAAATTGGCAAATAAGAAAATTGGAATTATGACAACTGGCGGCGATTGTTCTGGGTTAAACACCGCAATTCAGCGTCTGGTTGAAGGTTGTGTTCGCCGTAAATGGGACGTTGTTGGAATCAAAGATGGTACAGATGGACTTTATGAAAATCCGCCAGTAACAGTTGATTTGTCACGTGAAACGTTTCAGTTTGCGTCTTCGCATTTGGCGGGCAGTATTTTATCAAATGGCAACGCCGCCAATACTAACTTTGCAAAATCTGCCGCCGCTGGTAAAATAGAGACGTTCAATAAAAGATTATACAAAGGCATCAAAGATTTAAATCTTGACGCAATGGTCATAATTGGAGGCAACGGCTCTTTGTCTTTGTCGCATCTTTATAAAGAAATATATTCTGGACTGCAATTGGTTTGCATACCAAAAACAATAGATATGGATGTCCCGTTGACTGACAAAACAATCGGCTTTGACACAGCGGTTCAACAATTGGTTTCTTATTGTGACCAATTGTTATTAACTGCGCGCAGCCATCATCGATGGTTCGTTGTGCAAACTATGGGACGTGAATGCGGACAGTTGGCTTTGCACAGTGGCGTTGCCGTTGCAGCAGATGCAATTTTAATTCCAGAAATAAAATTTGATATTGATAGTTTGGTTAAACATATTAAACAATCTAAACGCGATTATGGTATAATTATGGTATCCGAAGGAATTTCAATACGTGGACATTCTGGTAAACCTGCTGATATGGTATCACGTAAATTAACCGCCGCAGGCATTGCAAACAGAACAGCTTTCCCAGAACACATTCAAAGGGCAGGCGACACGGTTGCAAGCGATAGAATACTGGCGTCTGCATTTGCGGATACTGCATTAAAGGCAATTGAATCTGGTGAAACAAATGTAATGACAGTTGCTCAAAACGGTGAATACAAAACTATATCTTTGGAGGAATTTTTTAAGGCTGGCAAACAACAAAAAGACCCACATATTATTGGTGCTATGACTTCTAATGCGTACGTAGAACCAGACAATATCTTGCTTCAAATTGCAACAGATATGGGTATCTATATCGGCGAAAAAAAGAAATAAAAAACCGCCCAAACGGGCGGTATTATTAAGGAAAGAAGAATTTTATTTCTTTTCAGAAAAATCTGCGTCTGTTGCACCTTTGTCACCAGATTCACCAGATTTGTTTTCTTCTGCTTTTTGCGCTTCTTGGGCGGCTTTATAAACCGCTTCACCCAATTTCATCGCTTTTTCAGTTAATGCATCTGTCTTTGCTTTCAAAGATTCAACTGTCGCTTCTGCTTTTGCCAATTCGTCAGCCAATTCTTTCTTGGCGGTTTCAATGGCTTCGCGTTCCTGTGCAGAAATCTTGTCGCCATGTTCTTTCAAAGATTTTTCAATACTGAACACCGCGGTTTCTGCTGTATTTTTTGCTTCGGCTAATTCTTTTTTCTTTTTATCTGCTTCGGCATTAGCGGCTGCTTCATCAACCATACGTTTGATTTCATCTTCGCTTAGCCCACCGTCAGATTTAATTGAAATAGCCTGTTCTTTGCCAGTTCCTTTATCTTTTGCAGACACATGAACAATACCGTTCGCGTCAATATCAAAAGACACTTCGATTTGAGGCATACCACGTGGGGCAGGTGCAATACCTTCCAAATTAAATTGACCCAACAATTTGTTATCTGCAGCCATATCGCGCTCACCTTGGAATACACGAATTGTCACAGCCGATTGGTTATCTTCGGCAGTAGAAAAGATTTGTGATTTTTTGGTTGGGATAGTTGTGTTTCTGTCAATCAATCTGGTAAATACGCCACCCAATGTTTCAATACCCAAAGACAAAGGTGTCACATCCAACAAAAGAACATCTTTGACTTCGCCTTTTAACACACCACCTTGAATAGCAGCACCCATAGCGACCACTTCATCAGGATTAACGCCTTTGTGTGGTTCTTTGCCAAAGAATTCTTTAACTGTTTCTGCAACCTTTGGCATACGTGTTTGACCACCGACCAAAATAACTTCGTTGATTTGAGATGTTGTAAGTCCAGCATCTTTCAAAGCCTTTTTGCATGGTTCAATTGTCTTTTCAATCAAATCGGCAACCAAAGATTCCAATTTTGCGCGTGTCAAAGTTGTGTTAAAGTGTTTTGGACCCGTGGCATCTGCTGTCAAATAAGGCAAATTGATGTCTGTTGAAGTCTTGGAAGACAATTCGATTTTCGCCTTTTCTGCGGCTTCTTTTAATCTTTGCAAAGCCAATTTATCACCAGACAAATCAATACCAGTTTGTGCTTTGAATTCTTCGATTAAATATTTCAAAACGCGTGCATCAAAGTCAGAACCACCCAACGCAGTATCTCCATTGGTAGATTTTACTTCAAACACACCATCAACGATTTCCAATATAGACACATCGAATGTTCCACCACCCAAATCGTAAACCGCGATAATGCCATCTTTGTCTTTGTCCAAACCGTATGCCAACGCAGCAGCCGTAGGTTCATTAACAATACGCAATACATTTAATCCGGCAATACGACCAGCGTCTTTTGTTGCTTGACGTTGAGAATCATTAAAATAAGCCGGCACAGT
>JAFXVM010000001.1 GCA_017524525.1 Alphaproteobacteria bacterium | reverse complement strand
TCGTTTTCTTGTTGTGTTTTTATCGACGGAATTATATTTGACAAAGAAAAGAAATCATAGCCAGATTGTTTTATGGTTTCTTCTGTTTCAAGAATATTTTGAATGTTTTTTCCGCGAATCATCAGTACTGCTGATTCTTGGGTTTTATTTAATTTTTGCACGGTTGCTTCATCTGCTAAAATTTGTGCATCTGGACGATAAAGTTGATTCATATTATTTTCTTTTTTTACAAATGGCAAAGTTGCGATAATCGCAACGCTAATCAAAGACAAAATTACAATTTTTGATTTGCGCGAAAAAGAAAAATCGATTTTCAAAGGATGGTTTTCTAATTTTAATTTGTTCGGTATAAATAATTTAAGCCCAATATAAATGGTTGTTAATCCAACAATTGTGAAAACAGAAATTTGTTGCAACAAAGATATTCCGGAAAACATCAAAGGTAAAAAACACACCAAGGTAGTTAAAAAAGAATGTCGCATATTTTTTTGAATTTGAGTTTTGTTTTTTAATGTAGCACTGGTTAAAAAGTGAAAAGAATAATCTATGCCCAGCCCAATCAAAGTTGTCCCAAAAACAAAAGTTAAAATATGCGGGGCATTGAAACACAAAAACAATGCGATGGTTCCGCATAAAAAACCAACAGATAAACTGCACAACACAGTCATTATAGTGAACATTTTTCGAAACAACAAATAACTGAATAATATCGCCATAAACGCCGCTATCAAAGACAAAACAGTTAACTGAATCTGGCTTTTTTGAACCATAACAGCAGTATGCAAAGGAACCCCACTCATATATACTTTGAGATTTTCATTGTTATACGATGCCAATTCTTTGCGTAAATAATTTATCTGTTTGGTTGTTGTGTCCGTATTAATTGCATCCACAGGTATCATAAAATAATGTTTTGAATCATTATATTGCCAAAGTAAACCATTATGCAAAGTCCAACCTGTGTTTCCAGTATTAATATTCAAAAGATAATTTGATAACAGCAAAAAAGGATCTTCTCGCAAAGGAACAATTAGTGGCATCATAGATTGTGATACTTGTTTTATTGCATTGTCTGCGATTTTTCTTGATTGCTTGTGTTGTAAAAATTCCTTGTCTTGGCTGCTTAAAAGACCGTTTTTATAAGGAACTAAATCTTTGGTGACACTTTTCAAAGAAAAATTATTGAATTGAACTTTTAAACTATTGAATTGTTCAGTATTTAATAAATTAATGATTTTGTTAGCGTTTTGACGTGCTGTTTTTTCATCGTTTGATTCAACAATAATATTTATCACAGAAGAAAATTTATTAGAAATCTTGTCTATTGGCCATTGTTGTTCTGTGCTGTTTATGTCTATCAAAGACATCAAATCAGTTTGACTATGCAAAGGCGTTTTGAATATTAATGTTGCAATAACACCAAAAACAACGACGACACAAAATAAGATTTTTTTAACAAACGATTTCATCTTCTATTTCTTTCTTTGAACGATTAAATTCTAAAATAACAATAGTTCCATCATAATATGTCATAATAACCTTGGTTAAATCTTTTGTCGTTCCATACATAGTTAAATTTTGAACCATATCAGCTAATACCACTAAACGAGGAGTTGCAACCAAAGTCCAACTGTCTTTGTATTCGCTGTAATCGACATTAAAAGCAAACAGAAAATCTGTCATATCGCCATTTAACATTTTATCTATCATAGATTGAACGCGATAAAAATAGGGCAGTTCTGTTAATTCTTTTGTTTCGCCGTTTACACAATATTCTTTCAAAGTAGAAGTAAACACATCTTCGCTTGGTTTTTGTTGATGCCATGTAAAGCCGACATTTTTAACAAATTTTACATAGCCGTTTGATATAAATCGTTTTGTCGATTCAGGCAACATCTTGGTTTGTTTAAATGTTGCAGATACTGATTCCAGATTGTTTGTGAAGTTTTTTAATTTTTCAGGCATTTCATCAGTGATTGGATATGCAAACGCGTTCAGTGAAAAAACGCAAGCCAAAATTGATATTATTTTTTTCATTTTCTCCCTCTTTTGATTAACCATATTGGTATTAAACAACATAAATAAGTATGAAGCAAACTGATATAAAAATTATCACGAAAAGCATGAAAGTGTGAAACGCCACTTTCAGGATAAACAACTTTCGTTGGCACAGCAATAATTTTTACACCGTTTCTAAAGGCTTTCACCACGATTTCAATGTCAAATCCCATGCGCTTGAATTTTATAGTTTTCAATACAGGTTCTATTAATTTTAACGGGTAAACACGAAAACCACACATTGTATCAGGCATGTTTTTATTCAAAGTTTCAATCATAACCCAAAAATCGGTTATTTTGCGACCAATCAATCTAGACCGTGGTGCAGACTCATCATATATCGGGTTCCCCAGGATTAAATTTTTTGGATAAGAATTTGCAATTTTGAAAAACAAAGGAATATCACGAACTTCGTGTTGCCCATCTGCATCAATTTGCAAAGCATGTGTAAAACCATTTTTTATCGCGAATTGGAAACCAGTTAACATAGCGGCACCTTTGCCACCATTTTTCAAATTTTTTAAATAGAAAAATTTATGTGTTTCACAAATTTTTTTTATTTTTTTTGATTGTGCTTTTTCGCTTCCATCATCAACAACAATAACATCGTGTTTAAATTTAGACAATTTATCAGCAACGTTAACAAAAGCATCCGCGTGATTAAAACAAGGAACAATAATAACTGGTTTCTTCATCTTTTACGCCTTTATTGCTATTTTGCCACAAGAATATTTTTTATCGCCATTGACATAACTGAAAATAAATTCGTTTTCGCTGTTTCGTTTTAATTCAAAATGCACACAAGAATCTGGTAAAATTAGATTTGAAAACTTTAGTTTTAAAATATGATAATCATTTGCGTCTTTGTTAAAATATTGTTTTATAAAAGATAATACGAAATGCATTTGTATCACGCCGGGCAAAATAGGGTGTTCCGGAAAATGTCCGTTAAAATATGAAGAATCTTTTAAAAAGGTTAAATCTGCAACAAATTCAGTATCTGTCTTTGTAATGTTTTGCATAATTGGTTCAGCAACATTAGATTCAAACATTGCGTTTATATCAGATTTTATATATTTTCCTTGGGTGTTCACAGGAATAGTATTAACAATTCTTATTTTTCGTGGCAATACGACATTTGGGAAATAATCTAATAAATATTGTTTTAATTCCTTTACGAACAAGTGTCGGCCATTTTCAATGATATATTTTTTGCCTTCTGTATTTAATGTAATAACAGCGCAAACAATATTTCTATCTTTGGAATTCAAAGCGCTAACATAACTTTTGTCTATATGTTTATATTCGCAAAGTCTTTCTTCCATTTCTGGCAGGGATACGCGTTCTTCTGCGATTTTTACCATACGGTCTCCACGTCCTTTTAGTAAAAAAGTATTATCACCGGTTTTTTCAACAATATCAGACATTAAATAAGGGTTTTGACAAGAAAAATCAGATTCAATTAATAATTCACTGTTTTCTGTCAAATTCACTTTTACAGGTGGAAAAATTGTCCATTGTGGACCGTCTTTTTGTTGGCGACCTGCAACTCCGCCGGTTTCAGTGCTGCCAAATATTTCAAAAGGCGATACGCCAAACATTTCATAAGCATCCATAGATGTTTTTGTTTGTAATAAACTGCCCGAAGAATAAATCCCAATGCAGTTGTTTTTGAAAGAATACTGATTTTGATATCTGGTGATGCCGTCTAAAAACGAAGGGGTTGTTGCGAATAAAACTTTGTCGTACACAGATTGTTTATGTTGTAATTCTTCAGGTGTAAAAATAATGTCTAAATCAGAAGCAATCCCATTTGCCAATGGAAAAAAGAAACGCCACAACAACCCATACATGTGGTATGGCGCAACCGAAGAAATCATAACAGGATTTTGATTTATTAAATGTTTTTGGTTTGTGCTGTGAAAAGCCACTTCGGCAGCAAGCATTTTAAATTGTTTTTTTATACGTTTTGGCGTTCCTGTGGAACCAGATGTAAAGAAATATAAAAATCTTTCACTTACATCACAGAAATCCCAATTCACATTATTTTCACATTCTAAATTTACTATTTCAAAATCGTCGAAAGATGTGAATTTATCAGTTATTAAAAAATGTGTTGTTTCCAACAAAGGTTTGGCATTTTGTTCTGTTAACAAAGCGGGCAAAATTATGTCTTTGCCTGCTTGTAATGCCGCCATAAAACATACGTAAAACAAATAAAAATTGTCGGGTATATAAATCACAATTTGATTTGATGGTATTTTTGAAAAATGATTAGCATATTTTGCGACATCTTTTATATATTCACCAAAATGTACAATCCCATCAGATTTATAAAAAATAATTCTGTTTGCATCAATGTTATCTAAAAAAAGTTTGCTTATTGGTGTGGACATTTTCTTTTGACCTTACGAATTGTGTATTCTGCTGCCATCATAATACCGATTAAAATGTATGCGATAAAGCCGTTATATATCGCCCAAATTTCATACGGCAAAAATACAGTAATCAAAGAAGCAATCGTATTACAGAACATAAAAATCGCCCATGCAATTGTTGCTAATTTGGTGTATGTTAATTGGGCTTCATCAAGATTGTCTTTGGTTGTTCTTTGGGCAATTTGTGTCACAAGTGGCACTTTTTTTAACGACAAAGCAAAAACAGAAAAAACACCGGCGTTCATCAAAACCGGATAGAATTTAAGAAAAATTGCTTGATTAAAAAAAATCACCAAAAAACAAAGCAACAACCCCAGCATAAACAAATATTTATTTTTGTTGCGCACAAAAGAAAGCGCAACAACCATCACCAAAATTAACCCAATAAACCTGATAGCAATATTTTGTTGCAGCATATAAAAAATTACAAAAGGATATGCGATAACAAAAGCGCCAAGAAACATCTTAGTGATTATTGTTAACGATTTTTTCAACTGCATCGACAACATCCTGTAAAGTACGGATTTGTTTAAAATCTTCTGGGTCTACTTTTTGGTTGATTTTGCTTTGCAATTTAACGACCAAATCGACAGCATCAATACTGTCTAAATCTAAATCTTCGACCAATTTGGATTCTGGTTTTAATTTAGATTCTTCACAACCAAAATCATTAATTAATATATCTTTAATCGTGGAAAAAATTTCTTCTTTTGTGTGCATTTATTTACTCCAATGTAATATTTTTAGATTCAGCAATATATTTTGCCAAGTTTTCAACAGATTTAAAATATTCTTTGTTTTCTTCTTTGTCAGATTTGAAATTGACACCATATTTTTTCTTTAAAGCCATACCCAGTTCCAGTGCGTCAATGGAATCCAGACCCAAACCTTCGGTAAACAAAGGAGCGCTAGAATCTATATCGGCAACAGTGATGTCTTCCAAATCTAAAGCGGAAATAATCAATTCTTTGATTTCTTGTTCAAGTGTTTGTTGTTTCATAATTTTTTACCTTTGTGAACTGTCCCGCAAATACTAGGAAAAGAAACCCTGATTGTCAAGCAATCTATGCTGAAAACAGAGATTTTTTTGCCTTTTCTGTTATCAAAACAGCATTTTTTCTATCTGTTTTTTTGTTTCGTGTATCAAAAAAGATTTTCGGCAGTATTTTCAGTGTATACACAGATGTTTTATCACCAACGTCATACCAAGGTGTATTTTTGCCTAAAATATGGGGCTTGTTTTCTATGTAAATTGGTAAAATGTCGTGCCCTGAATGCATTTGCAGATAAGCAAAACCGCGATGCATATGGATTGGTTTGTGTTTTTGAGTTCTGGTTCCTTCGGGAAAAATTATGATGTTATAGCCGTTATCTAAATCTTCGGTGGCTTCTTTTATAAAATCATCAGGGGACGCAGAATTAGACAAATAAACTCTACGAATCAAAGATTTTATAAACATGTTTTTGAACAAACTATCCTTTACAACACAAATAGAACGTGGAATTTTTGATACCAATATAACGACATCTATTAACGAAGGATGATTTGCTATTACTATATTTCCGTGTAAATCGTGTAAAATTTGTTCGTTTTTTATTTTTATATCAATTAGTTTTAAAAAACACATCAGCCAAACAAATGCTCGCCACAAATGATGAACAGTCCCAGATAATACGCGTTTTTGGGTGCGTTTGGAACAAAATATCAAAAGCACAGGAACCAAAGTTGCGCCTGTTATAATGCCACCAATTCCAAAAATGGAAAAGCAAAGACCACTTAAAAAAGAACGAAAAAATTTTTTCATTATTTCCTTGTCAAAAACCAATTAGAGGTTTGAATTTCAATTTCGTGTTCAAAAAGATTTTGTAATTTTTCAAATGTCAAAACAGGTGATGTTTGGTTGTTTGCAGATAATTCAAATTTGTTTTTGCCTGTTTGAGTGATAAACAAAGCACAGCCGTGCGAAACCATGGGCTTTTCAAACAAATGTTCATATTCTGCTGGGTTGTGTTCTTCGGCATAAACAAAAAGTACCGGTTTTGTAGAAATCAGGGCTGTTAACAACGCGTTTTCAATAGTTTTTTCCCCACCTGCAATAGATGTATAAGAATTTTTATTATGGGTCAACAAAGACAGATGCCCCATTGAAGCATTATGAACAGAATTACTGAACCCCGCAGGAGACATTTCTTTGTCTTCATAGAATTGACGGATAAGTTTGATTGTTTGTTCCCATTCGCCAAATCGTGAAGCAAAAATCACTTGGTAATCTAAAGATTCTGGGGCAACGCGCGCAGCCAATGAAATAGCAATTTTTTCCAGCGCGCTCATACGTCTGCGCAACATTGGGGGAATAAACGACACATCAGGAAGTTTTTCCATATCGTTTTCTGTCCAGAAAGCAAAATTATCTATATATAAGGTTTTGTTCATACTTGAAAAATCGATTTTTTTATATAATACTGTGCCATTATAGAAAAAAAATCCTATTTTGCAAGTTGGATTTGAAATGGAATATATATTGAAAAATCTTGGTTTCGTGTGTGCACTGGGTGCAAATCACGAAGATATTGTAAAAAATGCGCGTGTTGGCAATGCACGTGCTATGTTTTCTGGCAATGTGATGGTTGGTGGTGAAAAAGTACCTTTTGGCAGTGCGCCTGTTGAACAAACACACGAAGCGCGTATGTATGATTTAATAGATTGTGCGCTAAATCAAATTGTTATGGATTTAGAATCATTAAAACAAAAATATTCACCAAATCGTGTTGGCGTTATTATCGGTTCTTCTAATACTGGCGTTCACGAAGCACAAAAATTGATAGAAAAAGCGTTTAAAACAAATACTCAAATAGACAGAACTGTGATTGAAGATTTGGAATTGGGCAGACCCGCACAATACATAAGTGAAAAGACAGGTTTTTGCGGACCTGTGTTTACCGTGTCCACAGCATGTTCATCCAGTTTAAAAGTTTTTCAATCTGCGAAAGAATTTATGGACAATGATATTTGTGATGCTGTGTTGGTTGGTGGCGTAGATGGTCATTGTGATTTCGCTCTTAATGGTTTTGATGCATTGGGGGCATTAAGTAAAAATCACACTAATCCAATGTCGCAAAATCGGGACGGGATAAATCTGGGCGAAGGCGCAGCATTATTTATTATGGAAAAAGGGAACAGTGGAATTAAATTGTTGGGCATTGGTGAAAGTTCGGACGCATACCATTTAACCAGCCCAGACCCAACGGGTTCTGGTGCCATAGATTCTATGCAAAAAGCATTGTCAGGCGCAGGATTAACCCCAAAAGACATAGATTTTATAAATATGCACGGAACAGGCACTGTCGCAAATGATGCTATGGAATCTTTGGCAATAAATACAGTATTTGGTGATGAAGTTTTGTGTGCATCAACTAAACCTTTGACAGGACATACTTTGGGTGCTGCTGGGGCTGTGAGCATGGGGCTGTCTTGGTTAATGCTTAAATACAATTTTGTTATTCCGCATGTGTATGATGGAAATTTTGCGCCAGATTGTGCTGACATTCGTCTGGCACAAATTGGGGACAACAAAGAAATAAACCGCGTGTTGTGTAATGCTTTCGCTTTCGGGGGCAGTAATGCCAGTTTAATAATGGGGAAATAAAAATGAATTTTAAACCAATTGATTTATTACCACAGAAAGCCCCAATGGCATTTATTACGGACATAGAATCCGTTGATTTTGATAATCAAAAAATGATTACGCGCATTGATATTCGCGACACAGATTTGCTTTACCAAAAAAATATAAATGGTATTTCATCTGTGGCTGCGTTGGAATATATGGCTCAATCCATAGCGTGCTATATTGGTGCCCAAGATATACATATCACAGGCGAAACAAAAGCGGTGGCAGGATTTATTATGGGATCGCGAGATTTACATTTTATGATTCCAAAATTTAATGTTAACGAAAGTTATTATGTTCATGTTCAATCTTTGTTTTGTGATAATAATATCGCTTCGTTTGAATGTAAAATATACGATGCCAATAATACACTTGTTGCGGAAGGCAACCTTAACGCTTTTCGCCCAGACGATTTGAATAACTTTATGGAGAAAGGAAATGAATAAAACTGTTTTAATTACTGGTGCTTCTCGTGGCATAGGACATGCGATTGCGCTTTATCTGGCGCCACTGGGGTACGATTTGGTTTTGCATTACAATTCAAACAAAAATGCGGCTGAACAGACATTAAAGGAAATAGAATCTTTGGGTGGACATGCGCGCTTGTTGGCTTTTGATATTTCTAATCGTCAAGATGTCGAAAAAAAGTTAACAGATGATATAAACGAACATGGTGCATATTACGGGGTGATTTGTAATGCAGGGATTGCGGCGGACGCACCTTTTCCGGCCTTAAGTGGTGACGCATGGGACAAAGTTTTACATACAAATTTGGATGGACTTTATAATGTATTGCATCCTTGTGTGATGCCGATGATATCTGCACGCAAGGGCGGTCGTATTATCGCGTTATCTTCGATTTCCGGCGTTATGGGAAATCGTGGTCAGGTTAATTATGCGGCTTCCAAAGCGGGCATAATTGGTGCTGTAAAATCTTTGGCGGTTGAATTGGCTAAACGTAATATCACTGTAAACGCAATTGCACCAGGTGTAATCGAAACAGATATGACTGCCGAATTGCCAACAGAAGAAATTGAAAAAATGATACCGATGCGTCGTATGGGAAAGCCAAGTGAGATTGCATCGTTGGTTGCATATTTGTTAAGCGATGATGCGTCTTATATCACACGTCAGGTTATATCAGTAAATGGGGGAATGATTTAATGAAACGCGTAGTTGTCACAGGAATAGGTTTAATAAGCGCATTGGGAAACGATGTTCAAAGTGCGTACAAGCGTTTGCATGTTTATAAAAATGCTGTTGAAAAAAGCGAAGATTTGGAACAAATTCGCGGGCTTAATGCGCATATTGTTGCGCCAGTTAAAAACTTCGTTGTTCCTGAACATTATACGCGCAAAGTTTTGCGTACTATGGGACCTGTGTCTGTAATGGCAGTTAATGCCACAGAACAAGCCTTAAATGACGCGGGTTTATTAGATGATGAAATTATAACCTCAGGGCGTACTGGGGTTGCGTATGGTTCTTCGTTTGGTTCAGCGGGACCAGTACTTGATTTTTATTCTATGGTAAAAACACACGAAGTAGGTCAAATAAATTCATCTTCGTACATAAAAATTATGCCACAAACAACTGCTGTGAATATATCTTTGTATTTTAAAACCACGGGTCGTTTGATACCGAGTGGAACTGCGTGCACTTCGGGCAGTTTGGCTGTTGGTTATGCGTATGAAGCAATTAAATCAGGCGCGCAAGATGTCATGATTGCTGGTGGTGCCGAAGAACTTGATTCAACCCAGGTGGCAGTGTTCGATACGCTTTATGCGACCAGTGTTAAAAATGAAACGCCAGATAAAACACCATCACCATTTGATGTAAAACGCGATGGTCTTGTTATCGGTGAAGGTGCAGCAACATTGATACTGGAAGAATACGAACACGCAATCGCACGTGGTGCAAAAATATATGCGGAAATTGTTGGTTTTGGAACAAATACAGATGGTACACATATAACCCAACCTAACAAAGATATGATGGCAAAGTGTATGCAACTTTCACTGGAATCTGCGAATTTAAAACCAGAATCTATTGGATATGTCGATATGCACGGCACAGGAACAAAACATGGGGATATGGCTGAATCTTTGGCTACGGAAGTTGTTTTTGGAAATAACACACCTTGCAGTACACAAAAGGGTTACGTTGGACATACTTTGGGTGCGTGTGGTGCGCTGGAATCTATTTGGGCAATTCAAATGATGAATGATAATTGGTTTGCGCCAACATTAAATTTACAAACCCCAGATCCGGAATGTGGTAAATTGGATTACATAATGGGGGCAGGGCGCGAAATAAAAACAGATTATGTTATGAATAATAATTTCGCATTCGGTGGCATAAACACATCGTTAATATTCAAAAAAATATAACATCTGCCGTGTTTTCGTGATAAAAAATGATATAAAACCCGCCGAAACCAGTTTTTGGGGTTGTTTTTGTGCTTTTTTTTGCAAAAAAATACTTGACGATATTTTGTTTTGTGTTATATTATGCCCATATAAAACAACAAAAGGAACGAAAAATGAACGAAAAATTAAATAAATTATTGTTTGGCGCTAGTGTGCTTGGCGGCTTGGCACTTGGTGCATCTAGTTGTTCTTCGAACAAATCTGATGACAAAGAAGAAGCAAAAACAGAAGTAAAAGCAAAAGAACAGCAAGATGCTACATACGGTGATTTTAAAAAACGCATGCAACAAATAACACCTCTGGTAATGGTGCAAACAATTTTGATAGAAGGCGCCGAATTTGATGACAACGGTTTATGTAAACCATATAGTAAAAGACTAAATAACGGCGAAAAAGACAGATGGACACATGGTTTTGGCATAACACAAATGGATGGAAAAGCCGTCACAAAGAATACTCGCCATATCACAGTTCAAGAGGCATGGGAAAAATCTGTGGACTTTTATGAAAATGTAGAAACTTACTATTTCATGTGGTGCTATGAAATTGGGATAGATGGTTTGTACATAGATACACAAGAAAAAGCATTAGGATTTGCAGACGTTATGTATAATGCCAATACTTCTTGCATTGAAAACAAAAACTGTACAACTCATTGTGAACGCAATGAAAAGTTACGCGATTTGTATGAAAAATATGGGGATAATGTCAATGCAGAACAAGTCAAAGAGGTATTTGCAAAATACCCTATTAGAGGTAATTATAGTTTTTACAAAGCGTTAAATGGTGGAACTACTGAAGATTGGGCAAATTCCCTTGGTGGTTTTTGTGCAGAAGGAGGTGGTATTTACTGGCGCCGTTGGTTGCAAGGGCAACTTGCCATGGGCAACATCACATACAAAGATTTGCTGGATTTACCAATGAAAAGCATGTATGAATTTTGGTGTGTGGTTGGTAAAAATAAATCCGCTTTATTCAATACTAACAACAATGGTACTATCACAGTCAAGCCTGAGGCTTTAAAAAAGTTTAAAGAGTGGGCAAAAAATCCTGTTGATAAAAACGGTAATAAGATTACTTGTGAAACTGTACGTCAGTTGATAAATAGCATAGATCCTACTATTGTATCGAAAATAGAAAATGGTGACTATGTATGGCAAGATGTATCTGGTGGTAAATCTTCCACGTATGTTATATTGCCAGCAAACGAAGATAAAACAGTAAATGTTGATTCTTTGAACGATAAGTCTTTGTATGCATACCAAGCAGAAAATTATGACAAAGCATTACAAGATGCTATGTCGGCTTTAAAATACGCACAAACCAACAAACAACGTGGCGCAGCACATTTCAATATGGGTATGGCATATATGGGAAAGTGCAAATATGGTCGCGCAAAAGATTGTTTCGAAAAATCTTTGGCTGAAAATAAAACCAAAGCTGCACAAGACCAACTTAATATCGCTCAAGAAAAATTGAGCGAAAAACGCAAAAAAGCAGGCAACGTCGCTCTTGGTTTGGGCTTAGGTTTGCTGGGCGTTGGCGCAATATATGGCGGCAGAAAATATTACTTGATGCGACAAAAGAATTTTGGTCGTGGCAAATAATAAACGCCGCAAATAAAATAAAAACCGTCCCAATGGGGCGGTTTTTTTGTCGCTTATTTCTGTGGCAATATTCCAGAAATACCTTTTTTGCATAATTTAGTAAAAACAGGTTCGTCCAGACCAAAGAAATTTATAAGTGCGCTTGGTTTTTGATTTGACCACAAATCATGATACGATATTTTTTCGTCTTTGATTGTTTTTATTAATCCGCTTGGTAATTCACTGCGCCCAATGCAAGAAGATAAATACACAAAGCATTCATCATTGTTGCCTAAATTTTCACATGCCAAAATACGCGCGTAAATATTAAGAGTCAAATCAGCTTTGCTGGCGTCCTTGGTCCACGGTGAACCACCACCAATAGGACATGCAGTAGAATAAAAATCACAAGCCAATTTACGTCCTGTAATACCACAATCTGCCACAGAACCGTGATATGTGTATCGTCCCGTTCCGTTTACAATAATGTTTTTTGGCTTTTCTTCCAACACAGAAACAATGAAATCTGTTAAATCTTCATCTTTTAACATAGGAATTGCGACAATCGCAGTTTCGATTTTTCCATCGTTTAATGTGATTTGTGTTTTTATATCAATTCCTAAATTATCACTGTTGCGTGCTTTGCTATAAAGTTCATCATTTAATTTGCTTGCTAAAAACAATTCGCGATTTATTTTGCCTTCACCTTGACAAGCGTATCCAACAAAGACGCCTTGGTCGCCCCAACCATCTGCTTCTACGCCACGATTAATATCAACAGATTGAGTGCCAATCAAATTGATAACATTTATTTTTGATGGGTTAATAACGAATTTGCCCCAAATTGAACAATACCTTTCGTCATAGCCGATTTCAGCCAAAGCCTGTTTTACAAGATTGTCTAAATTTTCGATTTTTGCATTGCTTTTAATTTCGCCACCCATCACAACAGTGTTGTCTTTAATCATAACTTCGACTGCGTATTTGGCATGTTTGTCTTGTTCGATTATTCTATCAAGAATAAAACAGGAAATATAATCGGCTGTTTTATCTGGGTGTCCCAAAGACACTGCTTCTGCTGTTTTTTGCATTATTTACTCCTTTGGTTTTGTAAAAAACACCAAAGGTGGATTCAAAAAATACACCATACATTGCAACTTGTAAAAAATTGGAAATATGCATGATAACAACTCCATTTTTAGTCCATTTAAAGGCAGGACAAGTCTGGTTAAATCCACCTTGATTCACTGATTATATTAATACTTTTGAATAAAAAAATCAACTAAAATTCAACCAGAGTCACATAGTATTCAATAGCATCAAAATCTATTTCGCCAATTTGATTTTTTATTTGGTTGTAAAATACATCCAACGCTTCTTTGCCATAGTTCCTTTGTACAGATTTAGCAGTCACTGCAATATCAAACCAAATATCTGCAGCCCCACAATCTGCAACATCAATAAACCCAGTTAATTTATCCCCAGTTCCAAAGATGTTAGGCAAACTGGTGTCGCCATGAGAAAAAACTAACTTTTCGCTTGGACGATTATCGACTAGATATTTATACATACCATGAATGCCATTGTGTTTTTCTAAAAATTCTGGTCGTATATCTTCTGGATTTATTAAATTATTGTCTAATTTGTTTTTGATTTGATTAAGTTTGTAATCGATTCCCGCATCAAAAGGGCAATCGCTTATATCGATGTCCCATAAAACAGAAAATGCCTGTTGAATCACATTCAAACCAATCTGCCAATTTTTCATATAGAAAGGGGTACAAACCATTTCACCATCTAATTTGTGCGTCAATAAGTAATATTTTCCGTCTTTTTCTTCATATGACACGATTTTTGGCACAGGTAATTTACCCTGCAGCCATTTTAATTTTTCGTATTCAATCTGTATGGTTGGATTTGCAGAATACTTTAAAAAGTATACATTGTCGTTTTTGGTGATTTTAATAACGCTGTCCCCAGAACACCCAATACCAATTTGTTCTAAATCAGCGTCTTTGGTAAAATCAATTAAATTAGAAGTTAAATCAATATTTTTCATGGCAGTTTCTTTTAAGTTTATCATATAACATGTGCACCGCAAGTATAAATTGACTTTTTTACAAAAGGGTGTATAAATATCACAACGAAGTATTTATATAAGAAATGGTAAATGATACTGATTTTGGAAAGGTTATTACGGCTATGGTCACGCCGTTTTTAGATGACGACAATAATACGGTCGATTTGGCTGGCGCAATTAATTTGGCTAATTATTTATTAAAGAACGGTACTGATTCTTTGTTGTTGGTTGGTTCAACAGGCGAAGCCGCTCAATTATCTTCACGAGAAAAACAATATATTATTAAAAATGTTCGTCAAAATACGCCAAAAGATACAAAAATTATTGTTTCTACGGGTGATACAAACACCAATCGCGTTATCGAAAAATCTAATTGTGCTTTTGATTTAGGGGCAGACGCTGTATTGATAAGCGTTCCAGAATATATAAAACCGCCACAAAAAGATTTGTATGCTCATTTTTCAAATGTGGCAAAATCTGTGTCTAATAAACCAATCTTTATTTATAATATTCCATCGCGCACAGGTACAGAAATTTTACCAGATACAATCGCGCATTTGGCACACGATAATCCAAATATCATCGGTGTAAAACAAAGTATGCCTGATTTGGACAAAGTTAGCGAGATTAGAATAAAATGCCCTGCAACATTTCAAATTTATTCTGGCGATGACAGTTTGACTTTGCCTATGTTGTCTTTGGGTGCCAAAGGTGTGGTAAGTGTTGCGTCGCACTTGGCAGGTAAAATGATTAACCAAATGATAACGAATTTTAATTCAAACCCGATGCTTTCACAACAATATCATCAAATGCTTTATCCGCTATTTAAATCATTATTTATGACTACAAACCCGATTCCTATTAAACAGGCTTTGTACAATATGAATTTAATTTCTTCGCCGGTATTGCGGACACTTGGGACAATGACCAAACAAGACCAAGAAAAATTAAGTAACGCTTTGGCAGAATTTGAAATTCAAAAGAATAAATTTTTAAACGCGCAACACATTAAAACCCGCGCATAGATTTTAATCTTTTTATGCGATTTTCAACAGAAGGATGAGTTTCGCCAATACCGGCAAACATACGCTTTTTATCCAAAGGATTTGCAATACAAATGTTCCCCATTAATTTGCATTTATCCAAAGATTCAACGCGCGGATCAATACTGATTTTTTGTAATGCAGAAATCAGTGCAGACGGATTTCTGGTAATATGTGCTGATGCAGCGTCTGCTGCATATTCGCGTGTTCGTGACAAAGCAAAATATATAATCGGTGCAAAAAATAAATTGAACACTAATAACGAAAGCCACACTATCAGCAATATTGCGCGTGCATTATCTTGTTCTTTGCTGTTGTGTCGCCCACTGTCAGAATAAATGAAAGAACGGGCAATAACATCTGCTAACAAAGTCAAAGCCCCCAAACAAGTAATGATTATAACATCTAATCTAACATCGCGATTTTTTATATGTCCCATTTCGTGCGCAATAACCGCTTCTAATTCCAAAGGGGTTAATTTTTTTATAATACCACGCGTCAAAGCAATTGAAGCGTTATTCGGCGAAGTGCCAGTTGCAAAGGCATTTAAACTGTCGTCATCTATCACATATACCCGTGGGCAAGGCAATCCTGCGGCCAGTGCAACGTTTTCGACACTCTTATAAACTTTTTTGTTTTCTTCGCTTTTGTTATTTAATTCGTGCGCCCCAGCAAATCCCAACATCATATCACTGCCACAAGAATAAGAAACAATCGCCCATATCAAACATACGCACGCAATCACAGGAAAAGCGGTAGACATTAAATTCAATGCTTCGTCTGCAGACATAACCGCACAAGATATAGCAAATATCAAAACACATAAAACAACAGGGAACAATAACACCAACAATATAGTTTTCATATTGTTGTGTTTTATGTGTTGATAAACATCCTGTGTCATAAATTAAACCTTAAAATTTTACGCTTGGTGCATGCTTTACTGCTTCGCGTTCAGCTTCGTCTAATTCGAAATATTTTTCTTCGCCAAAATGGAACATACCTGCAACAATGTTAGATGGGAAAGATTTAACTTTGATATTCATGCTTTGCACGACTGTATTGTAAAATTGTCTTGCTGCCTGAATCTTGGTTTCAGTGTCGGACAATTCTTGCTGTAATTCCAAGAAATTAGTATTTGCTTTCAAATCAGGATAACTTTCAGACAAAGCAAACAAAGATTTTAATGCCCCGGATAATGCACCTTCTTCTGCGTTTTTGCCAGCAACGCCTTTGGCGGACATAGCCGCAGAACGTGCTTCTATTACAGCAGCCAAAGTTTCGCGTTCGTGTTTTGCATAACCTTTTACAACCTCTACTAAATTAGGAATCAAATCATATCTGCGTTTCAATTGAGTGTTCACGGTTGCCCATGCTTCTTTGACATTTTGGCGTCCCGCAACCAAAGAATTGTAAGTCACAATGAAAAATAAAACCAGACACGCTAATATAATAATTGCTGCTATCATAATAAATCCTTTTTGTTCTAAGTTCATTATGGATGATATACCAAACAGCTATGTATTTACAAGGAAAAAAACCGCCATCGTGGCGGTTTTTTTACAAGCAACAAAATTATTTTTGTTTTTGAGCATCTTCCATCATTTCTTTCAAGCCTGCTTGTGCTTTTTTCAAATCATCAAACAATTTAGTGGCTTTGGCAAATTGAGCAGCAATTTGATTAAAAGTTTTTTCAGATTCTATGACAGCAGCATTTGCTTCTGTGATTTGTTGTAATAATTCAACACGTTGTTCAGAATCTTTGATTTCGCGAATAGCATCCAATTCGGATTCGTAATCGACAGTTTTAGTATTAAAATCATTTTGTGCTTCTGCGTTTTGTTCTGCCAACCAGTCTATAAATTCTTTAAACGCTTTGAAATCTGTCAAAGTTTTTAATTCTTTGTTTTTGGTTTTTGCAGGTTCTTGAACTTGTCTTGGTTTGCGACCGCATTTAACAACAGGCTTTTGGGCGTTTGCTGTTTCTTTTGGTTGTTCAACAACAGGGACAACAGTCGCTTTAATTGCTTTACGTGGTTTGCGTTCTGCCTTTGATGCGACGGCTTTGACCGGTTTTCTTGGTTTTGTCAATGATTTTTTCTCTCTAGTAGGAAGGGTTACAGAATTCCACAAAGCCTTAAATTCGGCGAAACAGTCAGGGTTAAACAATTTTTTTTGCCCTTTTGCTGCAAACCAGCTGTTTATTTCAGCCGCTAACAGAGGTTTTTGTTTCAAAAGTTCGCACTTTTTCATGTAAAAAGCATTTAGGTTTTTACAGCCTAATTTTTGTGCTAAATCTGCTAATGACCACCAGTTTTCTGTGGAAACAGATGTTTTTTCGCGTTTAAAATTGTCTATGTCGTTCAGCCAAATTTCTAATTGTTTGGTTGCGTCTTCCCACCAATCAGCAACATCCGTTGTCAAGCGCGCAGACAATATCATATTTTGGTTAGAGATATATTCTTGGGTTGCTGGCACCAATTTTCTTGCCGTACGAGTCTTTAATATTGTGTTTAATGATTCTTTGTTAGGCAAAGGGCGCTGTTTTGCGACCAAGATTAATTCGCGCAAAACGTTGATGTTTTCATCTGTCATAGTATTTAAAAACGCCTTGCGATTAATGTCTCTCAAAGCCAAAACAATGAAAAGCGCATGCAATGAATAAAAGCAGGCAACGTTGTTTCCTTTGTCGCAAACCAAAAGTCTTCTTAAATTTTCTGGTTCTGCGAGAATTTTGCAGGCTTTTGCAGCTTTGCAATTGGATGATGCATCAAAGATTTCTTTGATAATAGCAGTATCTTTTTGAAAAGCAGAAGCTCGCGCTTGTCTTGAGCGTTCTAAACTTTTTTCTTCTTTTGCTATCAATTTAGTTCCCAGTAGCATAATTTAACCTTTTTGTTGTTTGTTTTATGTGTTTATAGCACACAAAAACAATTTGTCAAGTATTTTTTAAGTTCAATTACGGGATAACTAAAAAAAACACTTCAAAAAAAATATCAAATATGATAGGATAATATTCAGTTAGAATGTAAAGGGACCCCTTATGAAATTGTATATTACGATACTTGCTGTACTGACGCCGGCTTTGGCTTTTGGTGCACAAGATTGTGCTACTATGCGACATACACCAGACGGCGTACAAACTTTGCAAGATGTTATTAAACTGGGGCTTTGTCGTAATCCGCAAACTGCGGCGGCATACGCTTCGTTGCGCAGCAGTCATTTTAATAAAAATGCCGCATATTCCAATTATTTGCCGAATGTTTCTGCGTCTGTCTCTGCAAACAAGAATTACAGAAACAAAGAATGGGACGATTGGAATTATGGCGCGTCTATTTCTGCGTCTTATTTGATTTTTGATTTTGGTAAACGTACTGCTGATATGAATCAAATGATTGCAACTTATCGTGCTGCGGGCTTTGATTATGACGCAACAGTACAAAATTTTGTTTATGGTTTGGTTGGGGCATACTATGAATTGCTGAATGCGGACGCAGACGTTGAATCTGCAGAATCTGCGTTAAAGGTTGCGCAAACCGCAAAAGACATGGCGGATAAAAAATACAAAGCAGGTTCAGTAGCCAAGGCAGATGTGTATAAGGCTGATACAACATTGGCTTCGTCTCAATTATCTTTGGAACGCGCAAAGAATAATCGAGAGATAGCCAAAGGAACACTTTTAACAAAACTTTCTTTTCCCGCAGATCAAGAGATAGTGATTGCTGATATGTCTTCGACTTTTGGAACAGAGGCAGAAAACGAAAACATAGACGAATTGATAAAGATTGCGCGTGAAAAAAGACCAGATTTATTAAAAGCAACTGCGAACAAAGATGCGGCATGGCACAAAAGAAACGCTGCATTTTTGAAAAACTTGCCGTCCATTACTGCAAGTGGTTCTGTGGGATGGAACGATGAAAAATTGCCTGGTGTCTTTGAACCAGATTCAAATCAAATAAATGGCTCTATTGGGATTCGTGCGTCTATGCCGTTGTTTGCGGGATTTGCAAATCTTTACGGGCTTCGCGCTGCAGAATCAGATTACGACAGGGCAAAATATAATGAACAGCAAACGAATAATACTGCGATGATGGATGTGTTTACTGCGTATCAAAATTATAAAACAGCACAAACAGTTTTGAAACACGCAGAAAGCCTGCTTAAATCGGCAACTGAAAATGAACGCGTCACATCTGGTATGTACAAAGTAGGTCGTGCAACTATGTTGGATTGGCAAACTGCTCAATCTGAATTGATTAACGCACAAAAACAAAATAATGCTGCTAAATATGATTTGTTTGTAAAACGTGCGGCGGTTGCGCTGGCTATCGGCGATATAAAATCAGGAATCGAAGGGATGAAAAATGACTAATAAAAGGAATTGGTTTAAACGCCATAAATGGTGGACTGTGTTTGGTGTGGTTTTGATAGTGACTATTGGCATAAGTGTTTTTGGCGCCAAGAAAATGGAAAAGAAGAACTATGTCACAATGGATATAATGCGTGGCGATATATCACAAACTGTGACGGCAACTGGTGAAATTATGCCGGTTAACACGGTAAGCGTTGGTTCCCAAGTATCTGGAACAATCGAAGAGATTTTTGTAGATTATAATTCCACGGTTAAAAAAGGTGATAAATTATTAACCATAGAACCATCCGTTTTGCAAGCATCTGTTGACGAGGCTAAGGCTGCGTTGGACAGTGCTGTTTCTCAGCGCAATTATGCCAAAAACGAATACGACAGAAGTAAAATGCTTTACAAAGACGAATTGATTGCTCGCAGTGAAATGGAAAAAGCACAAACGACTTACGAACAGGCAGAATCTGCTGTTGTGCGCGCACAATCTCAGTACGACAAAGCGGTGACTAATTTGGGATACGCAACGATTGTATCGCCTGTGGATGGCACTGTTATTTCAAGAAAGGTGGACAAAGGTCAAACAGTTGCGGCGTCTTTCCAAACGCCAGACCTTTTCTATATCGCAGAAGATTTAACAAAAATGCAAATTGAAACTTCTGTATCCGAAGCAGACATCGGTTCGATTAAACAAGGTCAACCTGTGACATTTACTGTTGATGCGTATTCTTCACGTGTTTTCAAAGGCGAAGTTCGTCAAATTCGTTTGTCTCCTACAACTACATCAAATGTTGTTGTTTACACGGTTGTAATCGATGTAGATAATGCAGATTTGAAACTTATGCCGGGGATGACCGCTTTTGTGACAATCATAGTAGCAGAGGCCAAAGACGCATGGAAAGCGCAAAATTCTGCGTTTCTTATTCGCAGTTTTGATGGCATAGTGGCGGTCAGCGATGAAAATATTACGCCAAAAACACATCTTGCGATTAAACGTGGTGATGAAATAAAATTAATTCCTTATACCAAAGGTTTGGCGACGGCTACGGAAACCCAAATTATATCTAACGAAATTATGGATGGCGACAAAATAGTAATCGGTTATATGGGGCAAAAAACTCAAAAAACAACACAAAGAAATAATAATCGTGGTGGCATGATGGGTGGTCCGGGTCCGCGTTAAAGGTATAAATATATGAAACAAACGCCAATTATATCTATGAAGAAAATCTGTAAAATCTTCCCATTGGAAGTGGGGGGTGAACAACAGGTTTTGTTCGATATATCCTTCACAATAAACCCAGGTGAATTTGTTGCGATTATGGGTCCCAGTGGTTCTGGCAAATCAACTTGTATGAACATTATTGGTGCGTTGGACAGTGCAACCAGTGGAACATATGAATTGTATGGCAAAGATATAATGACATTGTTGCCAGACGAATTAGCAAAGGTGCGAAACGAATACATTGGTTTTGTTTTTCAAAACTTTAATCTGTTACCCAAAAGAAATATCTTGGACAACGTGATGTTGCCTTTGATGTATCGTGGTTTGCCAATGAACGAGCGACTTGAACGTGCGCGTGAAATGTTGCAATTGGTAAATCTGGAAAATTTTGAAACATATTTACCTACGCAGTTATCAGGTGGAATGAAACAACGCGTTGCAATTGCGCGTGCATTGGCGGGCGACCCGAAATTGATTCTGGCAGACGAACCCACAGGTGCGCTTGATTCTAAGATGGGAAATGAAATATTAAAGTTTTTCAAAAAACTAAACAAAGAACTCGGCATAACAATCGTAATGATTACTCATGAATTTGAAATAGCGCAATACGCTAGCCGTGTTATTCATATTTATGATGGCCATATAACTTATGATGGGCCGGTCCCGAAAAATGAAACTGTATTATTACAATCTGAAAAAAAGGCGCATGTAAAATGACATTTTACGATATTATGCATGAATCATGGTTGTCTATATCTGGGAATAAAATGCGTTCATTTTTGACAGTGCTGGGTATAGTGATTGGTATTATGGCTGTTGTGATAATGGTTGCAGTTGGCGAAACGGTGCAACAATCTATCACAGACCAATTTTCATCTCTGGGGACAAATACGATAATGATACGTGCTGGTGCAGCACAAAGCGCGGGCGTACGCAGTGGTAATCGTATGACTTTGACAATGGATGATATAACATATCTTTCGCAGTTGCCAGATGTTGCGGCTGTGACCCCGATGGACAGTACAGGTGCCCAGGTTGTCTATGGAAACAAGAATTGGTCAACTTCGATGGTTGGGGTATATCCAGGATACGCAACGGTTCAAAATATCGAAATGGAATCAGGAACATTTTTGGATATGTCTGCGGTTCGAAACGCTGCGACATACGCGGTTATTGGACCAGAAACAGCCGAAGAGTTGGGGTTGCCTAAAAATCCAGTGGGTGAAATTATCCGTGTTCGTAATACGCCATTAACAATTATCGGTGTCACCAAAGCAAAGGGCAGTTCTGGCATGGGGTCCCAAGACGATATGATAATTGTGCCAATTACGACTTTGAAAAAAAGAATCACAGGTTCACGTTTTCCTAATTCGGTGTCCATGATAGCATTGAAATTATACCAAGACGCAGACAATGATATAGCAACTGAACAAATTACTTCATTGTTGCGCCAACGTCATAAATTAAAAGACGGTGATGCAGACGATTTTCAAATCACTGACATGAAGCAGGTTATGGAAACAATGGAAACAGTGACGGGCTATTTAACGCTTTTGTTGATAGCAATAGCAGCGGTTTCATTATTGGTTGGTTCTATTGGTATTATGAACATGATGTTGGTATCTGTTGCAGAACGTACGCGTGAAATTGGCATAAGAAAGGCGATTGGCGCCCAAGAAAGCACGATTGTCACTCAATTTTTATCAGAATCAATTCTAATATCATTTATCGGCTCTATGTTTGGTCTTATACTTGGTGTAGGCTTGTCCCAAGGCGTGGGAAGATTCATATTGCATTATAATGTACCGTTTTCAATTTGGCCGGTCATAGTGTCTGTTTCGGTCGCTGTGGTTGTGGGATTGGCATCTGGTGTAATGCCTGCAATCAAGGCCGCTAAGTTAAACCCAATCGACAGTTTAAGATACGAATAAAAATTCTCCCCTTGGGGGGCGGGGACCCGCAGGGCGGGGGAGGGTTCTCCCCCAATGTGGGGGAGTACGCCGCAGGCGGGAGGGGGTTAAACAGCTCAACGGGCTATGTCATGCTGAGCGAGTGTAAACGAGCGTGAGCATCCAGGTTTTTATAGAAAAGCAGTCTGTCGGAACGCCAGACACAATAATACACCTGGATTGCCACGTCACAAAATTAACAACAGCGTTGCTTGGTTGCCAATTTTGTTCTTCGCAATGACCCCACTTCGTTAAAACTTCGTGTGACAAGCATACACTCTGTAACAAAAAATCAAAAAAAACACCCATCGGGAACGATGGGTGACAATAGTGTTTAAATATTATTCCCTTTACCGATTGCCGGTTGAGTTGAAGGCTTTGCTGTTGTTTGATCCGGACTCATTGTCCCCTCTTGATAATTGTTGCTTGCACGTATGGCATGCTGGGTAGATTATAAACAGCAGGACCTTTGCCACCACCCATATAGTTGTTAGGCAATTCGAAACGAACGCCATAAATGCAATATCTGTAATCGTCAGGGTCTGTTTTTTTCCAACATTCCCCATTACCAGAAATACCATTCTTCATTTGGTCTTTGGTCAAATTCAAATCGCAACCATCAAAACCAGCACTGGTGGGATTTATTTTCTTAGGGGTTGAATTAAAAGGACAATCATAGCGACCCTGTTCAATTTCTTTTTTCATGAATTTTCCACCAGGACAGAATTTTTTTGCCCCTGTACAATCAACGGGTTCAACGCGATTAGCAGGCAAATATTCCCCCGCTGGAACCGTTATTTCCGCATCCACACATTCCGTGTGTTGTTCATTTGCTTTCTTGCCCGCCCCACACGAAGTGCATCCGCTTTTGTTACGATTAACTATTTCATCCGCCCCGGTGCATATTTCGTCTGGATAATATATCCCTTGTTTAATTGGTAAATCAGGTGCATACTCCCCTGGTTTGTTCAATAGTTTATTGTTTTCGTCCAAAGCGCCAGGACACACGAACCCATCCAGGCATTCAGCGCAATCTTTTGAATTAGCGGGCAAAAAGGACCCTTGTATACATTGCACCGGGTCAGGAATTTTATCACAGCCTGTACGATATCTGTTTGGTGTGTATCCAGATGCGCAGTTTTTTAAACCTTTATCATAATCAGGACTTACCCAAAAACCATTTTCACTAGCAGAACCAGGACAGTATTTATCTGCGTTTCCTTCGTCTGTTGGACATTCGGCACATTCCGTTGTTTTTTTTGGTAGATAATAACCTGGTTCACAATTTATAACCGTATGATAGAAAACCACTGAGTTGCCCCAAGTAGTATAACATTCAGTGTCTTTTGATGCTTTATTGGCAGAGTTTGGGAAGTCTTTAGGACACAAATATGCTCCATGTGTTCCGTCAACATTGGACCATCTCTTAGAACAGGCATCGTGAAAATCACCTTTTGAGATTGACCAGTTTCCTCCGCCTGTGCAATAACAACCTGGAGCACAATCTCTAAGTGTTGTCCCGAGACACACACTTCCAGCCCCAGCAGTTGTACAAGATGTAGCATAGGTGTCGCCCATTTGTCCCAACGATAACACTGTTGCGCCCAGCATTAAAAATGTAAATTTTGTGAATTTCATGGTATGAAAATCCCCCAATTCTCTAATTAATTTATCATATTGGTATTATACTATTTTTCCCCAACCCCCGCAAGGGGAAATTTATGCTTCCGTCATAAACGCAAAATTTTCCCGCTATATGCGGTGTATCGCCAAAGGCGACGGTCAAGAATACCAAAAGTGTTGAAAACACGTGCTTCGTAAATTTATTATTTTTTCTTGCAATTCAAATAAAAGGGTATAAAATATAAAACATTGCGCCCATGGCTCAATTGGATAGAGCATCTGACTACGGATCAGAAGGTTGAGGGTTCGAATCCTTCTGGGCGCGCCACGATTTAATAAAAAATGCCACCTCGTGTGGCATTTTTTTATTAAACATTGTTGATGTGTGTCGCCCAGAAGGATACGCCAGAGCAAAGCGCATGGCGAATACGTAGATGAACAATTAGCAACCGTGCAAAAACGGATATGTTTAATAGAGTTTTTGCATAGGGTTGATTATTGTTTATCAAGGAGGAATCTGGGCGCGCCAGAATAAAAATAAAACACGGCTTTAGGTCGTGTTTTATTTTTGTCTTCTTTTTGTGTCGCGTATGTATGCCAACAGGTTAAAGTTTGGATTGCCATAGTATATCGAATTAAAGTGCTGACGGCACACAGATTTATATTGTGATGCGCCAACTTCAACTTGGCTGCCACCACGAATAACATTGCCTTTGGCGTCAAAGCGCAAATGATTATTGGCTGAATTTACGCAACCTGGCATTTCGCAAACTGTTTCAATTTCGTGTTTTTCTGCATTTGCTTCAAATAATCTTTTGGACGCAGGAAACATATTCCCATTGCTGTCCACGACCAAACCATAACAAATTATAGTTATTTTTGAATGGTCTGCAATTTGAACCAATTTATCAATGTCGGATGGCGAAAAAAATTGAACTTCGTCAATCAGTATAAACTGTGTTCCGCGTTTTGGTTTGTAATTATCAAGATTTGGTAATGCGCGTGCATCAGTTGACAGACCGATTCTGGAAACGATTTTGCTGGTTGAATCGCGGTTGTCTATGGATGGTTTAATAACTTCAAATTTATTGTCAGTGCGTCTTAAATTATACGCATTGATGCAAAGCAGGGCAGATTTAGAAGATGCCATAACACCGTAATAAAAATGTAATTTAGCCATATTATTATCCTTCCTTTGGTTTATGAATTTTGATTTCGAAACTGCCGTTATTTAATGGTTTGAATGAAATTATGTGTGGGCTGATTATACTCTGGGTCATCCATTGTGGAAATTTTTGTTTTAATATTCCACTGGCGCCAGTTATCACAGTTGCGCTGCGTGCGCCAGATGTGACAGTTTCAATTAACATATTCCATGCTTCTTCTTCTGTGTGCTGATGAAAATCGATGGTTATATGTTCAGGTGTTTTTTCAATCGGTTTTGGAACGCGCGTTGACAAGTGCAAAGATTGACGAACTGATTTTTTTACAGAATCATCATCTGCTGTGAAATCTTCGCCAATCATATCTGCAATATCTTTGTCACTTAATTGTTTCATTAAACTATTCCGCCAATGTTCCAACAGACATAGTAATACGACGTATTCCAGAACTGATAGATTTTTCTTTGTTTATGCGTGCTTTGATAATTTCGCCAGTGTGATAAACATGTGTTCCACCACATAATTCGCAAGATACATCGCCCGCGGTTATAACGCGAACACGGTCACCATATTTTTCACCAAACAAAGCCATCGCACCACGTTTTTTTGCAGATTCAATATCCATTTCTTCATGAGAAACAGTTAAATTTTGTGCAATCCATTTGTTAACCAAATCTTCAACTGATTGCTTTTCTTCTGCGCTCATCGCACGACCAAAAGAGAAATCAAAACGCACAGAATCAGGTGCAACCTTAGAACCGCGTTGTTCTACATCTTCGTTTAATACCTGACGCAAAGCCGCCTGTAATAAATGAGTCGCAGTATGTGCGCGTGCAGTTTGTTGACGAACTGTTAAGTTAATTTCTGGAATTACTTCATCACCAATTGACACAGGCTCTGTCAGTGTTCCTTTGTGAATAACGACATTGCCAACACGATTTGTTTCAGCAACATTCATTACAATTTTATCACCGATTTTGAATACGCCCATATCGCCAACTTGACCGCCTTGGGTGCCATAGAAAGGTGTGTGGTCCAAAGCAATTTCCACAGCATCACCTGGGTTTGCAGATTTTACAAATTCTTCGCCACGTAATATGGATAAAACTTTCGCAGTTCTATTTGTTTCTGCTTCGTATTTTTCAGAATCATCTGTTGCTGGCAAATCAGTTTGAGATTCCCATAATACGCGTGTTCCGCGTGTGTCTGCGCGTGAACGTTCTTTTTGTTCTTTCATACATTTTTCGAACGAATCAACATCGACATCCATTTTTTTATCGCGCAAAATCATTTGAGTCAAATCAAGTGGAAATCCATAAGTATCAAACAACTTGAAAGCGATTTCCCCAGGTAATATGTTATTGTTCACTTTTGGTAATTCGCTTTCCAATAACTTCATACCATTTTGCAACATATCAGCAAAAGAATTTTCTTCGTTTTTGATAATTTCTACAACATGCTTTTCTTGGGTTTTTAATTCAGGATAAGCATCGCCCATTTCTTTGACTAACGCAGGATACAATGCAGACAACAATTCGCCTTTGTGTCCCAATATTTGTCCGTGACGCATCGCACGACGTAAAATTCTACGAATTACATAACCACGGTCAGCATTACTTGGGATAACACCATCAGCAATAGCAAAACCTACAGCGCGTAAATGGTCAGTAATGATTTTAAAACTTGGTTTGTTTTCTTCTGTTTCTTTAACACCAGTCAAATCAGAAACTGCGCTTTTCAAATTTGCAAACAAATCAGTATCATAATTATCCAGTTTGTTTTGTAAAACCGCAGCCCATCTTTCCAGTCCTGCACCAGTATCAACATTTTGTTTAGGAAGAGGTGTTAAATTTCCATTAGCATCTCTGTCGTATTGCATAAATACATCGTTCCAAATTTCTACAAAACGTCCACCGTCTTCGTCTGGGCTGCCCGGCAGACCACCCGGAACATCTGGACCAAAATCATAATGCATTTCCGTGCATGGACCACATGGACCCGTTTCACCTGCTGACCACCAATTGTCTTTGTCAAGACGTATAGCATCTTTGCCAGTAATTTTTTTCCAAATCGCTGTTGCTTCGTCATCGCTTATATGAGTTGTCACCACGATTCTGTTTGGGTCTAAACCAATAACTTTGGTCAATAATTCCCAAGACATTTCAATAGCGCCTTCTTTGAAATAATCGCCAAAAGACCAATTCCCCAGCATTTCAAAGAAAGTGTGATGACGACCATCAAAACCAACATCTTCTAAATCGTTGTGTTTTCCACCTGCGCGAATACACTTTTGAACATTTGCAACGCGTGGTGCGATTGGTTGCTCTGTACCTTGGAATACGCCTTTCCATTGAACCATGCCAGCAACAGAAAATAACAGTGTTGGATCATTAGGAATCAGCGATGCAGATGGCACAATTTTATGTCCATGTTGTTCAAAATAGGTTAAAAAAATCTTTCTTATATCATTATATGTCATTAGTTGTTTCCTTGGTTGTCGCTTTATGATAAAATTAAAAGTTGTGATATTCAATCATAAAATTGCAAAAGGTGTATATTTTATGATATAATGTATTTCAAGAGGCAGAGATATGAATAAAAAACCAGGGTTAGTTTTTTCTGTATTGCTTTTTACTTTTGTCATATTAGGCGCGGCTTTTAATATGAATCTTGATGGCAGAACATCTGTAAAATTGCGTGCAGGCATAGATTCTGCCAATGTGTTATACATATGTCCCATAGATAATACTACATGGACTGGTATATCTAGTTCTTTGCATACACTCAGTAGATATGCTTCGATTGCTTTTCTGTTTTTTGGGATTGTTTTGTTTTTCAGTTGGGGATGGGCGCTTTATCAAAACCTTTTGAAAGATAAGTTTGTCGAAGATGCGTATAAAATGCCATGGGCATTGACCAAGGGATTTTTCTGGGTTTTAATCGCTTTTACTATTCTTGTTGTGACACCAAATCATTACAGAAGTGTCCAAGTACGTGGACAAGATACGCCATGGGTGCTTTGTGACAGTGATTCTGCGGGGGCTCGTGCGGTGGATTATCGTGCTGTTTCTTCTAGATAATTTTTGTCAAAAATAAAGAATTTTGCGGTTTTGAAATTATTGACTTGACTTAAACCGCAGTTTTCTCTACGATTCGGGTAAGCAGTGGAGGCAATGTCTTTGGAAACCGAGATATTGTTCCAAGGGCAATGCCTTTGAAAACTGCCGGACAACCTTAAACTCTATATGAAAGGAGAAACATATGAACAAACAAGAATTGATTGAAGCAATTGCAAATGAAGTTGAAGTTACAAAAGCAACTGCAGCTGGTTGTTTGGATGCATTCATCAACACAGTAACAAAAGTATTAAAGAAAAAAGGCGAAGTTCGCTTGGTAGGCTTTGGTACTTTCGCAACAGCAAAACGTAAAGCAACAACAGGTCGCAACCCACAAACAGGTGCACCAATTAAAATTGCTGCTTCTACACAACCAAAGTTCCGTCCAGGAAAATCCTTGAAGGATGCTTTGAACTAAACCCTGGTTTGTTTAGAAAGGTTAAAAAACACCCACAAAATCGTGGGTGTTTTTTTGTAACAAAAATACTTTATTATTTTTGACGCATTTGAGACAGTATTCTTTTTATACCGATACCACGTGCCTTCGGCATTGTACTTGTTTTCTTTTTAGCCTTGTTCAAAGAATGCGTGATAGTGGCATTTAAAGTCTTTTCAAGTGGTTTTAAATGTGTTGGCGTTATACCACCGTAATATTTATTTACATATTCTTTCAATTCTTTTTTACGTGCTTGTACTTTTGCAGTCAATGGTAATTCGCCGATAACCACAGGGTTGCCTTTGGAATCTTTTCTTTTTATATCGATTGGATGCAAATCGCCAGCATTATTATTCAATACGATTTGTTGACTGCCCCATTTTCCCTTTTCACTCATATCGAATTTATTGTTCATGTAAATAACGGTAATATAAGCATTTTTACGCAAAACTTTTTGTGTTTCATCCCATACGGCATCAACTGTATCCTTTGGGGATGCCAATAACGCGACTCTGTCGTATTCTGGACCATCTTTTAATTTTCCAAAAGCAGATTCACCAGGTTTCAAATCATCCCAGGTTTTTCCATTTTCAAATTCGTATTTTGGTCCTTTTTTGTTCTTATATGTATCTTTTGTACCATCAGGATATATGCGCGTAATAAGTGCTTCGCCTTCTTTGCCTTCGGAATACATACCTGTGTCTGTACATAAATATTTTTTGCCAGGAATTACCTTGGTCACCATTTCGCGAATTGGTAATTTTGCAACAGGTATACAAATTTCGTTGTCAATAATAAGTCGTATATCTTTCTTTGTTTGTTTATAAGCGGTCATTATCATCTCCCTTTTTAACTACTTTCACATAGTATCACAAAAACAACAAGAATACAATTTCAAGTTAATACGATGATAGTTTTTTTATGTAATTTTTCCGCTGGACTTAATTTTATAAATCGCTTACAATATGCATGTGTATAACAAACAACCAAAGGAAGGAATACAATGCCAACAAAAAAGACAACAAAAACAATGAAAAAAACAACTGTTAAAAGAACGGTTGTTAAACCTGCACCGGTAATGGAACACAGATGTGAATGTGGCGAAAATTGTCGTTGCCATTGCCATGGTGGTGCTCATTTTATCAAACATTTAATCGTTTGGGCTATTATATTTGCTTTGGGTATGGTGGCTGGCAAAATGATGTATTGCGGTCATGGTCCAAAACACATGCCAAAGATGAATCCTGTATTTGTAAACGGGTGTTTGGATATGTCTTCTATTAACTGCCCAAAAATGCAGGAAAAATTGGCAACTGCTGATATGAATGGTGATAATTGCATTTCTATCGAAGAATACAAAGCAGTAAAAAAAGAAATGCGCCATCACAAAGGGTTCTTTGGCAAGAAAGATTTTCAAAAACCAGAAATGCCAGCAGAAACCCAAGAACCAAATGCACCAGAAGCAAATGAACAATAAATAATACAATTTAAAAAAACCGTCTTACTGGACGGTTTTTTTTTATTTCTTTAAAATCCTAGATTTATTTCTTTCCCATTCGCGTTGTTTGATTGTTTCGCGTTTGTCGACTTTGTTTTTACCATAACCGATACCAAGCAAAACTTTTAATCTGCCGCGATTGTTGAAATATAATTTAAGCGGAACTATGGTTGCACCTTTTTCTTGTAATTTACCAATCAAACGATTTATTTGATTACGATGTAATAACAATTGGCGTTGGCGTCTTTCATCGAAATTAACGATGCGTGCGGCAGTTGGTAATTTTTGAATTTCGACCCCAGCCAAAAATAAATTGTCGCCACGTTTTTGAACAAAACCATCAACAATAGTCACCAATCCATAACGAATTGATTTGATTTCTGCCCCAGTCAATGAAATGCCGGCTTCAATAGTATCATCTATTGAATAAGCAAATCGCGCTTTGCGATTTTCACTGACTTGACCAAATTTTATAATTTGACGTGACATAGCATAAATTTTATATGATTTTTTGTAAAAATCCAATGTTTTTATGAGAAATACGAAAAATTTGACAAAGCAAATGCTTTTGTCTATGATGAAACCAGAAAGATATAATAAAAAAAGGATTAAAAATGAAAATACCACAAGATTGGTCAAATTTATCAGACACAGAGGCATTAAAATACATCAATTATTTAATCAAACATGTTTACAAATATAAAATAACCAAGGATGAAGAAAAGGTTATACATATTGGCGACGTTGCTAGCATAAAACGCAGTAGAAAAGATGAATTTGAAGCATATATGATAAATAATAAATATTTTACTTGTGGAGTATTGTTTCAAAAGGCTGATGATTTGTATGACAAACTGAGATATAAGTTGAAACCTTTTAAAACAAAAGCAAAAGAATGGTGGGAATACAGACATGAAGAAGCGATTGTTTGGACAGTAATAATTGCTATTCTTGCTGGGTTATCGTTTGCGTGTGTGAAAGCAATTGAACAGGATAAACGTGAAAAAGAACAATTTAAGCAAGAGATTATAAAAGAGGCACTGGAAAAGTTCAAACAAGAACAACAAAAAACAATAAATGCAGCCAATCAAAATTCAACACAAAAAGTAAAATAAAATATTAATAACATAAAAAATAAAACACCTGGGGTAAATCAGGTGTTTTTTTAAAATACTGTTTTATATTTATCTTGAAAACTTGGGTATTTTTTCATAATAAACCTTTTCAATGATTTAAATTATACAATATAAAAGATAAAAATCAAAAATTTTATCATTTACCAATTTTTAATGACTTATTTTACCCGTTTGCACCGTGGTATTTTGGTATTATAATACTAGGCATAGTGGGATGATGTGTAAATTTTCAGACACCATTATCATATAAAAATATACCATCAAAAAGTTTACTTTTATTTTGCCAAAGTAAAGGTTTTATATAAAAAAGTTTACTTTTGTGTTTACAAAGTAAAGTTTTTATGTTACAGTATTTACCAAAGGTGGCATTATGAATAATATAAAAATAGGTAATTTTGTAAAACAATCTGCGGGTTTTAAGGCATTTATTCCAAATTCTTTTCCGCCTGTTAAACAATTATCTTTACCAAATACAATAATTTCAAAGCATACGGAAGCAATAAGATTATTAGGTAAATTGGACGGTATTACAGAATTATTACCTGATAAAGATTGGTTTTTGGTTATGTTTGTAAAAAAGGACGCATCATCTTCTAGTCAAATTGAAGGCACAAATGCAACTATGATGGATGTTATTGAAAAAGAAAACGTAGAACCAAGCAATTCTTTGCCTGAAGATGTAGATGATATTATGCATTATATAAATGCATTGAATTATGGCCTTGTTCGAGCCAAAGATTTTCCTTTGTCTTTAAGATTTATCAGGGAATTACACTCAAAATTGATGTTGAAAGCACGAAGCACACATAATTCTTATCCTGGGGAATTTAGAACCAGTCAAAATTGGATTGGTGGCACCAGACCAGATAATGCGACCTATGTCCCACCACCAGTTGAGGAAATGACACGTGCTTTGAATGATTTAGAAAAATTTATACATGCAAATGATGATTATTTACCACTTGTTAAGGCAGGTTTATTGCATGCACAATTTGAAACAATTCACCCATTTAATGATGGCAATGGTCGAACAGGTCGTATATTGATAACAATGTTTTTATGGTATAAAAAGTTGTTGGAAATGCCTATATTGTATTTATCGGCATATTTCAAACAACACAGAAGTATATATTATCAAAAGTTAAATGATTATCATAATGGCGACATTGTTGGTTGGTTGGATTTCTTTTTGGATGGAATTATTGACACTGCAAATTCCGCCATCAAAACATGTGCTTTGATTACAAAAATACGTGAACGAGATACAGATAAAGTAAAAGTTTTAGGTAAAGCGGTATCACAATCAACAATGACTGTATTGGAAAATTTATATAAAATGCCTATTGTTGGTATATCAGATATTATGAAATGGACAGGAACATCAAAACCGTCTGGGTATAAAATGATAAACCGATTGGTAAAAATGGGAATTTTAGTAAAACTTGGTGATAATGCATATGCGCAAAAATGGTATTACAAAGATTACATAAATTTATTTTATAACGAATAAATTAACCGTTTGCGACCGATATCTTTGGGTACAACCTTTTTGTGTTTTCAAACAGTATAGTTTCTAATTCTTCGATTTGCAACTTTTTGATTTGTGCTAACACTTTTGCTGTTTCAATCACAAATGCAGGTTCGCAAACTTTGCCACGATACGGTACAGGCGCGCAATAGGGTGAATCTGTTTCAATCACAATTCTGTCCATCGGTATTTTTACAAATGTTTCGCGTATAGATTCTGCGTTTTTAAAAGTTAAAATACCACTTGCAGAAAAATAAAAGCCACGATCTAACATAACCTTTGCTAATTCCCAAGACGAAGTAAAGCAATGCATAACGCCGTGGTATTTGTCAGTTAAAATCGCAACAGTATCTTCGTCTGCATCGCGCGTATGAATCGCCACAGGCATATTATGAACGCGTGCAATTTCCAGTTGTGTTTCGAACAGTTTTATTTGTGCGTCGCGTGTTTGTGGTTCGTAATGATAATCAAGCCCAATTTCACCAACTCCCAAAACCCGTGGATGATTTAAAATTTCATCGGTTAAAAAATCGTGTGGATTTAAATCTATGTGATCTGGATGAATGCCAGCGGTTATAAAAATGTTAGTATATTTTTCGGCAATTTTAAGGGCTGGTTTTATGTCTGTTCCTTCGGCTGTCGCGCAAATCAAAGTTTTTACACCTGCATCATCAGCGCGCGCCACAACAGCGTCCACGCCACTTTCATATTCATGGGTTAAATGGCAATGCGTATCTATAAACATTTTTTAATCTCGGTTATAATTTTAAATAATGTTATATCAGGTCGCAAATTTAGTCTGTTGATATCAGCAATAGTATTGCTGGCCATCGGGTATAAATCAGCTAAACCAAAATAAGCAATAGCATCTAATACAATACCGTAAAGAGCAGGCGCAGATGCTATTTTTACAGCGATACTCATCATATCGCTTGCAGTTGATTTTTTGTCTGTTAACACATTAAGTAATTCTTCATAAATAACATCGCCACCACATGCTTTCAAATTAGCAATTTTCCCAAAACTGCCATTAGCCAATTTTAACATCGCGGAACTTATTTCTTCTTCGCCCATAAATTTGATGCACAATTCGCGAAGTTGAGAAATTGTAAGTGGACGCATCTTTTCAACGCGTGCGCGCGACCGTACTGTTGGTAATACATTAGACAACTGATGTGTCACCAGCAAAAACAAAGTTTGTTGTGGTGGTTCTTCTAATAACTTTAAAATTGCGTTTTCAGCAGCCAGATTTAATTCATCAACAGAATCAATCAATACAACGCGCCATTTACCAGACATAGAAGACATCTGCATTTTTTTTATCATAGCGCGCACAGTATATACTGTAATTTCTTTACCTTCTGTTTTTGGTTTGCCGTCTTTGTCTATGTTGTTTTCCATATCAATTATAAAGAAATCACCGACATCGCCATAAACCATTTTTGCGATTTTATAAGCCAAAGTAGCCTTGCCAATTCCGTGCGGACCACACAACATCCACACAGGATGAATGGAATGTTCGTTGCGTCCGTTCCATGCGTTTATAAAAGTTTGAAGAGTTTCTTCGTGTCCAATTAAACAATCGTTATCAATTGGTTTTGGAAAATCAAATAAAACTTCCTTTTTCTTGGTTGCCATAACTATTTGCCCCCCAACATCACAGATATATTTTTGAACACGCGTCCAAAGAATTGAATTTTTCTAATTCTTTCTTTGGCAACCAAAGGGATTCTTTTGACAATATCTCCGTTTTTTTCGATAACAACTTCGCCGATGTTTTGTCCTGCTTTGATTGGTGCAGCAACAGGTTCTTCGTATCGCGCAAGTACGCGAATATTTTTCAGCGGATAATCTTTTGGCAAAGTTATTGCTACGTTTTCATCTACGGTTGCTTCTATTTCTGCTTTGCGACCATACCACACAGGTATTTTCAAAAGCGTATCACCTGAGCGATAAAATACTTTTGTATAGGTGGTTTTGTATCCGTAATTTAACAATTTTTTTATTTCTTCAGCCAAACCATCGTGCCCTTTGCCGCGGAATCCGTTTATAACACCAATCAAACGACGACCGCCAACTTTGGCACTGGCAACAACACCATAGCCACCTTCGTCAGTATGTCCAGTTTTAAGACCGTCTGCCCCCGGCATTTGAAATAATAATCTGTTATAATTCATAGTATGAGATTTATTCCAATCACGACACCAATCAGTTTTCGTGTCTGTAAATTCAAAACGTTTTGTTGCAAACATTGGGTAAATATCAGGATATTCATCAATTATATATTTTGCCAATATCGCTAATTCTTTGGAAGTCATTAAATTGTTATCGTGTGGCAAACCACTCGCATTACCAAAAGTCGATAAATTCATTCCAATTTCATGTGCTTTTTTCTGCATTAATTCTGTGAATTTAGATTCATCCCCAGCCAATTTTTCTGCAACCGTCACAGAAGCATCCCCCGCAGAAAGTACAATAATGCCCAATATTGCGTCTTTGACAGATATTTGTTGCCCAGTGGTTAAACACATTTTGCTGGCTGGATACCATAGTGGATTTTTATAGTCTGCATTTTCAGATACAGTCAATAAATCATCCATTTTCAAATTGCCAGATTTAATTGCATCAAAAAGCACTGTCAAAGTCATCAATTTTAACATGGAAGAAGGCGGCATTAGAACATCTGCATTTTTGGAAACAATTTCGTGTCCACTGTCGTAATCGATTAAATAAGCAGATTTGGCCTTGGTTTGAAAATCGTCAGCATTGGCAAAGCCAATATTCAAACACATACATAAAATCAGGAACTTCTTCAACATTTCCTTTTGATAATAGCAACAATAATCTTCAATGCCAATATTTTTTTATAAAAAATAATACGACGAATTTATCTTGTTTTTGTGTTTGTTTTGTTTGGGCTATTCATCATAGATTTTTGAGCGATTTCCATCACAGAATAGATTTTAAATATAAATTCTGGGTTGTTTTTGGCATATCTTTCAATCACGC
Organism: Alphaproteobacteria bacterium; assembly: GCA_017524525.1. Classification (GTDB taxonomy): domain Bacteria; phylum Pseudomonadota; class Alphaproteobacteria; order Rs-D84; family Rs-D84; genus Enterousia. The sequence continues at coordinate 35,750 of JAFXVM010000001.1, read as the reverse complement.
TAGTAATTTGAGAAATTGCTTTTCTAATGTTTTTAACAGTATGTGGACGCGGCATACGGAACGAAGAACCGTCTATATTTAATATGTCTGAATCACGAATAATCTGTAAAATTGTCTTTTTTGTGTCATCAGGCAGGGCATTAGAAACCCCGTTTGCAACAATTTGTAAAGTTTTTGGGTTTGTTAATACTGATTGGTATTGTTTAAGAGCAGGGTGTCCCCTCATCATCTGCCGAATATAATTACGGACAATATGTGAAGCAAAAGCATTTGCTTTTTTATGTAAATTTACCAAATGCAAAGTTATCAAAAATGCCGAAATTAAAACAGCAGATACATCAATAACGCTGGTTTTAACCATTTCTTTTTTTGTTTCAGGCTTGTTGGCAGGATGATGATTCAAATTACATATAATCGCACAAAATGCAGTAGCGTACACGAGCATTATTAATAGTATAATCGACATATATCTGGCGCTGATTCTGTTTATAATAGGTTTTCTGTTCTTCATCATATTCTTTATTAGCAACGGCTATTTTAAATTAAAAAATCGTATCTTCAACATTTTTATTAAGAAAAACCCCGCAAAAGCGGGGCTAACCTAGATTTTTGTGTTATTTATGCGCCTTGTTGGGCTTGTTTGCTGGCATTTCTATTCATATTTATGACTTTCTGTCTGTCCAGGTTATAACTCAATCCCAACAACAAACTTTCCAGTCCTGATATGAATTCTGGGTGGGGTTTAAAATCATTATCTGGATTTGCATGCTCGTTGATTTTGTTAATAATTTTGTCTTTTGTTTCTTCGATAACCATAAGGTCTTTGATTCTTTCTTCTTCTTTTTTCTGGTCGATATTGATTAAAGAAGTCAATATGTGACTATCTTCAATCATTTTATGAATATCTTGCTGTTCGCTTGGACGTAAATTGTTGAAAATATAAGCGGCAATTTCTTCCAAAGACTTTTGATCAGATAAAACATTTTCAAATTGCTTTAATTCAGGCTTTTTGCTGAACAATTGTTTAAGATATTTTAATGCTGTGCGAGCGGCAGTTCTGTCTATTTTTTTACCTGTTTCAAACATAACTACAGCGATAAAAGCAACAAGCAAAACTGCGATTGTCGTTTCAAAAAAATGTCCTCTGTATTGTGCTTCTTGGCTGGCACCTTTGTTGGAAAATTCTACAACTCCAGCTACACCGATGCCCAAAATAGTGCTGCCCAGTAACAGCAACGATAATACATGTGCTTTGTAAAGCGCAGTCGCTTTGTTTATTTTTAATTTCTTAGCCAAATCATTTATAGTATGTTTTTCCATTGTTTTTACCTTTTTATGTTATTTTTTTGCGAGCATATTATAAGTCCAAAAAATATTTTGTCAAATTTTTTATCTTATTCGTTGCATTACGTGAAGAGTTTCGTCCATTGTTGGTCGTTTATATGCCCAAATTTGATTTTTATTAATCATAAAACGATAATGATTTGGGTCCATAAACAAACGTTCTGGCAAGGAACAAAAATGAAATGTTTCAAAATAAACAACACTGCCAATATGTGTGTGTTGCATCAATGAAGCCAAAATTTTTAAATCATTCGGTTCTTTGATATAATCGAGAATATTAGAAAGATGTATAAAATCGTAAGTTTTATCCAATTTTGTGTGCAGAGATTCTATATCAGACCAAATAAAATTAAAAGGTTCGGTAATAACTTCTCGCATTTTTTGGAATTCTGTTAAATAAGGGACAGGTTTATTTGTACCTAAATAAGAATCTGGGTTCAGCCCGTGATTGAACAATCTGCAATTGCGCATCCCGACAATATATGCTTTTTCTTCGTATGGCAATTTTTCAATTATCTTTGGCATATTTTCGACGGATAATAAATCGTCGGCAAAATAGATGTTTTTCAAAAAGTTATAATATTCGGCATGTTTTAATATTGGCAAAGCAGCCGTCTTGATATCCATAATTAATTTTGCGTTATAAGATAAATCAAAAGTATCGACATTCTTTGCGCCATATATTTTCATAAACATAGGATGATCGCCAGACCCAGCAACAGTCAAAGCATTTTCTGTGTCTTTGGGCATAAAATTCATGGCGCTGCGTATATCTTCATTAGTCACAACATACGCAGCAGAATATTCGGCAAATTTTCCGTTAGAAGCGATGTTTTTTGAAAGATACTCTTTCGCAGCATTAACATCTGGTGCCATTGTTCAACCTTTTTGTGTGTATGATAATAGATAACACAAAAAGACGGGTCGTCAATATTTTTGTAAGAGGGGGACGTATCATTGGTGGTTTTTTAAGATTTTAATCCCTGGCGGAGTTATAAGAAATGACTGTCTCAGATATTGCATTTACAGGGTATTTACAGGGAAATTTTGCCATTTTTAACAGATTTTAACACAAATAAGCAAAACTATACCCCGGTTTTCTACGGAAAAAGCCATAAATTCCCTGCAATAAAAAACAGAGAATTATTTATAAATATCAGGGAAATAAAAGCATAAAAAAGCGACATAATCGTGTCGCTTTACACTTGACAATATTATATTTTGTGTTATATTTATGGTATAGAAAAACAAAAAAGGATAAAAATGTTACTAAAAATAGTGGAAAAAAATATAATAAGAGGATCTTATCAGATAAAATATGTTGACTCATATCACTACCGTGTGGGGGTTTATTTAGTATCTGATGACTTTATAGAAAACACTGTAACCGGAGAAAAAGAGAGATTGGCTACTGCTCACTTGTTTTATGAGTTAAAAGCAAGATGCAGACTGGGAATAACCTATATCTACTCTAGAGACAAAGTGGAAGAAATGTCATTAGACGAATTATTGGAACTAAAAGAATCAATAAAAAGCAAAGAAGAACTACAAAAAATGCCATTAAGTAAGGCATTGATGTATTTAGTAAAAAACCACTGGTCTTATGACATGGACTACAAGAGACCCCGTAACAGCGAAAAAAACTTATATTATGTAGCAGATTTTTTTGTTATATCAAAAGAATGTCAAAAATTTGAAGATGAATATTGTGGAGTTGTGTATTACCATCGCTACAAGATAGAAAATCTACACACAGGAGAAGTGTTAATATTTGATGATAGAAATAAAGATTATCGCTTGCAAGCAGCAAATAATTTGTTAAGAGATTTGGAGTATAGATGGTATGAAAGAGATTGGTTCAAAGAAGCACTTCCTTACGAAGCGATAATAAAAAACAAAAAGAGGCTGTTTCCAAAACCATTGTTAAATTTGCTGTATTTTACACGTAAGGAAGAATCTGAAAATAGAGCAAAAAACAGAATAGAAAAAGAAGCAGCAGAAGAAAACAAGAAAAAAGAAATTGCAAAAAATACTGCTGTGAAACAAGTATATTTCAATAAATATATGGCACACATGGTACGTTAATCAATGACAAAAACCGCCACGATTGTGGCGGTGTTTTGTTTTTATTGCACACTTCTGCCAGAGTTGTATATTTTTAGTATATCGGATATATCATCAGGTTCTGGTTGCCAACCATTTGGAGTTTTATATTATTTTCTACCTTTTTGCTTTTTACGATATGCGATATCTGCAATTTTTTGTTCCATTTTTGTGGCCGTTTTGCCTAATTTTTCGGGAACAACAACTTTTGCAGCAAATTTAAGAATTACACGCTTTAATGTGCTTTTAGTTTTTGCTTTTTTGTCTTCTATTTTTGCGTGAACTTCTTTACGTTTCTTTTCCAAACCATTTTCATATGTTGGTTCAAATTTTATTTTACCCGTTGCACGATTATACCATTTCCAGAACAAATCTGGGTATTTTACCGCCAAAGGATAAAGCTTTTTGCAGTGTTTTATATCTTCAGCATTCTTCAAATCAAAGTTTGCTAAATCAATATCTTTTGTGGTTATATTTAATATATTTAATTGTGTTTCTATCCATTTATTATACGGTACATCTCTTCCAAGATTGTGTTCTGGCAGGTTTGTCCCAAATTTTTCTTGAAAGAAATTAACCACTTCCATATAGTCATCTAACATTTTCTTTGTGCTTAATGAGAGAGGATAATTATCTTTGGGAAATTTTGTATGATCAAAAGATTCTAAGATATTTATGTTAAAATATTCCTTAAAGAAATCGACCACATTCATATAATTATTTAATTGTTCTTTGCTTCTAATATTATAAATAAAAGATTCTGTGACATACCTGCCAATATCTCGAATAAAACCATTATTTATACTCAAGAAACAATCGTCTGCGGTAAGACCATAAGACTTTTCAAGATAGTCGTCTACTGAAAAGCATTTTGACAACCTAAAAAAGACTTCATCATTACGCACATTACCATAAAATTTAACTCCAATATTTTCAGTAAAAGATTCTTTATTTTCTTTGGCTGTTTTTATTAATTGTGTGTGTGGCTGTGGGCAATACCCCGATTTTCGATAATAACTTAACGATTCATAGTAACGCAACAAACTCTCAAGAAGCATAAAACGGTTATTAAGATGTTTTTCGTAATCGTTCAATGTAAGTTTATCTTGTTTAAAGCGATAATATCGATGTTCGGCAAGTATTCTTGTTATAGCGTCATATTTTTTACTGTTCTTTACCATTCTATTATTAAATTCAAACACAGTATAGTCACCAGAAGTATACATTATTTCTCCTTTTGTTTAGTTTGTTTAGTAAGTTAATTATACCACAAAAACCCAAAAACAACAATATCTTAATGTTTTTCAAAACCCACTTTTGAATCCATTATTATATGTTTTATAATAATCAGTTTATTGGTATGCGAAAAATATATTTTTATAAAGAAGCATTTACATTAAAATTAAATACTGTGTGGTTGGTATCAAATGCTCGTGGTCGTGGTTTTGCAACAGAATCTTATCGCACAATAGAAGATATCGCATTTAACAAATTAAAAGTTAACAAAATAATGCGTGTGAATGTTGCTCAAAACAAGGATTCAGCAAAGTTGGCCGAAAGAACCGGCTTTATATTAGATGGCATTTCCAGATGTGCTGTGTATATGAACGATAAATTTTATGATTTAATGATATGGTCTAAATTGCATAGTGATTATTTAAAAGAACAAAAATGAAAACAAGATTTTAATCTGGCGGAGACGAATTCCTGTCTTGATAAACAATAATAAAAATTATAAAAATCTTGTAAACTTCAATTTTTGAAAATTTTTCTAATTGTTTATCTGCGTATTCGCCATGCGCGCCTTTGGCACTCTGGCGCATCCCCTCGTCCCGCCAGTTAAAATCAAAAAAACCACCGTTGGTGGTTTTTTAAGATTTTAATCCCTGGCGGAGACGAAGGGATTGATTTCGCTACGCTACATTCCCCTTGGCTCATTCGCTGTGCGAACCGGCATACTTCCGTCTGCCTTTCGCCTGCGGGTCGAACCCTTTCTTCGTGTTCGAATCCTGAAGTCGACGAAACAAACAAAAAAACGTCCCGATGGGACATTTTGTTGTTTGTGGCGGAGACGAAGGGATTCGAACCCTTGATACCCTTGCGAGTATACCACATTTCCAATGTGGCGCACTAGACCAACTATGCGACGTCTCCAAATCTGGTTAGATTATTCTTCGGTTTCGCCTTCGTCTGGTGTGTCGTCCCCAGCATCAGCAACGCCATCTGTGGTATCGTCAACCAAAGAATTTTCCAATTCTGCATCAATTTCGCGCAACATAGGATCTTCGCTGGTGATTTCCAAAGCAGCGTCTTCATCAACAACCGCAGGTGTATCTTTGTAAGATTCTACAAATTCATGACGTACTTGGTCCACATCCAATTTGCCACTAGCAATTTCGCGCAAAGCAACGACAGTCAATTTATCGTTTTCTTTGTCAACCACCGCTTCGGCGCCACCGTTCAAATCGCGAACGCGTTGTGAAGCCAGCATTCCCAGTTCATATCTGCTTTCTACAAAAGGTAAAGTGTCAGAATTTGTTACACGTGCCATAATAAAATCCTTTGTTGAAATCGTTTTTAACTACGATATAATGCATTAAGAAGTCTAAAAAATCAAGCAGAAAATGCAAAAAAAGAACATAAGAACATTATCTTTCGGTTGCCGGCTTAATGCATTGGAATGCGAAAAAATATCTCGCATGTTGGCGGGCGTGGTTGATTCAGCAATATTGATTAACACTTGTTCTGTCACAGCAGAGGCAGAACGTCAATGTGCGCAAACATTGCGTCGGCTGTCGCGCGAAAACCCAGATGCGATTATTTTTGTGACAGGTTGTGGCGCAACACGAAACAGGGCTTTGTTTGAATCTGTGCCACACGCGTTGGTTATTGATAATGCTGAAAAAATGAATTTGTCAGCGTATGTAAATGCGTTAAAAAGCGCGGATTTTGATTTGTCTTGTTCGAAAATAGAAAAATTCAAAGACAACGAAGATAAACTATCTAAGAAATTTATTCAGGTCCAAAATGGTTGTAATCATGATTGTACTTATTGTGTGACACGTCTTTTGCGTGGAAAAAATGTATCTTTCCCGTACGAAGAAATTTTGGCAGATGCGCGTGCGGCGATTCAAAATGGGTTTTATGAAATAGTTTTAACAGGGGTAGATACGGCGTCTTACCTGATTCAACGTGATGGAAAGCCTTTTTTATTGGCAGATTTGTGCCAAAGTTTGTTGATGGATGTCCCAGAAATAAAACATTTGCGTCTGTCGTCTGTTGACCCAGCATCACCCGAAGTTCCAAAGATAATCGCTTTGATGAATCAAAATTCAAGATTTATGCCACATTTGCATCTTTCTATGCAGTCTGGTTCAGACACAATTTTGCGCGCTATGCGTCGCCGTCATGATTCAAAAAAATTGATGGATTTGGTAAAATTTGCAAATGGCACAGTTTCGTTTAGTGCGGATATAATCTGTGGTTTCCCAGGTGAAACCGAAGATTTATTCCAAGAAACATTGCAAATGGTACGCGATATGAATTTGGTACACGTTCATGCGTTTCCGTATTCGCCGCGACCAAACACAGTCGCTGCGACTATGCCAAATCAGGTTCCGCGTAATATTTCAAAACAACGCGTTCAACAGATTATAGAAATCGCAAATCAAAATCGTGAAAAGTTTATGCAAAAACAAATCGGGAAAACGGTTTCTGTCTTGGTGGAACAAAATAATATTGGTCGTACCCCAGATGACATAGATATAAAAATAGTCGGCACCCCAATCAAAGAAAAAACAATCTGTGATGTGACAATCACAGGCACAGAAAGCGATATATTTATTGGAAACCTTGGTCGTTTATAAAAAAAAGAGACTCCTGAGGGGCCTCTAGATTGATAAATTGATAAGTTTGAAAAACTCTCTACCCACGAGAAGTGTCTGGGGTTTTACGCTGAAAATTTTTAAAAAGCTTAAGAATCCCTTTTTTAAAAGGCAAAGGATTAGGTGTGCTTGAAGGGACATCATGTTTTTTTTGCATGTCTGCATGGTATTCTGCACGTACATCGTCCGGTGTCAAACTTTGATATTCTATCATATCGTTCAGCAATGTTATTGTGTTAAATAAAATTTGTGAACCGTATTTATCTGTAACTATTCCCATTTCGTTAGCGACCAGAGATTCGAGTGCGTTTAACTCTGTCATTTTTTGCTTCAAAATACGATTAAAAATTTCTGAATTGATTACATTATTGTTCGTATCGATTGCATGTGCTTGCCGCAATTCGGTTTTCAAATTATCTACAATCTCATGAATTTTTGTTAATAAAACATCTGACATTTGGTTCTCCTTTTTGTTTTGGTTTTGTTATTTTTTATTGAAAATTGTATAATTATATAGAATGTCCCTCGTTAGATACAATTTTTTGAAAAGCTTTCTTTATAAAAAGAGAAATTTTTGATAGTTTTGATACGTGTTCTGTTTGTGTTAATGGGAGCTCTTTTGCTGTGTCTGTAGTTTTTTTGACTGCTGTTATTTTTTTATGGTCGTATAGATAATCAGCCGTGTTTGCTGTGTTTCTATCTTTCTTGTCTTGCAACACGGAAATGTGATGGAACAAAATTTTTGCGCCGTATCTATCCGTCACAATCCCCATTTCGTCAGCGACCAAAGGTTCAAGAGCATGTAATTCTTTTATTTTTTTATCCAAGATACGATTAAAGGCATTTACGTCAAGTGCGTTATTGTTTTTATCAATTGCGTGAGCCTGCAATAGTTCGTCATCCAGATTGTTTATTATTTCATAAATTTTCTTTTCTAATTCATCATGCATTTTATTTCCTTTTCAATTGAATCTTTTACACGACTTCTGTAACGGCGCGCAAAGTGCCTTCGCGGGATAATTGCACAACACGGATTTTCTTTTTCATTTCTGCCATTAAATCAGCCCTGTCATATGCAGGTTGCGTATGTAATATACGATCTGCGAATGCGGCGTATGCAGCCTCTGCATTTTCAGCATGAATAGTGGTATAGAAATGGTCGTGACCCGTTCCCAACATTTCCCACAACACGCCCGCATTATCAGTAGAAATTTCACCACCAATAATTACATCAGGTGTCATACGAACAACCAAGTCAAGCAATCTAGCATAATTAAAATCATTAGATTGTTCTGTTCTTGACAGCACAAAATGAACACGATTTTTTTGTGGTACGCGGATTTCACGTGCATCTTCGACAGTAATTACGCGACTGTTTTGGTCAATCAAAGTCAACATGTGATTAAGAAAAGTTGTTTTACCTGTAGATGTGGCGCCTGATATTAAAATAGGACTGCCGTCATTAATTGCAGACATTAATCTTTCGTATGGGTCGTCTGGTCGAACCGATTCGCGTGGTTTAACCTTTAACAGTTTCTTGCCACGTTCCAAATGATAGTTTTCAAAATTAGTTTCCTTGACCCCGCCACCACGTATATTAAGCGCGACCCCGCCAGTTATATCACGTTCATCATATTGAACATTTGGTCCTGCTATGGCAGAAAAACGATGATTCCCAGGCAGTGTAGCATACACCACAGGTATTCCATGCACTGGGTCAAACGGTCTTTCATAAATATTCGCAACAGTATGAATCAAATCAACCAAATACTGCTTAGATAAAATTTCGCTGTTATAAGAAACCCATGGAACTTTGCCACCATTAAGGCGCATCCAAACTTCGCCAGCGTGGTTTATTGCGATTTCTTCCACGAACGAAGGCGAATAAAATTCTTCCAAAGGTTTTAATAAAGATTCCAGAACTACATTTGTCATTATTTATGATTTTATCATAAATCGAGTCTTGAATCAAAAAATTTTATTTGCTAGAATGATTTCGAACCAAAGAGAAAAAGAAATGAAAAAATCTATATTTTACTTTTTGTGCGCTGGGTTGCTGATGACCGGGTGTGCTTCGGATAATGGCGGATTTTATGGGGAAAACGGTGGCGAAGTTTACACCGAAAGAACCGCGGAATACATAACGGATGAAAACGAATATGCTGAAATCGATTCGTATCAGCCACGAACAATGGCTGAACGCGAAGCGGCTGCAAAGAAATGGAATACCGCACGCAAAGAAACCAGATGGCAAGAATACAAAGGTACAATGATTCGTGTGGAAATCTTATTGGGCGATACAGACGTTCGTGAAATGCGTTTACGCTTGATGCAAAACGCAGACGGAACTGACGTTGATGCAGATATAAAAACTGTGTTGGCGCGTGTTGCGGATTACGAAATGAAACGTGTGTGTGGTCGAAATGCGGAAAGCGTTGTGATTGTTTATGATCAACCTTCGTTTGATGTAATGCGTCCAACATCTTTCTTTGATTATCGTGTTGAATCCGAAGGTGTTACAATGCGCGAATACGGGTTTAGATGCGTTTATAATAAAAAATAACCAAACTAACAAAGGAGTACAAAATGAAAAAACTTATGGGTTTAATGGCAATTTGCGGTGCAGTTATGGTGGCAGGTTGTGACAGTGGTGCAAAAAATGGCAACACAGTCGTTATTGATTTTGCTGGCTTTATGGGCGAAGAACAATTTGCGGGCGGTACTGCTTCTAATTACCCATTAAAATTAGGCAGTGGCACATTTATCCCAGGTTTCGAAGACCAATTGGTTGGTGCTAAAGTTGGTGAAACTCGCGAAGTAAAAATTACTTTCCCAGAAGATTACCAAGCAGCAAACTTGGCTGGCAAAGAAGCAGTATTCAAAGTGACAGTCAAAGAAATCAAAAAATAAAGAATACTTTGTATAAAAAAACCGCCGTTTTGGCGGTTTTTTTATATCGCTTTGATAAATATTTTTGCTTTGTTTGCGGCATCCAACACAGCCTTTTTATCAATTACAAAGCAAGTTTTAGAATTAACGATAATCCCGTGTAATTTTGCGGCAGCAACCGCGCGAATAGTATCAACCCCAATCGCAGGAATGTCTATGCGTAAATCTTGACCTGGCTTGGTCATTTTTGCAAATACACCACCGCATTTGCGTTTGTTTTTGCGCATTTCAACAACGCGTTCCAGCATGCGGGCGGTGCCTTCGGCGGCTTCTACTGCGATGACTTGTTTATCCACAACCACAGACGCACCAATATCTTCAACACCAATTGTATGAGATACTTTTATTGCGCGTTCTATATCTTTTAAATCAGATTTAGACGGTTTAACCTTGGTTTGAATGCCGCTTTTTTCGAAAGTTAATTCTGGTGCCAAATCTTGGGCAGCAACGATTTCGTATCCGCGTTTTTCCAACGCTTTGTTAAATGCAACAGCCATAGAATCATACCCTTTTTGATGTTTTAAAACGCTTAACAATACAGATATAGACCATAAATCAGGTCGAATATCACTTAAATTTATATGTCCCAAAGCCCCGACGAATACAAGTTTAGATATACCGCGTTTCTTGCATTCGCGTGCCGCAGTTCCACCTGCGCCCAGCCGAATAACTAAATCTGGATTTAATTTTGGGTCATAAAAGTTTTTAAGCCCGATAACAAAAACGTCCCATCCATGTTTGCGTAACGCATCGCGTGTCAAGAAAGGCAACGATAATGCGCCTGCAAACAAAGCAACTTTTTTATTTGTATTTTTTCTCATGATTATATAATAGTTTTAAAACAAATTGGAATCAAGACAGAATTTATGTTAATATAAAAATATGATAACGAAAAAATGTCCTTTTTTGAATCTGTGTGGCGGCTGCAAATATGATTGGAGCGATGCACAATATCGCGAATCTAAATTGGCTGATTTGCCGAACATAGATTTCACAAATGAACCCATTTGGGGGCAGTATGGAACACGCCGTCGTGCTGATTTGGCTTTTGTTGGGGGGCATTTTGGGTTTTATAAAAAACAAAGCAAAGACATAATTGATATTAAAAATTGCCCAAATTTATGCGAAGAAATAAATACAGTTTTACCAAAGATTGCCGCGCTTCCTTGGATTGGTGCTGGCAGTGTTTTAATCACAAAATGCGAAAACGGTATAGATGTTTCTGTCAAAGCAGATATTCCGTATTTTAACGCGGCTTTCAAAGAAAAAGTTGAAAAATTGCCACCACAAATAATTCGATTTGTTTGGAACGATAAAATTGTGCGAAAATATAATGAACCGGAAATCAAGTTTAATGATAAAATCATAAAATATCCGCCTTTTGCGTTTTTACAACCCACAATCGAAACAGAACAAATCTTGCGTGATTTGGTTGTAAAATATACAAATGGCGCAAAAAAAGTGGCTGATTTGTTTTGCGGATTGGGCAATTTCACTTATGCTACGAATGCAACAGGTTTTGATATATTTGGTAATGGCATAGGGCGAGATTTGTTTAAAAAGCCTTTGACGGTGCAGAATCTTAATCAATATGATGTTGTTATAATGGATCCGCCACGTGCCGGGGCAGAGAAACAATCCAAAGAAATCGCGAAATCAAATGTCAAACGCGTAATTTATGTATCTTGCAATCCAAATTCTTTTGTGCGAGACAAACAAACACTAGAACATGGCGGATATAAAATGACTGTTGCAATTCCTATGGATCAATTTGTTGGTTCTGCCCATTGGGAAATATTCGCTGTATTCGATAAATAATTTTTATTTATAAATAAAAAAACACCGCCGTTGCCGGCGGTATTTTCCGGATGCCCTGAAAGGAAGGAAAGGAGAAAAAGAAATGGGCATCCTAAACTGTCGTTTGAGCCCAAAGTCCAGAGGAGAGAGAATGTAGGAGGGAGTCTGAAAACTCTGGGCTCGATATAGTCAAATGATTTTCATCCTTTGACGAATCGAAATATAATACACAAAAAACCATTTGTCAAGTATTTTGTCAAAAAAAATTTTTTTGTATATTTTTTTGCTTTTTTGCCTAGGAAAACAAACTATTCAACAAAATGTGAAAAATAGCGTATTATCAAAGTGTTGAATTGGAAAACTAAGCCTAGGGAGAAAAAGAAAATGACACACGAAGATGTATGGCATGCAATCGAAAAATTTGCAACAGAACATCACATGTCTTGTTCTGGACTTGCAAAATGTAGCGGTTTAGATCCAACAACTTTTAACAAAAGCAAACGCTGGTCCAAAGAAGGGCAACCAAGATGGCCTTCGACCAATAGTATTTCTAAAATATTGGCTTCAACAGGGGCATCGCTTGAAGATTTTACGAAATTTATCCCGTCTCACGATAACAGTTTATAGAACATTAATAAAATCTTGCACAATGTCTGTTTTTCGGGTATTGTGCAAGTATGTTAGATAATATCAAGATTTATTCGTCTGATAGGTATTGGCAGCATATTTTTGCTGATTTGGGTGCAATTGTGGTTGATAATCAAAATACTGCGGATGTGGTTTTTGATGATGTTGCTACAAATGCGCCTGTTTATGTTGATGACTTAAAAAAAATTATTTTTGAGTGTCTTGATTATCATGATGTTATCATCGCTGTTTTTGGGCATTATATTATTTTGCCGATTTTACAACGCAAAATTGTTGTTTCATTATATAAAAATCCAAATATATCTATGCGTGAATTAAAAGAAAATATCGGTTTCTTGCCAGATATAACAACTCACACAGTTGAAAATGCTGTTTATCAATTGCGTAAAAAATATGGACACGATTTTATATTAAACGAGAATGGAAAATACAAAATTGGACACTTATAAATTATTGTCTTTTGATAAAATAACCAGCACGCAAGATTTTGCGCATGATTTAATTGCACGTGGAACTGCGACTAATAAAACGGTAATTATGGCTTTGGCACAAAGTGCAGGTCGTGGAAGATACAGACGGACATGGGTTTCGCATCATGGTAATTTGTATGTTTCGTTTATTTATAAACTAGATGAACGCGATCCTAGATTGTCTTATGCAGTTGCGGTTGCAATTGCAGAAACATTAATTTCTTTTGGAATGAATCCGCAAATAAAATGGCCCAATGATGTTTTAATAGATGGTAAAAAAATCAGTGGTGTTTTGATAGAATATTCTCAAAATTTTGTAATTGTTGGAATTGGAATAAATGTAAAAACTTGTCCAACTGTCAAAGAATATAGAACAACTAAAATACATAAATACAAGCCAGATGTTGATATCAAAGAAGTTTTGAATGTTTTAATGAAAAAAATAGATAAATGGCGTGGTGCAAATTTTTCTGTTGTACGTGAACGTTGGATGGATTTGGCAGCAGGTCTTAATAAAACGATTCAATACCACGGCAAACCCGCAGAATTAATGGGACTTAACGAAGACGGTGCATTGGTTTTACGTGAAGGAACCAGATATATTTTAACATACGGGGACGAAATCAGTATTTAAAAGCACTTGACTTTCATGTCAATTTGTGATATCATACACAACATCAAGAATAGAAATTCTGTCCGCCATGATGGGCGGTTTTTTTATTCTTGTGTTTTTTTCCGCACGCATTTGCTGTGCGGTTTTTTTATTAACACAACACAGGTAAAACCATGCAACTATTTTTAATAAACAATCCAGACGATACACAAATTGTACCGTATAAATTAGCACGAATCATATTTGCTGAGACAAAAGGTGTATCTTTGCAGGCTGTTGAAGCAATGGCATCTATGATATATAACATTCATGTTAAATATAAAAAGTCTTTTGAAGATATTGCAACGGATAAAAATATTTTCGACTCTTTAAATCATTTTTCTCCGCGAAAAAAATTTTTGTCTGTGGATACAAAAGACAGAAGGCTTCAAATGTGTTTGCGGGTTGTTAAAACTATGTTGCATGGTAATTTACGCGACAGTGTTTTTGGCGCAACTAAATTTCATCACACAGATGTTATGCCACAATGGGCAGTTGCGCGTGGTTATATATTTGAATGTGAAGACATACTTTATTATTTATAAATAACAAAAGGATTTTCATGAACAAAATAATCAAAGGCGGTTATTTACAAAATCGTAAAACTTATGTTATTTCCAGTGTCGGTATTGTATCTGCTGTGGGCGCATATCTTGTTGGTGATGCAGATGTGTTTTCAATGCTGCAAACAATATTCACATTGGGGGGCATTTATTTTCTTAAACAAGAATCTTCAACCAAAGGAAAATCTAATGGAACAAATTCCAGAAAAATTTCTAGATGACAAAGGTGAATTAAATACATCTGCGTTAGTAAAATCATATTGTGAACTCGAAAAGAAAATGAGCAACATGATATCTTTGCCAAAAGATGATAGTGATGATGCAACAAAACAAAAGTTTAATCATGCAATTGGTGTCCCAGATAGTGCTGCTGATTATCCAATCAATCCTTTGTTTGAAGACGAATCGGTTCGCGAAAAATTTCATGAAATTGGTTTAACTTCAAAACAAGTTGAACAAATTTATGCAATCGCAGAAGAATTTTTACAACCAACATTAAAAAATTTATTTCAATTACAAAATCAAACGAATGCTATAAATGAATTGAAAAATTTTTTTGGTGATGATGAAAAAATGAAAGATGCTTTACGTGAAATAAATGCGTTTGGTGAAAGATATTTACCAAAAGATGCATTTGATGAATTGTGCGCTACACCCCAGGGAATACAAGGTATATACAAGATGATGCAATCAATGGAACCTGATGTTTTAACAAATAAAAGTTCGACAGAAAATTTAACAGATGATGTTCTGCGTGATATGATGCGCGATCCAAAATATTGGCGCGATCATGATGAAGAGTATGTTAGAAAAATTGAAAATGGTTTTAAAAAATTATATTCATAATTCATTTTATTCTTTACTATTTGTTTTCTTTCATATAAAATATAAAACAAGAACAAAAAAATTTTGTTCTATCCGAAAACATAGAAAGGAGAGAATTATGTTCGGCTTAAAGAAAAAATGTGGATGCACAAAAACAGCTGCTAAACCAGCTGCTGCAAAAAAACCTGCTGCAAAAAAACCAGTTGCTAAAAAAGCACCTGCAAAAAAACCAGCTGCTAAAAAAGTAGTTGCAAAAAAACCAGTTGCTAAAAAAGCACCTGCAAAAAAAGTTGCTGCAAAAAAACCAGCTGCTAAAAAAGTAGTTGCAAAAAAACCAGTTGCTAAAAAAGCACCTGCAAAAAAAGTTGCTGCAAAAAAACCAGCTGCTAAAAAAGTAGTAAAGAAAAAATAATAAATAGTTAATCAATTATTTGTCCCCAGAATCGCAGATTTTGGGGATTTTTTTATGATAAATTTTTCAGTTAGATGATAGAAGTCTAACTGAATTTTTTATTGGATAATCCATTTTTGTGGACCCGTGTGTAATGTTTTGTTTAATGGCGCATTATTTGCATAACCATCAATCAAAATTTTTTCATGCCACAAGGCACAGTTAACTTAAACAAAAAGGATTTCTTATGTCTATGTCTGTAGACCAAGTATTTATAAAACAATTTGAAGCAGATGTGCATTTAGCATATCAACAAATGGGCACAAAATTACGCTCTACAATTCGCAGCAAATCTGGAGTGGTTGGCGCTTCTACAACATTCCAAAAAGTTGGCAAAGGTATCGCCAGTACAAAATCTCGTCATGGAATTGTTCCTGTGATGAATTTGAATCATACGCCAGTAGAATGTACATTACAAGATTACTATGCTGGCGATTGGGTTGATGCATTGGATGAATTGAAAACCAATGTAGACGAACGTCGTGTTGTTGCATCTGCTGGGGCTTATGCTTTGGGACGCAAAACAGATGAATTAATTATCGGCGCTATGAATAACGCAACTCAATATGTTGGTGATTACAGCACAGGTTTAACCAAAGCTCTTATTATGGCTGCGTTGGAAAAGTTAAATGAAAACGATGTGCCAGATGACGGCCGTAGATTCGCAGTTGTTGGTGTTCATCAATGGAATGAATTGTTAAAAATATCAGAATTTGTTTCTGCTGATTATGTTGGCAATTCTTTGCCTTTGGTAGACGGTTGTGAATCAAGAAAATGGTTAGGTGTTAATTGGATTTTGTGCAACGCGCTTCCTTTGGCAAGCGGAGATGACCGTGATTGCTTTATGTACCATGCATCCAGTATTGGTCATGCATGTGGTCAAGAAGTGAAAACAGATATCACATGGCACGGTGAACGCGCTGCGCACTTTATCAGCAACAGTATGTCTCAGGGTGCAGTTTTGATTGATAACGAAGGTATTGTTCGTATCAAATGCGATGACGATGCTGCTTAACATATAACCAAAAGGGAATAAAATGGCTTTTCAAAATAAAAACTTGTCTGTGATTGCATATGCTAATGGTTTTACTTTGTGGCACTACAAAGAAAGTGCTACATTGGCGACAATAATTGCATCTGGCTATTTTTCAAGCGTAAAAACCTTAATGAATACAGGTGATATTATTTTGATTAATGGCTCTGATGGAGCAACAATCAAAGCGATTACTGTTGCAGAAGGTGTAGTCACAGTAGGTGCGTTATCATAAACGCGTTTTTTCTTACACAATGGGTCGCAAATGCGACCCATTTTTAATGAATAGGTATAAGATATGTTTACAAAAATAGATTTATGTTCAATGGCTTTGTTGAAATTGGGTGAAAAACCTATCCAATCTTGGCGAGAAGATTCCGCATCTGCCCAATTATCAAGAACTTTGTTTGATTCCGTAACAGATACTCTGTTGGCAATGTTCCCATGGCGATTTGCAACACAAACTTTGATTTTAACCAAAGATTCAAATGGTGATTTTATTATACCTGCAAATGTATTGCGTATATTAAAATGTGAAGGACAAATAATTGGTAATAAAATAATCACATCAGGGGAAAGTTTGGAAGTATCTGCGATTGTAAAGACTGCACCAGAAGATTTTCCTGGGTATTTTGCGACATTAGTTGCAACCAAATTGGCAGTAGAATTCTGTATCCCTTTGATTGGTGACACAAATGTTTTTAAAATGATGACGGCTTTGTATGAATCAGAATATCAATCTGCTAAATTCATAGACAGTACATCTTCGAATCAATCAAATATAAATAGTTTTTCCTTGATAAATTCAAGATTTTAATAAAAAGGATTGCATAATGGGAAATTTTCTTAAAACACAAAATGTTTTTTCTAGTGGCGAAGTAGCCCCAGAATTTTATGCAATAAATACTGTTCATGGTGTAGCAAAACTTGAAAATATGGATGTATTAGAATCCGGGGCTTTGAAACGCAGACCAGGATTAAAAAAGATAAAGAATATCGCAAATAATTCCATATTAGTACCGTTTGTAATTAATGATGCAGAAAAATATTTACTAGTTTTTTACGACAGATTGTTAGATGTCTATTATAACGACAACAAAATAGCGACAGTTGTCACGCCTTGGTATAGTGCTGATTTGAATAAATTACAATACGTTCAAAGATTTAACACAATGTTTTTTGTGCATCCTAACTATGCGCCACAAATATTAACAAAAAACGCAAATGGTTTTTCTTTGAGTGTATTTCGTTTTTATATGAATTCAAACACTACTTTGAATATACCATTTATGCGTTATGATGATACACAAGATATTTCTATCACTATCGGGACCAGTAACATAGATAATAACCATGCAACATTTACTGCAAGCGCGGATTTGTGGGACAATACGTGGTTAAACGTAAGATTATTAGTCAACAATAAACAGTGGATAGTAGAATCTGTTCAAAGCGCTCGCATAGCAACAGTTTATACAAATGGTGATTTTACGATACCAATTACTCCTATAACAGATTGGTTTGAAGCCGCCTTTAACACAAGACGTGGTTGGCCTATGACTATCGCTTTTCACCAAAACAGGTTAGTTTTTGGGGGAACTCCGTCTGCACCAAATAATATTTGGATGTCTAAAGTTGGCGAATACAATAACTTTGATACAGGAACAGGCTTAGACGACGAAGCAATATATACTGTTTTATTATCAGCACAACACAATCAAATATGCAATTTGGTTAGTTGCGATGCGCTACAAATATTAACTTCTACTGGCGAATGGGCTATATCAAATACACCGCTAACACCATCAAATGTTAATATAAAAAAACATACTGCCATAGGTAGCACTGTAAGCAGATATTTGCCACCACAACAAATTGAAGGCAGTACTGTATTTGTTGCTCAATCTGGTAAAGATATTCGAGAATTAGATTTAGATACTTTGAACAATAAATATAATGCGACGGATTTATGTGTGTTTTCAAAACATTTATTAAACCAGCCGACCAGCATCGCGTATAATCCAGTGAAACACAAATTATTTTTAATTATGGAAGATGGCTCTATGGCTGTATTTCATAATTATGCTAATACAGATATTGCAGCATGGGGAACCTATAAAACAGATGGTTTGTTCAAATATGTGGCTGTTGTTGGCAATGAAACTTATGTTATCGTCAAAAGGAATAATACACAATATCTTGAAAAATTTGATAATGCGAAATTACAAGATGCAGATACATACGGATTTTCTTACAAGGTATCGTCGTTTCCAATTATAGTAAATGGTCATTGCCCAAAAAAAATTAGAACCAGAAAAATTTCTGTCCGAGTTATAAAAACAAAAACAATGTTTGTAAATAATTATCGTATGGAAATACCTAATTGGGCATATGCCGAAAACAACTCTGGTTTTACTGGTGATTTGTCAATGAATTTATTAGGAACACAATGCAACACCATAGAACCTTTGTGGACTATTTCAAGCAGTGAACAATTACCAGCGACAATATTATCTGTGTCAATAGAAGGTTGGTATTTAATATAAAAAAATAGGAGTTTTTTATGGGACAACTAGTATCAGATGTGACAAAAGTCTTGGATTACAATAATTCAAAAAAGACCGCTGAAAATCAACGTCAAAAAATTTTGGCTCAAATTGCAGCAGATGAAAATATTAAAACAAATTTGATAAAAAAAGCGTTAGCATCGCAACGCGCAAAATTCGGTGCAAATGGTAATGCTGGAAACAGCTTTTCTGAAAATGCAGTTTTACAGCGGTTGCGTGAAGAAACTGCACAACCATACGATGAAAAAAAACAGGATAATTTAGAAAAAATTAAAAAAACGAAAGTGAAAAAACCAAACATAATAAAAACTTGGTTGTCAAATATAGATAAAATAGCGGGCTAGGGGGATGTTATGTATAAGATTTCATACACAGGAGATGGAATTAACACAGAATTCGTTTTTTCCTTTCCTTTTTTTCAAAACGCAGATATCAAAGTAGCAATAGATAATGTGTTATTGGATAATACGCAATATGATGTGAACCCTAATCAAGATTTTAATGGTGGTCTGGTTGTGTTTCCTTCTGCGCCGTTATCTGGTAAACACATAGATATTTTTCGTCAGGTGTCTTTGAATCGAACTATTGATTATCAACCAACCCAAAAAATAGATCCAGAAGATTTAAATTCTGATTTTAATTTTTTGTTGGCTGCATTTCAAGATTTGCATAATATAGATATAGATTTGTCTTCTTGGGCTAATGTTCATGATAATTTGTTGGCTCAAATAAATTATGCATTACAAACCATAGAAGATAAACTTTCTGGCGGATCAGTGTTGGGGCTTTATAATAATTTGCTTAATGTGTTAGACAGCGCTTTGCCCAGTTTGATAAACGATTACGGATACGTCACAGAAGCAGCCAATAATGAAAACAATGACGATTACGGAAGCCTTTGATTTTTTAGACAGTTGGAACAATATCCTTGGTTTTTCGACCCCAGCACATCACAAACAAATAATGGAATTTTTAGTAGATGTTTTTATCAATGAACCGCGTCGTGGATTGTTGACTGCTTTTCGACATTCTGGGAAATCAACGGTAGTTGGGGTTTTTGCAGCATGTGTTTTATATCATAAACCAGAAACACGAATATTAATATTATCTGCTGAATCAAGTTTGGCTTCACGAATGGTGTCGCATATCAAAAACATTTTGGAAAATCATCCGTTTTGCAGTGAAATTTTACCAGATGTAAAAAAAGAATGGGGTACTCATAAAATCACAATTAAACGTCCCATTGGAATTCGAGAACCGTCAGTTATATGTCAAGGTATCACCGGAAATATTACTGGTATGAGATCTGATTTGATAATATGCGACGATGTCGAAGTACCGAATACATGTAATACACAACAAAAAAGAATAAATCTGCGCGAAAGGTTGCGCGAACTAGATTTTATTTTATCGCCACACGGATCGATGATTTATATCGGGACGCCACACACAAAAGACACAATATATAAAACAAACTAAGCCACAGAAGACATAAATGTTCGCAATTTGGTTAACATCGCTTTGCCTTGTTCACCAAACATAGGTAAAAATGTTTCATATTCGGGCATATCTGCTTGGATTTGAGCGCGATGACGTTCTGTCAATGTATCAGACAACAATTCTTTGGCAGAATACCACGTTTGATAAGCCTTGTCTGTTTGAATAACTGTTTTCCATTGTTCAAGCATATCTGGATGAGAAACAAGCGCTGCTTTGATGTCTTTTGACCAATCGGTACCAAACTTTTGAACGAAAGATAACTTTTTAATTTCTGCTAAATTTTCCGGGGAAGGTTCAAATTTATCAAGCGCGTTTTTCAGTTCTGCAATCTCTTCCGGATTCAAAGAAAAGGTGATTTCTTGATCTGACATTAAACCGCCATATGGCAACAAGTCTTTGTCTATGGTATCCATCGGGGTTTTACCACTGCGCAAATTATCAATGTGAGCGACAAGTTTTTTTCCTGTGGGCAAATTTTGAAGTTCGTTGATAATTTGGTCGTTTGTTGCTTCTTCAAGAAAGATTTTATTAACAGCACTCCACCCCCCTTCAATAACATGTTCTTGGCGATAAAGATTCAATAATCTTTGTGCGATTATATGGGCTTGTTGTGGCATGGTCTCTCTCCGTTTGGTAATTAATTATTGCATAACAATCATAATGACTTTGTGCATAGTTTTGCCAATAACTTTTTCTTCTGGGTTCGCAACGTGTCCATAGATTTTGCCATGACTGTCTTTGCGAACCAGAACGATTTGTGCAGTGCTTACAGTATCAGATTTCATTTTTGAAAAATCATCATCAATACAAACTGCCAAATCACCGACCTTTGGTTCCAAAGCAGAATCTGCAAAAACATATGCTGTTTCAGGAATAAAGCCAGATACACGCTTTGAATTTGGTAAAACAGCATAAATACCACTGCGGCCTTCTACCATCGTAGGAGCAACAATCATAGTTTCATCAGATTTTTTGAATTTGATACTTTTGCCGTCTGGTGTTCCAAATACAGGAACTAATTTTTTGCGCGCATTATCGTATAATTGTGCACCATACAAACCACCGTGAACATCTAATCCAGATACAGGATTACCTGGTTCTAATACAGATTTTACACGTTCAGTAACCTTGTTTATCTGCTTTGTTAATTCGCCAGAATTATATAATTGGGCAATTTCACTGAACAATTGTTGCACAGTATAACCGAATGCTTTTGCCAAAACTTCAATTTCGTCTTGGTAAACTTCGCGCTGACCCACTTCGATTTTATGGTATACAGACAAAGTCATTTTTGCAGCCTTAGCGGCATCAGCAATAGTTTTTTCGGAACGTTGACGAATCTTGCGTAAACCAGAACCGAACACTTTCAAACCGCTGTCTTCATTATCTGTTAAACGGCGTTTAATTTCGTTTTGCCAGTTTTGTGCAACTGCATCTGATTCGTGAATAAATATATCAGAAAGTTTGCAACCCAAAATGGTACATACATTTAATAATTGTTTTTGATTAAGACGACGAACACCTTTTTCAATCTTGGAAACCGCGGACAAAGATAAATTAGCACGTCTTGCTAATTCCGTCATTTTCATCCCTTTCGATGCACGAATATTGCGGATATTATTAGGAAATATTATTTCTTCTTGTGCCATAATCAAACTCCTTGGAATCTGTTGTTGACAAAATCATAGTCAATTTTTAGAGACTTGGCAAGAAAAATTTAAATAATGTCGTCAGGAATATCATTAATATCGACCACTGTTTGTGAGTTTGTATCTGTCGATTGTGGAATTTGATTGTCAAAATCTTGGTCTGGTATTTGTTGATAATGCTGTAAATTATCAAACAACGAATATTCGCCAAAGAAACTTAAATGTACAGTTTCAGGTTTTCCGTGGCGGTTTTTAGCGATGATAACATCGGCTTTGTTTCTGGACAAATCCATACGTTTTTGCCACGCCTGCATAGCATTATCGGACGTAAGACCGGATAAGCGTTTGTCTGGGGAATGTCCTTCTAGATAATATTCTTCGCGGTAAGTAAACATGACAATATCCGCGTCTTGTTCAATAGAACCAGATTCACGCAAATCTGATAAAATTGGTCGTTTGTCGTCACGATCTTCGACCTTACGAGACAACTGGGACAACACAATCACAGGAACATCTAATTCTTTGGCCAAGATTTTTAATCCACGAGTAATTTCAGACAATTCTTGAACGCGGTTGTCGTTGCGTTTCCCACCAGGGACAGTCATCAATTGCAAATAGTCAATGACAATAAGCGCAATTCCACCGAATTTGCGGGCTATGCGACGCGCACGTGTTTTTACCCCAGGAACAGACATTTCAGAAGTGTCGTCAATAACAATAGGCACTTTTGACAAAGCGTCCGTATATTGAGACATTTTCATAAAATCTTCGTCTGTCAAATTGCTCCCTTCGCGCATGCGAGAAGATGGTATTTTTGATTGAGAAGACAATATACGTGCAGCCAATTGTGGATAAGACATTTCCAAACTGAAAAACGCGACAGCACCTTTGTATTGCTGATTTGCGCGACCATTTAATATAGCATTGGCAGCATTAAACGCGATGTTAAGCGCCAGTGTGGTTTTTCCCATAGCAGGACGCCCAGCAATAATTATCAAATCGGAATGGTGTAAACCACTGATAGATTTATCTAAATCGTCTAAACCGGTCGTTAAACCAGACAATTTGCCGTCTGCTTTGTATGCAATTTCTGCTTCTTGCATTGCGCTTTTTAATGCGTCAGCCAGTGTGACGATATTGCGTTCGCTTTGCCCAGTTGAAGCCAAATTAAACAGTTTCTGTTCAGCAGATTCTATTTGTGTATTAACAGGTTTATCCAAATCTTCGGTGTATGCATCA
The DNA here is from genome assembly GCA_017524525.1 of Alphaproteobacteria bacterium. Lineage (GTDB taxonomy): Bacteria > Pseudomonadota > Alphaproteobacteria > Rs-D84 > Rs-D84 > Enterousia. Next base: position 12,076 of record JAFXVM010000001.1, on the reverse strand, counting down.
TCAATAATGTTTTGGCCCAGACTTATCAAATCACGACGGCGAGCATTATCAAAAACGATACGACCATAATGTTCAACATTAACAACTGTTGCGCCCGCAGCGGTCAATTTAGACAGGTATTCAACACCGCCCACGCTTTCCAGTATACCTTGTTGTTCAAGATATGTTTTTGCTGTAATGATGTCAAAAGGAATCCCAATAGCAAACTGACGTAAAGCCAACTTATAAATTTCTTGGTGCGCAGCATGTGAAAAGTGTTCAGGCAACAAAAAGTCCGACACAGATTCTAGTGCGCGATTATTCATCAACACCGCAGCAAGAACCGCTTGTTCTGCTTCTAAATTAACAGGTAAAGATTTAGGGGTAAAGTCCATGTCTTTTAGATTAAACGAAAATTTTGATAATTCAACACCTTTTTTAAGTGGATATAAACAATTAAAAATCCCAATCATAGATAGTAGCGGAAATCCGGCGTGGCCAGAGATGTTTCCGCTTGAAAAAATTCATGAATTGGAAACAATGGTTGGTCATCGACATTTTTCTGCTCAAATGCTGCTGGAATACATCGCAGAAGAGCGTGTCCATCTTGATCCTGGTGCCATTAATTTTTATGACGAAGAATTTGATAAACGTTTCTGTAAAATAGGCGATCATCGTATATCAGGTGTCAGTTTTTATTGGGATCCTTCGGTTGGCAGAAATAATTCTGATGGCAGCGTTTGTGTTTTGGTTTATCGAGATGACAAAAATCGAGATATCTTTGTACACGATATTCTTTATATATCTGTGCCAGATGACGATTTGTATCCACTAGCGAATCAGTGTAAAACAGTATTAGATTTTATGAAAAAACACTTTTTAATTAGAATCGGCATAGAAATAAATGGGCTGGGTAATGCGTTGCCTGAAATAATCAGGACCGAAGCTCAACAAGAGCAGATGTTAATAAACATAATTCAAATATCAAATCATATAAAGAAAGAAACAAGAATTTTAAACGCCATAGAACCGATGTTAACAACAGGGCATTTTTATATGCATGAAAAAATCAAAAAAACAATGTTGTTATCAGAAATGTTGGCTTGGACGCCGATTGGTTCTGTGGAACACGATGACGGGCTGGATGCGTTGGCTGGGGCTTTGACAATGGAGCCTTGGCCGACAAGGCCACTGGGTCAACGTACCAGTCTTATCAAAGCAAAAACAGATTTTAGTCTGTTATAAAAAAAGGAAAATATATGCAAAAAAATCTTATGCAATTATATAAACGTGCGTTGGACGAACGTGAAGTATGGCTGTCCAGATGGAAATCTGCCATGCGTTATACAATTCCCACAGATGATACAGAATCTGCCACATTATTTGATGCAACTGCAGCGGATGCCGTAGATAATTTGGCTGCATCTATGTATTCCTTGTTAACGCCGCCAGAATCGCTTTGGATAAATCTGGTTCGCGAAAGCGACGAATCACCAAATGCAGAAATTGCAACATCAGTATTGCGTGCGCATTTAAATGATTCAAATTTTTATACAACAATTCATCAGTGTTATATAGATTTGGTCGTTTTAGGTACGGCGTGTTTGTTCATGGCAGAAAACCCCATAGGAGCATCTTCTGCTTTTTCTTTTACATCTATACCGATGAAAGACATAGCGATATTGCCAAATGCGATATTCCATACCACATCATTACCTGCATGTGATTTAATGGAAAAGTATCCAAATATAACTATGCCGGCTCACATGAAAGACACAATAAAAACAAATCCGGAAACACCGATAAGATTAGTTCAGTCTTTAATTGGCAAAGATTTTACGGCGTGGATAGATGTTGGTGACGATATAGAGAATAACATAGTGGCGCGTGGTACATTTGAAACTAATCCGTATATAATCTTTCGTTGGTCTTTGGTAAGCGGGGAACTTTATGGTCGTGGACCTGTTTTGCGTGCTTTGCCAGATATAAAAACAGCGAACAAAGTTGTAGAATTAGTTCTAAAAAATGCGACCATCGCGGTCAGCGGTATCTGGCAGGCAGATGATGATGGTGTTATCAATTTATCTAACATTAATTTAACACCTGGGGCAATTATACCAAAAGCAGTTGGCAGTTCAGGATTAACGCCATTATCCAGCGGAGCCGATTTTGATGTTTCTCAAATTATACTGCGCGATTTGCGCGACAGAATAAGGCATTCTTTGCTGGCAGACAGACTTGGACTGTTGTCTGACAAAGAAATGACTGCTACTGAAATTTTGGCGCGTAATTCTGATATGGTGCGAATCTTGGGGGCAACATACGGCAGACTGTTGCACGAATTCATAAAGCCTTTGTGTGAACGTGGATTGCAGATATTATCTCGTCGCGGTTTGATAGAAAAAATATCTTTGCACAGTGATGCAGAATTAAAATACATTGCACCTATTGCTCAAATGGCTCAAGAAGAAATGTTAATCCAAGGATAACTTTATGAAAGATATTGAAAAACAATACGCTCGTACTTTTTTAAGTGCGAGCGGAAAACAAGTGTTGGCTCATTTGCGTTCTATAACCGTAGAGCGCATTGTTGGACCAAATATAACAAATGATGATTTGCGTTGGTGGGCTGCACAGAATGCGTTGATTCATCAAATAGAAAATTTTATAAAAAGAGGCAATAATCCAACATAATATACAAATGTGTCATCGTATATTTTATGGTAAATTATTGATGTGCTGATGGCAAAACAACAAAATTTTTTATCTTTTTTAGATGCTTTGCGTGATAGTTGGTTTTTAATAGTATTTATTGCAGGTATGATTTATTGGGTTGCTCGCCAAGATTCATATGTTGCTGAAATTGAACGCCAAGAACAGCGCATCACAGCACTTGAAAACAGAACGACTATGCTGGAATCTGGTATTGGACAATTGCAATTAAAAATAGATGGAATCAAAGAAGATGTGACTTTGATTAAAAGTGCAGTTATAAAAAATTAAATTGCATTTTTAGCCCAATGTATTTTGGACCCACATACTACGATTACATCAAAGCGCGCATCACCTGTCCATCTGGTTTTGATTAAATAAGTTTCTGCGGCGCGACGCAATCGTGCGGCTTGTGTTGGTGTTATCGCATCCCATGCCGCAGAAACATCTTTTCGATATTTGACTTCAACAAAAACGATTGTGTTTTTATGTTTTGCGATGATGTCTATTTCTGCGCGATTAGTATTTTTACCTGTCACATAGCGACTTTTTAATATTTTGTACCCATGAAAACGCAGATACATTCTGGCGATAAATTCAGAATACAATCCAATTTGATAAGATGTCTTCTTAGAAAGCATAAGGTTTCGCTTGGAAATTTTTACGTGCTTGTTGAACATTTGTCGCTGCATCAGACGCTTCCAGACCATTGTCGGATAATACCAATTGACCATAGAACGCCTGCATCATTGGATCATACGCGTTTTCAGAAGAAATCCATTTGTCTTCGTCTGAATTCGGCTGTCCGTATTTATCAAGTACGCCTTGCCAAAAAGCGAGTAATTTTTTTTCTCGTTGATTGCTGAATCTGTCATCGTTGCCGTCAACACCTTCAAGAACATTAGCATCATTAGTATAAACAACCTTCCAAACTAAATTGTCTGTGGCATTACTCGTAAAATATATGTCCAACATTTCGCCTGTGAAAGCGCGTTCTAAATGTATTTCTGCAATATAAAGCAATCCACGATTTTGTGCCAAAGAATATATGCATTTTTCTAATTTCTCTGGAATAAATATATTATTTTGTCGACATTCGTAATCTAGATTATATTTCCATTCTTTGTTTATAGTGTAAATAACACTATCTTTCTTTCGAGGAGCATAAAGTCCACCATTATCAAAAAACAAATTTTTTATTTCATCATAATTCATTCCCAACATTACACCTGCGATATCAAAATGTTTAACATCCAGTCCGCCAGAACCCGAATTCAAAGAAACATCTTCTGTGTTTATGGTTGTGTCTTCTTGGTCTACAATAGCAAATTCATCGAAATCCATTTCGTCTGCAAACGAAGAGCAAGGCAAAAACATCACTAAATACGAAAATATAAAAAATGCGAATTTCTTTATCATTTTATCATTTTATCCCCAATATTAGTCACTGTGAATTTAAACAACCCCACAGGATTATTACCTTCTTCTAGATATTTTCTTATATTAATTTTGTTTCCAAAACCATCATGTTCACGCAGACCGGGCGAAAAGCGTGCTTCCATGAACAAGGTTCCTTGTTCTAATACTGGTTCTGTAGCCATTACATTAGATTCTGCCCATGTTGACATATAATAACGAATAACATAATATATTTTTTCTGCATTGCCGCTTGGGTCATATTGAACATTTTCATTTGAATTCACAGCAATCCCTGTATCATCAACAGTCACCATACGAAACATTTTTTGTTCTGACATTTTTAATATTGTCTGTGCTTCGCCTTGTTCCCATTGCGAGAAAGCCTCTGGTGTGGACAGCATCCGCAATACAGGTCTTTTTGTAACATCGATTTCTCCTGGGATAACTTTAAAATATTCGGACACATATTTTTTTATCAACCTGTTGCGTAAATCGTTTGCGGAAATATCGTTTATATTTTGCAATATTCCCAATCGTTCGTTTGACCAATCATTCATTTGAAATATATAAGATTTAACAGAAGAATTTTCATTTGCGCGATAAATCAAAGCAGACAAAACCAACATCGCAAAAACTGCTGCGAGTAATATCAAACCGCCAAAGAACGAAAACAATTTATTCATTATAAAGTCCTATGCGATAAGAGTTAAACTGGCTGACATAATATCCAAAAGTCACAGGATATGATTCAATGTCGCGCGCAATGTCTATGAAAATTAATACGTCAAAACTCGGCATCACAGAAGATTTGATAACAGTATATACCTGCCAAGAACTGCTGTCTGGTGTGACAGAAATAGGGGTGATTATTTTCCCGTCAACAGTCCAAGTTTCATTTGCTTGTTCAACCCTTGCGCGATAATCAGGTAAAACTTTTGCTGTAAATTCTTCGAATAAATTTACAGAAGATTTACAAGCCAAAGAGCATGTGATACTTGAAGGGTTAAATTTATCAGGTTGTTTGCAATCATCTCTGGTGCAAGATTGCCATCTCATTTCATTAATTTTATTGTTGCTGGATATAGTAAACCAATCAATGAAAAAATCATTAACCAATTTTTCTTGAATAAATTTGTATTGAGATATGCTCTTTTTATTTTCCTTTGGATAAGTGATAACAGTCCATTCATCAGTCAAAGGGTCAACAGATAATAAAAATGGAAAATTCTGCTTAAAATATATCTGTAATATTATAAATCCACATGCAGCAACAATTAAAAAGAATACAATTGAAATCCAAACAGCAACAGTGCGGGAAAGGGCAATAGTCTTGCCCGCACGAAACGCAGGTATGTTAAAATTGTTTGGGTAATCCAATCAATCCCCCCATGTTAGATATAAATCTCTAGGCTTGGTATACCAAAATACAAGCACACGGACTTAGTTTTAATTCATTGTTGTCATATCCAATGCTGACTGGTTCACTGTCGTATATTTGACCACAACCAGACATTGATAAACCAGCAATCGCCAATGTACAAATTACAAGAAATTTTTTCATGCCTTCTCCTTTCTTTTTAAAAATTATAAGAAAAATTCATCCCCCCCGTCAAGACAAAACAATTAGAACTGTGTCGCAAAAGATAACAAGAATCTGCGTTCGTCATCATACTTGTTGACTTTCAATGGCCATCCCCACGAGAAATTCATAGGACCCATTGGTGTATTCCAATAAATCCCAACACCCACAGATGTTCTCCAATCTTCGTCAATGATGTTCGGGCGCCCTTTATATTCAAATTCACGTCTTGGTGGTTTGCCTAAAATACCATAATCAGCAAACACGAAACCCTTAATTTGATATTCATCAGGAATAAATATCGGGAAATTTAACTGGGTTGATCCGTTTGCACGCCATAAGCCCCCCAAAGAATAACTTCTGTAAAACCAGTTTCTTGAACCGACACCTGCGACATCAAAACCGCGCAAAGATTCTCCGCCCAAGAAATAGCGATAAACACGCGGTATATAGTTATCACTTTCCAAAGATTGTAAATAACCAAATTCCCACGAAGATTTTAATTGCCATCTGTCATCAAGGAAATTCACCAGTCCTGTAATATCTGCGCTATACCTCATAAAAGTATTTGTGCCACCAAAACCAGTATATGCTGCACCTAAATTACCAACAATACCAGTATGAGTATTTTGTTGGAAGTTTGTTTTTAAATTGTAATAGCGCAAATTTGTGCCCAGTGTGTAAAGATTCGCTTTGCGCCATCCACCCAATTGTAAATCATAGTTCTGGTCAAACGAAGCAGATAAACGCATGGTTTGTGTCCAATGGTCTGTTAATCTCCACCCCAAGCGCCCAGCAACCATAAAAGAATCGCGATCATATCCGTATCCACCAAGGCTGGAATATTTATATTGTGTATAAGATATATCAAACCCGCCGGATAATTCACGATTGAATATAAACGGTTCTGTGAAACTAAACAATGCTTGGCGTTGGTATTGTGCTATGGACCCCTTGATTTGTACTATCTGCCCGCGTCCCATAAAGTTGTTTTCGGTAATCCCAGCATCAACCATAAAACCATTAATCGTTGACCAGCCTAAACCACCAGATAATTCACCAGTTGGTTGTTCTTCAACCTTTACATCCAAATTCATCATATTCGCATCAGCCAGACGCGTCGGCACCATTTGTACATCTTTAAAATAACGCGTATGCATCAAATTTTGACGACCTGTTTCAATTGTTTGCAATGAAAAAGGATCGCCTTCGCGCATAGGCAAATGATGTTCAATCACATTATCAAAAGTACGAACATTGCCCAGCAAATTTATACTGTTGATATAAATACGATTAGTCTTTTTAATTTCGAATTTTATATCCACAGTGCGCGTGTCATCGTGTTTTTCAGTCACAGGTTCGACACTTATAAACGCATACCCGTGATCTGCAACCGCCCCGCGCAATGCTTCTATGGTGGCGTCTATTTCGTCAATATTATAAATATCTTTTTTGGATATTGTTAAAGCTTTATCTAATTCTTTGTTTGACACATCATCAAAAGGGTTGTCTATGGAAACTGTGCCAATTCTGTATTGTTCACCTTCGTCAACAGTATATTTTACAGAATAATATTCGCGGTTTTCTGTGAAGTTTCCTTTGACATCGGTTATGCGGAAGTCCAGAAAACCATTTCGCATATAGAATTGATTTAATAATTGTTGATCATATTGAATTCTGTCTTCATCATACACATCAAATTGCGTCATAAAACGCCACCACGCATGTTCGCGCGACAATAGTTCACCGCGCAAAGTCCGTGAACGAAATTTTTTGTTGTTTTCAAAATCTATATTTTCAATATAAGTAGGATGACCTTCCTTGATTTCATAGACAACATTTACACGGTTGTTATCCAAATTAATTTTCTTTGGATTTATTTTTGTACCAAAAAAGCCCTTGCGTTGATACAAAGTCAGCATGCGTTGAACATCGCCACCTATCACAGATTTATCGTACGAAGCGCGTTCTTTGGTTTTGATTTCTTTCTTTAAATCATCTGTATCGATTTCGTCGTTTCCTTCAACCGTCACAATATTTATAATTGGTGCCTCTTCAACTTTGATTTTAAGGACATTATCACTAAGGAATACGTTAACGGCAGAAAAATATCCGCTGGATTGTAATTTCTTAGCAACATCATTTACTGTTTCGGAATTAACATTGTTGCCGACTTTGACTTCGGATAAAATGCGCACAGATTCAGCGTCCATTCGTTGATTGCCACTTACATCAATACGCGATAACACGACAGCATCAGCATCTGTTGCGCACGATAGCCCCATCATTACAATCAACAAAGATTTCAAAGTTTTTATTTTCATTTTTGTCTTGGCTTTATAAAGTGTATGTAATTGCGTAAATTCATTTTTTCATAAATTTCCGGGATAATTGCACCAACCTTAGAATCTTTGTTCACAAAGGTGACGACATCACCGAAAACCAGCATAACTTCGTCATTTGTTTGACGTGCTAAATCAATGGCCTCTTGTATATCTTGTCTTGGTCTTCTTGTACACGCAGCAACTTGTTTTGTTATCATAGCGAACCCCTTTTTTTAACTTAATCCAAATACTCGCGCTATGTCGTTCCACATAGTGAAAGCAAATAACAGCGCAATTAAAATCCATCCAATGATAATGGTTATTTCCATTGCTTTGCCACCCAGTTTGCGACGAGATATTGCTTCTATGATTAATATAAGCAAATATCCACCGTCTAACACGGGCAAAGGCAACAAATTAATTACACCCAAATTCACAGAAAGCAGGGCGATAATAGACAAGAACACAAAGAATCCTGTTTCTAAGGCATGTCCAGATACCTGCGCAATAGTTATAAATGAACCCAATTGCTTAGATGAACGTTCGCCTGTGATAATTTGTTTTAACACGATTAGCAAAGTTTTAGATTGGTGGTATGTTTCACGCAGTCCCCAATACCAAGCATTGAAAAAACCTTTCTTGCTGGTTGTTGTTTTGCTGCCGTCAGCAATAAGCCCCCATCTTTCAGCTGGCATCAAAGTCGCATTTAGCAATTTGCCTTCTCGTGCGACTAAAACATTAGCATTGTGTTTATCAGCCAATTCTTTTGCGATGATTAATTCGCCCCAATTTGTGATATGAGTGTTATCAATTCTCACTATGACATCGCCAGCCTTGATGCCAGCATTAAAAGCAACACTGTCGCGAACAACTTGACCAATAACAGGCAGTTGAACAGTTCTAGAACGAAACATGAAATCAGCCGAATAAATTGTCCATGCCAACATAAAATTCATGAACACGCCCGCAGCAATAATTATAAACTGCTTCCACGCAGGCGCCGAAAGATAATGTCCAATCTTTTTAGCCTTTGGCAAAGCAGCATATTTTTTGCGATTAAACATGTCTTCTTGGCCGTATATAGAAACATAACCACCAAGAGGCAAACAGCATAATTTCCATACGGTATTATGTTTGTCTTTCCATTTAACAATAGCAGGACCGAATCCAATAGAAAACGCATCCACACGAACCTTAGCCCAGCGTGCTGCCATAAAATGTCCCGCTTCGTGAATAAAAACGACGACCCCCAGAACGATAAGCAAAGCGATAATTGTTATAATGGTATGCATTTTTCTTTTTCCCTTGTCTTTATATTGTTATTTAATAAAAAACCACATGAAAGGCAAGACATAAATCCAGCCATCAAATCTGTCCAGTATTCCACCGTGTCCAGGCAACAGATTTCCAAAATCTTTGATGCCAAAACATCTTTTGATAAAACTAGCAGTTAAATCACCATATTGAGACAACAACGATATTGTGCAACCAAATAAAACCGCAAACAAAGCATCTTCGCCAAATGGTTTATAATACAAGAAGAACAACACAGACATTGCAGTTCCGCAAATAATGCCCCCGATTTGTCCAGACCATGTTTTACGTGCAGATATTCTTTCCCACATTTTATCACCACCGAACAAAAGCCCAAAAAGCCATCCGCCGACATCTGCCCCCACGATTGTTAACAATAACCATAACATAATCCAAGGACGCGCCCCCACAAAATAGACGGACACCAGCATCAAAAACAACCAGACAGTGAAAGTTATAAAATAAAAAGAATTTTTATTAAATGTTTCGGAATCTGTTGCGCTTAAACATTTGAACATCTCAGCCAAAGCGCCAATCATAATTAAAACGCCAGCCCATCTTACAACATGAACATTTGGAAAATTCACTTCCAGTGCGATTATACCAACCAATGCAATCAGCATTATCGCAGCAGACACAAACCTTAGTACAGTATTAGATAAATCACTTAATTTCATTTTTGTTTTCCTGAATAGTTTTTCTTTTTTCCACCACCAAAACGACGGTCGCGTGTTTGATATTCCATCAAAACGCGTTGCCATAATTTTTCATCTCTGATTAAATCAGGCCAGTGTTCTGGGATAAACAACAATTCTGCATAAGCCAATTTCCAAAGCAAGAAATTAGAAATGCGGCATTCATTACTGGTGCGAACCATCAAATCCACAGGCAACAATTCGCCTGTATCAAGATATGTTTCAAAAGATTCTTTGGTCACAGGTTGTCCGTCTTCAATTGCAGCATTCACAGCGCGCACAATTTCATCTTGACCACCATAATTAAGCGCGAATGCAATTGTACCACCAGTATTTTCAGCAGATTCTTTTTCCAATTTATCACAAAGTGCAGCCAATCTTTTTGGCAATCTTTCGCGTGTGCCGATAACACGATAGCGCAGATTTTTTTCTGTGGCATGCTTAATATTTTTTTCAAGTTCTGTACAGAACAAATCCATCAAGAAATTAACTTCTTCTTCGGAACGGTTCCAATTTTCCGTAGAAAACAAATAGAAAGTCATCGTAGAAACGCCACGACCAATAAACCAATCAACCATATTTTCAAAATTAGAAATACCAGCCTTGTGTCCTTCGAGTGGTGGCAGACCGCGCATTTCTGCCCATCTGCGATTCCCATCACAAATAAAAGCGATATGTTGCGGTATTTTTTTCAAAGTGTTTTCAGGTTCTTGATTACGTTTTTTGAAAAATCTAAGCATGTTTTTAATCCTTTGATATAAAATGTTAAGTTTTATATTTTGTTTATTGTTATACAGACATAATATCTGCTTCTTTTTGTTTAAGCATTGCATCAACTTCGCCAGCACGACCATCGAATACTTTTTGAATATCTTCTTCGTATTTGTGTTGATCGTCTTCGGAAATTTCTTTGTCAGCGACAGCGCGTTTAATTTTGCCCATAACATCTTGGCGAATATTGCGCATAGAAATTTTTGCTTCTTCTGCGTATTTGCCAGCAACTTTGGTTAATTCGCGTCTGCGTTCTTCGGTCAATGGTGGCATATTAAGACGAATAACACCACCCGCAGTCATTGGGTTTAAACCCAAACCCGAATCGCGAATCGCTTTTTCAACCAAAGGCGCATTAGTAATATCCCACACAGTCACAGACAAAGTCTGGTTATCTGGTGTAGATACAGTTGCGACTTGGTTTAATGGAATTTCGGAACCATACGCAGGCACTTTGACACCATCCAATAAATGCACAGAAGCACGCCCAGTGCGCAATCCAGCAAATTCGTTTTGTAAAACTTCCAGTGTTTGAGCCGTCTTTTGTTCGGCTTCGGATTTAAGTAAAGAATAATCCATAAAAAACTCCTTAAAAATATAACCTAATGGAAAGGTTAGCAAAATGATTTGACTTTTTGCAAGAAGAAATATAAAATAAGTTTCACTGCATGGGGTTGTAGCTCAGTTGGTAGAGCACTTGCATGGCATGCAAGGGGTCGTCAGTTCGAGTCTGATCAGCTCCACCATCTGTCTTTGCTGATGGCAAAGCCACGATGCACAAAGTTATGGCGGGTGTAGCTCAGTTGGTTAGAGCGTCGGTTTGTGGTACCGAATGTCGCCAGTTCGAATCTGGTCACCCGCCCCATAAATTAAAATACCGCCCGAAGTGGCGGTATTTTAATTTATTCGGTGTGACCAGATTCTAGAACTGGCAGAAGCCAGTTCGACCCGCAGGCGAGAGGCAGACGGAAGTATGCCGGTTCGCGAAGCGAACGAGCCAAGGGAGCGTAGCGATAGCGGAGCAATCTGGTCACCCGTTGCCGATTTTCACCGAAGCGAAGCAAGGATTGAAAATCGAGCAAACAGAGTTCGTATTTGGGATATTGTGTATCGAGGAAAGGTCACCCGCCCCGTAGCAAAAAGGTGGAATAACACCGCTTTGCCGATAGGCAAATTTTGCAAGGGAGCGTAGCGATAGCGGAGCAATCTGGTCACCCGTTGCCGATTTTCACCGAAGCGAAGCAAGGATTGAAAATCGAGCAAACAGAGTTCGTGTTTGGGAT
>JAFXVM010000005.1 GCA_017524525.1 Alphaproteobacteria bacterium | reverse complement strand
TACGAGAATACACAATTAGAAAAATCATAAAAACGGAGTTTGTTAATACGACTATGAGTTTGTGTTCGCAAATAAAGTGTAGCGAACACATTACGAATGCCCCGCAGGCATTAGCCGAGGGAGTTTTTATAGATTTTTATTATTGTGTATCGAGGAAGCGGTGGGACTGCCAGAAATCAAAACACCGCACGAAGCGGTGTTTTTTATTGGTTTTCTAATACTTGCACGAGTTCGTAAGCTGAGTGTTAAAAACATAGCCCGTTTTACCAATTTACGAACTTAAATTAGATATTTGATTCTTTTTATGATATAATCTACATATAAAAAAGGACCATAATGAAAATCATATTGAAAGGGAAAAGAATCATTTTAATGCATCTTGAACCGTCAATGTATAATGCAGAGTTGATGTATGAAGTGTTGATGCAAAACAAGAAATATCTATTGCCTTGGATGCAATGGTTAAATAATACCAAATCTGTGAAAGATACACATAATTTTCTAATTTTATCTGATAAAAAATGGGATAATGACGATGCCTTTGAATACGCTATTGTCCTGAACGATACAATAATTGGTATGTGTGGTGCAGTAGAAGTTGATTCTGGTAATAAAAAGGTAGCACTTGGGTATTGGCTGGCAAATGATTATCGTGGTAACGGATATGTTATGGAATCTGTACGCGTGCTGGAACAAGAATTATTCAAGAATGGGTTCAATAAAATCATTATTCATAATGATGTTCGAAATAAGAATTCTGTAAATGTTGCAAAGAAATTGGGGTATGAGTTGGAAGCTGTTTTGAAACAAGACAGGTGGTTAAAATACGAAAATCGTTTTCGTGATACAAATTGTTTTGCAAAATTTAAACACAAGAATTAAACATATTTATCTAAAAACACCTTAATATCTTTCCCGAACGACAACAAATCATGTAAGTCATTAGCTCGTGAATTGCACAGATGACCCTGCCAAGAATCAAAACCGACCTTTTGGGTCGGTTTTTCCTTTATTTCCCAATATGTTCGCGAGTTCGAAAGTTAGGTGGTGAAAATAGGCACCGTTTCACACATTTACGAACTTTTAAAAAGAAAAGGTTAGATATCTAACCTTTCCCATGGTTCGTATTCATTGTGGGTATTTGAATTATTTTTCTAATATTTTTTCCAGAATATATTCGTGCATCCATTCTTTATCGATTATTGCGGCATCGTGTTTTATTCCAACGATGGTATAACCGTGTTTTAACAAATTACTCAAAGAACGAATGTTTTTGTGATAAACTTCGGCATAAAGTTTATGCACCCCATTTTCACGTGCCCACTTTTCAATAATAGTTTTAAGTTTGCCACCAAGCCCTTGGGATGTATATTTATTAAGAATTATACTGCCTGTTTCACCGGTTAAACCGCGATATTTCGGGTTGTCTGGTGCAATTCTTGTAATAGTAGATTCACCAATTAAATTATCGCCATCCCAAGCACCAAGAAATAAATTATTTGGGTTATCGTACATTTTAATACACGATTCTTTGTTCTTTTTGGGTTGCCCAAGATATTGACTTGTATATTTTACACCAGGGTCACGAACAAATTTATCAAAAAATTTCATCATAGCATCATAATCTGTCCCACGAATACGACGAATAGTGACAATTTTACCATTTTTAAGTTTGAATTTAATGCTGCGGTTCATTTTTGTTTCCTTTCGTTATTCAAAAGTAATTATATCACAAAATTTGCAAAAATGTTTTTATTTCTTTCCCAAACGACAACAAATCACGCATAAAATCAATTCGTGAATTGCACAGTATGTTCTGCCACTATGAGTAGCAGAGCGATTTATCGCGATGCGTCAGGAATGCTGCACAGGCACAAAGTGCCGAGCGAAACTTCAAGACCACCGTTTGGTGGTCGTTTTATTTTTTTTGTTGCCACGTGTTTGTTTTTAATCTCGGGTAAATCCTTGCATAATTTTACGCAATGTTTGCGATGTTGCATCTTCGTATTCATGGCGCAAATGTCTTAATTTTTCTTTTAATTCTGCAGGTATAGTGCCGTTTTCATCACGTACACCCTGGCCATCAAAAGTCAAATATCCATTTGCTATTGTATTAAATGTTCTTGAATATTGCTTTGGCGGTTCCCAATTGTGCATCAAAGTGCTTTCTGCATTTCTGGCCATAAATTTAAAACCAATCAGACCAGCAACTTGATTCACATGTCTTGGAATATATACAGATTTACGTTCCAACAAATCGTCTATTCCACGAGAAACAGCGTTGCAAACCTCTTTGTGGGTTGGTTTATCATGTTTCAAATATGCTGTGGCAAAGGCCGAAACCTCATCAAATGCATACAGACCTGTCATTTCATAATAGTTGGTCACAACAAACAATGGATTACCAAAACGGTCATTTTGCATATGTTTTACCTCGTGTTTGATTGTATCACCCTCGATTGCACGAATAAATTCTATGTTTTGGGTTATTTGGTCTTGCGCATCCAAATGCAAATCTGGGTCAATAACGTATCTGTAAACAACAACGTATTTAGCACCGTTTACATGATCCCCAGCGACAAACAGTGCACGTCCAGAGCGATATGCATCCACGTTGTTTGCGTTTATTACGCGTTCCACGTATTTTACCACCGGTTTATCATCTACAATTTTGGCAGGCATAACAACAACGGGCGTGTCTTTGACCGTCTTGCGTTGAAATAAATTAAAAAATCTGTTTATAATAGTCATACTGGTATTATAGACAAAAATAAATATATGTCAAATATTATTTTCCAATAAACATTTTAGCATCTTTCACAAACCGCAATAATTCGTGAATTGCTTAAGTGGTCCTGCCAAGATTGATAAAACCGCATTTTTGCGGTTTTTTTGTTAGATTTACAATCATTCCACGAGTTCGTAAGTTGGGTATGAAAAACCACCACCGTTTTACACGTTTACGAACTATTAAAAAGAAAAGGTTAGAAATCTAACCTTTTTATTTGTTCGAATTTGTTATGGATATTTTATTGTTTTATCAAATTTAAATTGCATTCTGCTATTGTTGTGTTATCTGTTCTTTCTGCCCAAAGTGTTTCTATATCACAAATAGAATCATTTTCTTTGGTTATTTTATGAACAAAATTATTTGGTGTTTCTGTGGTATATGCAGTGCAAGTTAAAATATCATCAAGAAAAGTTTCTTTGTTGAATTTTATTTTCAATTTTTTGAGCATATGAGTTTGCTCAAATCCTTGTGGAGCTGTCAGTTCAGCAATGCGAATATAACTTCTGTTATTTACATGATCATTATGATCGACATCGCCTTGATTTATTTTATATGTTATTTCAACATGTTTTTCCTTTTGTTCGGGTAAAGAAAATTTAGTGTGCGGTCCCAATACTAATTCATCAATTTGTTCTAATTTGTCGACAAATTTATCTGGTCTGTATGTTTTTTTTGTGTTTTTATCAATGATCAACCATAATATGTTCCCTTGTGCAATAAGTTCATCATTATGATATACCTTATAATCAGTGTAAACTTTCAAAACAGATATTTCAGAAACCCATATTTCTATCTTTATGTCTTCGGTCCAAAAAGGCAAATCTTGTATCAAATCGATATTCATTTCTTTTATTATCCAAATTAGGTTGTCTTTTATGATATGAAAAGAAGCCAGATTTTTAGATGTTAGGAATCTTGCAACTGTATCTTGAACAAACATTGACAGAGCAACAGGTGTTAATCTGTAATTAAATGGATATGTATTATCCACATTGATATTATATTCATTTGAAAATTTTGACATTATTATACCTTTTTATTTCAAATTTTATACTTTGTCTGGAACCAATCTTTTATTTGCAGGTCAAATAATATAGAAACATGCGATACTTTTCAAGCAAAATACCTTAACATCTTTCCCGAACGACAACAATTCACGAATAAAATCAATTCATGAATTACACAGTATGTTCTGCCATCCGTCCCGTCATCGCACGCGATGCCGCGGCCGCGATTATAAAATATATAAAACCGCATTTTTGCGGTTTTATCTTTGTTTTCCAATACTTGCATGAGTTCGTAAGTCGGGTATCAAAAACATCCATCATTTCACACATTTACGAACTTTTAAAAAGAAAAGGTTAGAAATCTAACCTTTTTCTTATGTTGTATTTATTTTTGTAATTCTTTGCGTTTTAGAGCTATTAAACCTGCGGCAACAAGGGTGCCACCCAAAATCAAACCTCTGGTTTCTTCTCTTTTGGATTGTTGGTAATCAACTTCGTTCTTTTCATACCCAAGTGCTTGGTTTTCATCTTCTGCTGCATAATAATAATCCATGGAACCACCGCTAACAGCCACTATGAACGCACCAATCGCAATCAAGATACCAGGTAACGGACTGCCGGATTTAATTTTCTTTTGATCTGTTGTTTTTGTCACTTTTTACCTCTTTTTGTTATTTAGATACGTATATCTTATATACAAATATATTGTTTGTCAAGTCTTTTTGTAAAAAATTCAAAAAATATGAAAAAGGTTTTTTTTATTGCAACAATTTTGGGATATCAAATGTGTTTCATTTACAAACCGCGGTGTATGGATAGATTGATTTTTCTGTGTCAATTTCGCCCATGCCACAATCTAGACAGTTGAATTTGCGGTTTTGACTGTGTTCTGTGTCCAGTGTTATCGAAACATCTTTCAATTCAGGTATTGAATCAATACGAGATCTGGGGTTAAAGCCAAAATAAATTCCGCGGGTTGAGCCAGAACATTCTTCAATTGGATAGGTATAACATTTCGGGTCGTTTAATTTTGTTGCATCAGCAACACAATAGGTTTCGCAAGTGTCTTCATCAACCACTGGGGTTTCACAATCTGTACATGATATAGAACGGACACGCAAAGTCGCGCCAATTCCGCCCTTTATATTTGGGGTTTTTGCCAAGTTATCGCATTTTTTTACCTTTTTGGTGCTGTTCGGGTCTTCTACGCATTCCCATGCAAGTTCATTGTAATTAAGGCGCGCAATCATGCCGTCTGGACAATCTTTGTCGGCAAAAGGGTCAACACATTCCCAGATATTATCCACCATAACCGCCGTTTGATTATTAGAACAAAGTGGTTTTCTGGTTTCGTCTTCGACACAATCCATGACAGATTCATCCCATATCGTATCTCCTGTGCATGATATTTTATAATTATATTCAATGCACTGCCAACGACCAAAGCGATAGGTTTTCATGGTACCAGAAGGACAATCTATGGTAGAACCATCCGCAACAGGATAGTCGATTGTGTCTTCTGGAATTTTATATTGCATAATGTATATTAATTGTCCGTTTGTTAATTGTGCTGCATTTATAATTTTTTGCGGGATAGAGCGTCGTGCAATTGCGCCCGCAGACATCAATTCCGAATTTAAAAATATGCCAAATGTTCCCGCATCCGGATAGTATTGTTCCAGTATTTCTAACATATTATTATATTTTTCTTGGGGCAGGGGGGCACTGGTAGTTATTATGAAGTTATAAGTTGGTGTTTTTCCGGCTTCCGAATCGCATGAAATCACGTTGTATGATTTATTCATACAGACATATTGGCTGATTACTTCAAAGCGTTCAACGCAATCGTCCACAAAATCTTCTGCGTACATTGCGGCATTTTGTGAAGAAACCACACATTCCGCGATAGAGCGCAAATCAGCCTTTTTAATAGAATATTCTGTTTCGTGTTCGATGATTCGCTGAGAAGGGCTGGACATAACATAATATCCTGCCATGATTATTATGGACAAAAGGATTAAAAAAATATTCACTAATTCCCTCTTGCGATTTATCAAAAGTGTAGCTAATATTGTATTAAAGTTCAACAGGAAAAACCAATGAAAAAATTGATTCTTTGTTTAATGGTCGCTGCGTGCAGTTTCAAGCCCGTTTTTTCGGGCGACAGTACGGATGTTTATGTTGCCCCCATAAGTGGTATTAATGGTATAGAATTGCGAAATTCTTTAAATGCTAAATTTGGTGGTATTCATGAACAAAATGCAAAATATTCTTTGACTGTGAATTTACAAGAACCTGTCACTCGGTACAAGGCTTTTGAACGCGCAGGCGATGCCCTTTGGCAAGAGGTTAAATTAAACGCGTCATATGTTTTGAAAGAAGGTGACAAAGAAATTGCGCAAGGAAGTGAATCTGCGGCAGAAAGTTATACTTTTGTGCGGTATTTGGTTGCATCAAATGCATCTTATAATAATGCTGTGTTGAATACTATACAGCAATTGTCTGATAAAATTGGTATACGCGTAATCGCAGAAATTCAAAAGGCGGAAGATAAATAATATGAAATGGCGAGAAGCGGATTTTAATTCTGGTATTGCAAATATTAACGCTGTGTTGATATACGGGCAAGATGCGGGTTTGGTTGATGAATTATGTGATAAAGCCATTGAAAAATTAGAAATAGATAAAGGTAATTTATTAACTTTGGACGCAAATGATTTGCGCGAAAAACAAGATGCTGTTTTTGCGGAAAGTTTCAGCCCGTCTATGTTTGGTGGTCGCAAAGCTGTTATTATATCTGGGGCAGGCGACAGCGATACAAAAATTATTGCTGAATTGGTGACATCTTCGTCTTTGTGTGCAACGGTGATTGTGACTGCTGGGGATTTGCGTATCGGTTCTTTGCGCAAATTATTTGAAGACGGAACAAATATTGCTGCGATTGCGTGTTTTAATGATGACGCAAAAACACTAGAAGCACTTATCCACAAAGAACTTTCCGCCCAGGCTGGCATTCGTCAGGTGACACCGGATGCGATGTCTTATATGTTATCTCATATGGGAGGTGACAGGGGTATAACTCGCAGTTTTTTACAAAAAATCGCAATTTATGTTTCGGACAAACATGTTGTAGATTTAGAAGATGTCGAAAAGTGTTTGCCTGATACTGCGGCATCCAGTGCTGATGATTATATGTATTCTTTGACTGCGGGGCATATGAATCAAACTATGGTTGCATTGGACAGGTTAATTTATGGTGGTGCTGATGCTAATATGTTGATTCGTATGTTATATAATCACTTCTCTAAATTACTGACCGCAGTAGTCGATGGTCAGTTGCCAAAATTGTTTTGGAAAGTCGCTGATAAATTTAATTTGGCTGTTAAAATATGGACCGAAGAAGAAGTTGTTAGTGCTTTGAAAAAATTAAATGATTTGGAAAAGGCGTGCAGGACAAGCGGCATGCAACCAGAAATTTTAATAAGAGATTTTTCATTAAAAATGGTTTCGCATACGGCTAAAATGGCTTTGAAACGAAGGGGATAAAAATGTTATCATCTGTTTATGCACCGAAAGATTTTAAAAGATTACGCGTGTCTGGGGATTTAGTCGCCAGATGTTTTGATTATATAACACCTTATATTGTTGCTGGAATATCAACTGGGGAAATAGACAGATTGGTTGCGGCATTTTTAAAAGAAAACGGGGCGCGTTCTTCTGATTTGGGATATATGGGATATCCTAAGAGCATTTGTACTTCTATAAACGAAGTTGTTTGTCATGGCATCCCAAGTGATGATGTAATTTTAAAAGATGGTGATATTGTAAATATTGATTTAACTGCTGAATATCATGGGTTCCATGGGGACGCTTCGCGAATGTTTATGATAGGAAATGTTTCAAATAAAGCGCGAGAATTAGTGCAAACCTGTCAGGATGCATTGAATGCTGCTATATCAATTTGTGCGCCAGGGGTGCCACTTTCCGAAATAGGCAAGGTTATAGAGAGTGTTGCAAAACCGCACGGTTTTTCGATTGTGCGTGATTATTGTGGACATGGTATCGGCAAAGTTATGCACGACAATCCAAATATTTTACATTTTTATGACAAAGCATACGATAAATTAATTATGCAACCTGGTTTTGTGTTCACTATTGAACCGATGTTGAATGCGGGTACTTGGATGTGTAAGACAGATGAAAAAGATGGTTGGACAGTTAGAACTGCGGATGGCAGTTTATCTGCACAATGGGAACATACATTGGGTATCACAGAAGATGGCGTGATTATATTTACAGAAAAAATGTTAAATGATTAACAAACAAGAATTACAATCTTTACAACAAGGACACAGAGAAAGACTTCGTAAAAAGTTTATAGAAGGTCATCTGAGCGAATATGAGATTTTAGAATTACTTTTGACTTATGTTATACCAAGGCGTGATGTGCGTACTTTGTCAAGACAGTTGTATAAAAAATATGGCGGTATACATCATTTAGTGTCGGCGCCAATTGAATCTTTGGTAGAAAACGAAGGAATAAAAGAAAATGCCGCTGTGTTTTTCAAATTGATTTATTATCTTATGCAATTGGATTACAAGATGACATTAGATGGAGCGCCTATATTTCATAATCATGAAAAATTGGAAAATTATTGCAAACTGTTGCTGGCAGATAAACCGATCGAAGAATTTCATGTGTTTTATCTAGATTCGTGTTATAAACTTATAAAAGACGAATTGCACAGTTCAGGAACAGTTGATTGGGCGGCTGTGTATATTCGTGAAATTGTGAAAAAGGCTTTGGATTTAGATGCGCGTAGTGTTGTGTTATTACATAATCATCCATCTGGATATACATCTTTTTCGTTACAGGATATAGCAATAACACAAGAATTAGAAAACGCATTGGAAAAACTGACAATAGGTTTGTATGACCATTTGTTGGTATCTGGTGGTGTAATTTATTCTGCGCGTAATATGCATTTATTAGATAAAAAATAAAAATTTATTGAATTTCTTCGGTGGAATCATAGATTGCACCAGAATCAACCACGTTGAAAGATTCGTACAATTCCATATCTTTTGATTTTGAAAGTTGTTTATTTCTGGAATCTAATAATTCTTTGATATTGGTTAAAGAAATTTTTTCGATTTCACATTGTTTTTCAAACAGATTATCACCGTATACTAAATTTACCGCGGGTTTGACAACGCTTAATACACAAAAAATTAAAATTACAGAACGTGCATTTTTAAATAAATCATCTACTTTGACACCGTTCTTTATATAAAGCACCCCCCATCCTAAAAGCATGAATGCTGTTAAAACTAATATCACTATCCATGCATAATTTAAAATAGTATCAAACACAGGAAAAATACATGATGGATCTTCAAGATATAAAAAATCATTATCCATCCCGATTACTGTTAAACCAGAATTTGTTAACAAATTAACTATGTTTAAATCTGAATATTCCATTTTTATTTCTTAGATGCGACATTTGTGAAAAATCCAGGAACAGAAAAATCTTCATCGTTAGCAGCAATACCTGCCCAACCAAACAAATCACCTAGACCTTGGTCTTTGTGTTTAGATTGTTTGAATGGCAATATGTTGCGCAATTTGCCGATTTTGCTGCGAGAAGAAGATTTATTTTCTGCGGAAATTTTATCTTGGTTTTCAGCGAATTCAGAAGCAAGTTGTTGTAAAGTTGCATCCACAGAAACATCTTCTGGTTGAGCAACAGGTGCTTCAGGAATCGGTTTTTCTAATGCGTCTTCTTGTAATGGGGTCATCGCAGATAATAATTTTTCCAAAGATTCTTCGTCGTTATCTGCTTCTTCGTCTTGGTCAAATGTTTGTTCAACATCTGTTTGTTCCGATTCGTTTTCTGAAATTTCGTGAATAATATTAATTTCTTGGGATGTGACAGAAACTTGTTCAATCACAACAGGTTCGTCTGGTGTGTCTGTTGATGCTTCTATGTTTTCTTCTTCGGTCTGTGTTTGTTGGTCATCTTCTTTGGTTGATAACACAGACAGAATAGGAACAACTTTTTCTTCTTCGTTATCAGTTTCGTCTTTCAATGCAGGTGTATCGCTTTCAATTTGTTCTGTATCGGTTGGTTCTTGGACAACAACTTTGCGTGGACGTCCGCGTTTTTTTATAGGTTTTTCAATGATTTCTTCTTCTTGGGATATAATTTCTGTTTCAGCAATTTCTGGTTGAATATCTGGTTCTTCAAGTGTTTCCGGTTCTTCTTCGGTGATTTCTGTGATTTCTGCGACAGGTTCTGTTTCTTGAATAACTGTGGTTGTTTCTATTGGTTGTAAATTTGTTGTAGTTGTTGCAAAACCTGCATCGTCACAATCAACAGGAACCCCGAATAACACGGTTGTTTTATCAAGATTTAATGCATTGCGAACTTCTTCAAAAGCAGCACGAATGTCGTTCATATCAAAAATTTCATTTCCAGAAATATAAATAATTTTGGTTTTCATACAACAAATCTCCCATTTAACCTTATTAACAGATTATATTATATCATATTTTCCGGTTGAACGCATATAAAAAATATCTTAAAATGCAAATATGGCAGATATTAAAGAACAAATTTTTCAAGAATTGGATTCTTTGGAATCTTTGGCGTTGCATTTACGCGCTGATGCCCAATGTGCCAGCAAGCAAACTGATTTAGAGGTGGCTATTTTAACTAAACAGGTTAAAAATTTGCGCGAAAGAAACGAAAATGCGCGGGAATTAATTGAAAAATCTGTTTCAATACTAGAGAAATTAAAGAAATGAGTGTTGTATCAATACCTATTGTTAATCGAAATTATCCCATGGGATGCGAAGACGGTCAAGAAGGTCGCCTGATAGAATTAGGGCGAATCGTTGATGCGCGCGCTCGTCAAATTTTGGATAAAATTGGTCCGTTGCAAGAAAGTGCTTTGTTGGCGACCCTTTGCATAGTATTGGTTGATGAAATTCAAAATAAAAATGTAAAGCCAACAATAAGCGACGAAGATTTGCGCGAAATTTTGGCGCGAATCCGCGAAATAAAGCATAAAATATCCTTGTGATAACTTGACTGTACTAAAAAATATGCTAAGCTGCCAGTTGAGAGGGGTTGTAGTGGGTACAAAGTATGGTGTCATAGAATGTATTTTAACGAGGATGAATTTGCTTGCGAAAGAACTAGTGATTTTTATATTTCGGGGCTTGAGTGGGCTAGGTTGGTTTCGGAAGCCCAAAAAGCAATGGTAGAACAAAATAAAAAACTGCTGGAAACAGTAGAAGAGTCAGAAACAGTAGAAGAGCCAGAAAAACAAGATATTATACCTGAAAATTTTTATTGGGGAAGATTAACAGAAAAATCTAAAGTTGGAAGTGTAAAATCAAGCATTACGGAAAAACCGAGCTTCATGCAAAAAGTGTGGGGTTATCTTTCTGTGATAGATGGTTGTCATATACCGCATTTGGGTTTCACGCCTCCGCTTGCAGTATTCTTAGAAAATAATGTTATATATATATATGAAGATGAAAAACCTATAGTTAATGGTGTTCATATCTATGAAAAAACTGATCATCGGATATACAAGAAGTATAATACGTGTTTATGTGTTTTGGATTTATCAAAGGAAACAATATATATTGATGGCATTGTATATCCAATGGACAAACAAACTATACGGCGCGCAGCGGTACCAAACGGCTCACATATTGATATAGCATGTGACATAAAAAAATGTTGTTCTTCATACCCTCATATAAACGGGAATATAGAATATAATATTCAGTACGTACGGGTAAGAGAATTTCGGATAAATAGTGATCGTATGCGTTTAAAAGTGCACGCTTTGCCGACGTTTACGAACATTTTGGTTGGTCCAGATCGTACTACGATATTGGCGTATGTCGATATACGGCAAATTGGAACACATTTTACAATAGAACAGTATCATCCAGAATGGTTTTATAAACAAGCTGGCACGAAAATTGGCACGGATGTGTTTTTGGGAAATCATTGGATGTATCGTCAAACAGAAAACGGCGAACATTTGTATAAGTGGTGTGAATTTCCTTATGACAGAGTAACTTATCGTGTTGAAGCAGATGGAAAAACTATTAGTCCATATGGCACCATTGGACGCGTTTTCGAGAGAATTATTAACACAGATAAAGAGCGTGTTAAACATAGTAATACTATGCCTGCTAAACCAACCAACGAAATAAAAAAGTTAAAGCGAGAAGCAGAAATTGCAACGCAACGGAAAAATTTTTGTGGGCAATACGTTTATGACATAAATGATATAGTTAGAAGGAAAAATCAACGCGGATGCTGATTTGCAAGAAATGATGGGAAAATAAATTAACGGAAAATAAAAAAAACCGCCGTTTCGGCGGTTTTTGTTTTATAATGTTTTTCCAATTGCAACTGCTGTATCGCACATACGGTTTGAAAAGCCCCATTCGTTATCGTACCATGCAGTCACATGTAATACTGTGTCATCAATAACGCGCGTTTGAGATGCGTCAAACACAGAACTGTGTGCATCGTGTGTAAAATCGATAGAAACCAAAGGTTTATCGACATATCCCAATATATTAGATTTTGCATCGAACATTGCTTTGTTAACAGTTTCTGGTTTTACTTTCTTTTTCATATTCAAAACCAATTCCACGACAGATACATCTGGGGTTGGAACACGAATCGCGATGCCATCTAATTTTCCAGCAAGTTTTGGCAAAACCAGACCGATTGCTTTGGCAGCGCCAGTGCTGGTTGGAATCATAGACAGACATGCTGCGCGTGCGCGTCTAAGGTCTTTGTGGGTTTTATCCAATAATTGTTGGTCGCCGGTATAGGCGTGAACTGTTGTCATCCAGCCGTTTTCAATGCCGAATTTTTTATCTAATACATTTAATACTGGGGCCAAGCAATTAGTTGTACAAGATGCGTTAGATATAATTAAATCTTTTTTGGTTATTTTGTTTTCGTTTACACCGAAAACTATCGTTTTATCAGCGCCAGCAGATGGGGCAGAAACCAAAACCCGTTTTGCGCCATTTTCCAGATGGACGCGCGCTTTGTCTGCCGCAGTAAATAATCCTGTGCATTCCATAACGATATCTATTTTCAATTGTTTCCACGGTAATTTAGTTGCATCGCGTTCGGACAAACATTTAATTTTTTGATTGCCGACAATAATGTAGTCTTCTTTGGTTTGGACTTCCATGCCTAATTTTCCATGAACAGAATCATATTCCAACAAATATGCATTTTGTTCGATTGGTGCCAAATCATTAATTGCAACAAATTCTATATCTTTGCGACCTGATTCCAACGCAGCACGCAAAACCAGACGCCCAATGCGTCCAAAACCATTAATAGCAACACGAATTTTTTTCATAAGTTTATCCTTTCTTTCTATATCTGGTTTACATTGTATCACGATAATGTATAACTTGCAAAAGGTAAAATCGATTTTATAATAGGATTCATGAGCAACAGAGCAATTATTATTACTGGTCCAACCGCATCAGGCAAATCTGATTTTGCTCATAAATTGGCTTTGCGTATAAACGGTGCGATTATAAATTGCGACAGTGTACAAATATATGCTGGGATAGAAAATATATCTGCTTCACCATTTGCTGGTCGGTCTGTGACTGACGACATAGATGGTGTACCATACAGGCTGTTTTCTGTGTTTTCTTTGGATAAACATATCAGTGTCGCAGATTATCTAGATTTGGCATGCAAAGCGATGAAAGAGGTTATTGCGATGGGTAAAACACCAATTTTTGTTGGTGGTACGGGTTATTATATAAATGTATTGCTAAATGGTATTTCTTCTGTGCCAGAAGTCAGCGAAGAGAACAGAAAACGTGCGCGCGAAATGGTTGAAAAAGATATTGATGCAGCGCGTAAAATGTTGCCCAAAGATTTTGATAAAACCGATCCGCAACGCGTGGCGCGTGCGCTGGAAGTTTTTCTGGAAACAGGAAAATCTTTGACAGAATGGCAAAAAATACCACGCCAAGGTGCTTTGGTTCCAGATGCTTTTAAAATATTGGTTTTGCCAGATAGAGATGTTTTATTAAAAAGAATTGCAGCACGTATTCCACAGATGATACATGGCGGTGCTGAAATTGAAGCAAAAAATATAATTGCTAATAATTATGACGCTTCTCGTGCCATAGGCGCTGTGCAATTTTGTAAAATATTGCGTGGCGAAGCAACTAAACAAGATGCTGTTAACGATTGGATAACAAAAACAAATCAATACGCTAAAAGACAAAGAACTTGGTTTCGCGGACAGTATCCTGCAGATTATGAGATAAATCATATTCCAAATGACGATGACATAGAAAAAGTGATTGAAAAAATTTCTTAATTTTTATCTATGATTTGTTGATACGCGACGAGCGTGCTTTTATCAAGCCCGATTCTTTGCATCTTTTTGCGAACACGAACCAGACCCCTGAATTCTAGAACGGTTTCTTTGTACCCCGCCCATTCCCAATCTATGATACCTGTGATTTTCATTGTTTTGGGGTCAACCAAAATATTGCTGCACATATCGCCGTGAATCCAAGAAAATCCAGGTTCATTTGGTGTTGTTTTTAAATCTTCGATTTCGGTCGGGTTGGCAAAAGATTTCTTATATACAAATTCAGCCAATTGTTCGCTTATTTGTTTTTGATATTTTTTTATTTTCCATGTTGGAATCGCAACCAAAAGTTTCCCAGGTATATAATCTGATTTGTAAAAAACAAAGTTATTAGAAGTAAAAAATTCAATGTTTGGTATTTGCAAGGAACAAAAAGGGCGAAGTGCGTCTGTTATGCGTTTTTCTCGAAAAAAGCGGTTGAAAGTAGAACTTTCGTGATGGTGTTTGCGAACCTTGAATGTTTCGCAATCAAATATAAACACCAAAGAACCACCGCCTTTGGCCAGTCGCATTTTTTTACGCTTTAAATCTGGACGAGCGTACAAAAGCGCATTTAGTTTGTTTCTGTAATCAAAAAGTACAGTCCCACGCAAAAATGTTCGCCATTTCTTAACAGGAATGACGGCAAAAAATCTGTCGCTTAATTCAAATAACAATTTCCACATAACATATAAATGATTATTGAAAAAAAGAAAAAAAACAAGTATTTTATGTTTATGTTCAAAAGTGGTGATATTGTAAAAGTTTTAATTCCTAATGTCATAAACAGAGGATATGACTATCGTTTAACTGCGCCTGCGGATATTGGCGATTTTGTTAAATGTTCTGTGATGAACCGTCAATATGTCGGTGTGATAACAGGAAAAGGGGACAGCAATTTAGAACTTTCAAAGATTAAACCGATTATTGAAATTTGTAATCTGGGCAAAATGTCGCAAGCAGATATAGATTGGATATATAAGATGGCTGATTGGACTTTGATGGCGCCCGGGGCAGTTCTGCGGTTGATTTTAAATGTCCCTGATGCTTTTATGCCGCCAAAGGTCGAACAATTATATTCTTTTAATTTTGAAACAGATGCCAAAATGACAGAGGCGCGTCAATCAGTGGCTGATGCTTTTCAATCTAATGATAACGAAGCGATGTCGGTGAACGACATTATAAACATTACTCATGTTGGCAACAGTGTTATTAAAACCATGATAAAAAACGGGATATTGATACCTGTTCAGTGGCGTGAAAAGACAGTTGAAGATTTTGTTTATAAATATCGCGATATGGGCAATGTAGTTTTAAATGACGAACAACAAGCGGCTGCTGACGCAATTGGCAAAGCCATAGATAAAAATGAATTTTCTGTTCATTTGTTGGATGGTATTACAGGGTCTGGTAAAACTCAGGTTTATTTTGATGCGGCATTGCGTTCGTATAAAAAAGGCAAATCTGTGTTGTTAATGATGCCTGAAATTGCTTTGACTGCCCAATTCATGGACAGGTTCAAGCAGCGATTTGGCGAAGCACCAGTGGTATGGCATAGTAATTTGACGGCTGCGCGTCGCCGCGAAATTTGGCGCGGTGTTGCGCGCGGGCGTATTAAGATAGTTGTTGGAACACGTAGCGCGCTTTTTCTGCCATGGCAGAATTTGGGTTTGATAGTTGTGGACGAAGAACACGATACTTCTTATAAACAAGAAGATATGGGAAATTATCATGCGCGTGATATGGCTGTATTGCGTGCTAAGATTGCTGGTTTCCCGATTATATTGGCAAGCGCGACTCCATCAATTGAAACACTTCATAATGTGGCAATTGGAAAATATAATCGTTTGCGTCTTAATTCGCGATTCGGCGGGGCGCAATTGCCAACTATTGAAACCATAGATATGCGCAGTTCGCGACCAGAACCATATAAAATAGGTGAAACCGCAGAAGAAAAAAGCGGCTGTTTATCACCGCAGTTATGTGAAGAAATAAAAAACACGCTTGAAAACAAAAAGCAGGTAATGTTGTTTATAAATCGTCGTGGTTTTGCACCTATTGTTCAATGTAAAAAATGTGGTTGGGTGGGCGAATGCGATGATTGTTCTGTGGCTCTTAATTATCACAAACATTTGAACAAGATGGTGTGCCACATGTGTGGGAAAACAACGCCACTGCCAACCAAGTGCCCAAAATGCGGAATGGAAGTTTCTATGCGTGGTGCAGGGGTAGAACGAATCCAAGAAGAAATATCAGCACGTTTTCCTGATGCAAAAACTGCGCTGGTGTCAAGTGATACAATTATGTCGCGCGAATCCCTGGAACGCTTGGTACATAAAATGGAAAGCGGAGAAATAGACATTGTTATTGGAACGCAGATTCTGGCTAAGGGACATCATTTTCCTAATTTGACTTTGGTTGGCGTGGTTGATGCTGATATGGGGTTGTTCGGGACAGATTTTCGTGCAGCGGAACATACTTTTCAACAATTATTCCAAGTTGCAGGACGCGCTGGACGTGGTACTTTTCCAGGGCGCGTGTTATTACAGACTTATCAAACAGAACATCCTGTAATTCGTGCAATTTGCGCTGGGAATCGCGATGATTTTATTGCTGGTGATATGGAATCAAGACGCGCTGCAAAAATGCCACCGTTTGGACAATTGGTCGCTGTAATAGTTGAAGGCGCTAATGAAAAAGTCCTTAAAAAATATTGCGAAGAATTGGAAAAAAGTGCGCCTCAGTTAAATGGTGGAAAAATTATGGGACCAATTCCTGCACAAATTTATCAAATAAGAAATTGGTATCGTATGCGTTTTTTGGTTTCGGGCGATGCACGTGCCAGTTTACAACCAATTGTGCGAGCATGGGTGGATAAAATAAAACAACCTGCAAACATTCGCATCAAAATAGACGTTAACCCACAAAATTTTATGTAAACTTATAAAAAAAACACCGCCGTGGCGGTTGTTTTTTTATTCTTTCACACTAGCGGGTTCGTTTGTTTCCGTTGTTTGTACAGATTGTAATGGTTCGCTGATTGGTTCTTGGGCTTCGGCGTTTAATTCGTTGCGCAGATTACTGCTGTTATTGCCAGATACATCTGTTTTTGCCACAACCAAAGACAACAGGGCGCACAAAATAAAGAATATTGTTGCCAAAATAGCCGTTGTTTTTGTTAAAAAATTTCCTGCGCTTGAGCCAGTTAAAACGCCACCAAACATGGATGCCGCACTGGAACCAGACATGCCAGAACCTTCTGATTTTTGTAATAAAATAAGACCTGTCATTAAAACTGCTACGATGATAAGTAATACTAGTAATACTGAAAACATATTTATTCCCTTAGTTTGTTATTTGTGTTATGATTGTAGTCATCCAGATCTTAAATTGCAAGGATTTTTAGCAAATTTTCTGCCGCATTTAATCCTGCCAATTTTTTGGATGCGCCAACGCCTGTTGCTGA
This sequence comes from Alphaproteobacteria bacterium, assembly GCA_017524525.1. Lineage (GTDB taxonomy): Bacteria > Pseudomonadota > Alphaproteobacteria > Rs-D84 > Rs-D84 > Enterousia. The sequence goes on along the minus strand of JAFXVM010000005.1, from coordinate 94,675 downwards.
TTTACCAAGCGCAGTCACTGTTACTGTAAATTCTGGATTATGCAAAGCACCATTTGGTTCGCTGTATTCATACACAGGTAATTCGCCGTTTGTGTGTTTTTGGACATATTCTTGCAGTGTTGTTTTTGCATCTTTGGGTGCAACTATTTCCGCGGCAGCCATATCATGCCATAATTCCACAATAATTTTACGCGCGCTTTCAAATCCAGAATCTAAAAAGATTGCGCCCAGAACGGCTTCCATTGCGTCTGCTAATACATGTTCGATTTTTCCACCTGTCATGTGTCCATGGCGCAAATGTTTTTCCAGTTCTAGTGTGGACGCAACATGTGCCAGTGTTTCTGTGGACACAAGAAAAGCATGACGACGCGCCAAATCACCTTCGACGTCATTTGGATACATGTCATACAAAAGTAAAGCCACGGAAAGCCCCAGCACTCTATCCCCAACGAATTCAAGTCGTTCGTTATTATGTTTTGAATCAATGCCGCTTTGTGTCAAAGCGAGATTTAATAATTCTTGATTTTTAAATTCGTAATTCAGTTTCATTATTGCTTCTTTTTTAATCCAAATCTGTCCCAGCGCATTTTGTTGCCCCAATTCCATACTGCCAACATAGGCGCGTAATAGTTATGAGAATACCAAATAAACCAAACACGTCCCAAAACATTATCACGGTTTACATAAGATACTGCGGCTGTTCTGCTGTCTGCACTAAGGTCGCGGTCATCCCCCATAAAAAACAGGTGGTTTTCAGGAACTGTGAACATTTCTGTATTATCCAAAGGTTCATTGTCAGCGATTTCAACTATGTTGTGTTTTACGCCGTTTGGCAATATTTCATCGTATTCTGTTAAAATGAATATTCCGCACGATATTTCAGTTGGTTTCCATGATGCTTCTGATTCAGGTAATTTTTCCCCATTAATATTTCCATACAAATTAATCAATTTTTTATAAGGGTTTTTACAATTGGAATCATATTGAATTGTATAGTTGAATTCAGCCGGTTTATTGTCAACAAAGATTTTGTTGCCGTCTATTTCAAAATTTCCATTTTGATATTTGCCGCGTTTTGGTTCTTTGGGTAAAACAGCCAAAACATAAGGACGTGGATTTTCGCGTTCTACCTTTTGACCATTGATATAAAGGCGTCCTTCTTTCATTTGAACTGTGTCGTTTGGTTTGCCAATTAATCTTTTGACGTATTCCACATTCCCATTAGGTTTACGAAACACGATTATATCACCGGTGTCTGGTTCGTGTTTTGCCCAAAAACGTCCATCCCATAAATTCCATGAACCGAAAGGAAAAGAAAATCTTGAATAACCATAAGACCATTTTTGAACAAAAATATGGTCGCCAACATGCAAGGATGGTATCATCGAACCAGATGGAATATTAAATGGTTCAAGCAGAAAACTGCGAAAAATAATCGCGATAAGTCCGCCATAAAATATTGTGTCAAACCATTCTCGTACTGTGTTTTTATTCTTTGTTGGCATAAAAAATCCTTTTTTGGTTTTTGTATTTTATACCTTGAAAAGTATCTATGCAAGTTTTAATATAGCACTATGATAAATTTGAATTCAATTATTTTTAGCGGTATGGATGTCACAAAGATAGATGTCCAAGTACAACTTTCAGCAGGGTTTGCAAGACCTGAATTTAACATTATCGGTTTAGCGGATCGGGCGGTCAAAGAATCTGCGGAAAGAATTCGTAATGCGTTGGCTGCGTTGAATCTGTCTTTGCCGTCAAAAAGATTGACTGTAAATTTGTCGCCTGCGGATATTGAAAAGACTGGATCGCATTTTGATTTGCCGATTTTGTGTGGTATTTTATGCGCGATGGATATTTTACCCAAAGAAGAAATTTCAAAATATGTGATTATTGGCGAAATTGGGTTGGATGGCGCAATCGTTAGAACAAGCGGTGTTTTGCCAGCCAGTGTTTGGGCAAACAAAAACGGTTTGGGAATAATTTGTCCTGGACCGCAAGGCAGCGAAGCACGTTGGGCAGGGCATACTAATATTTTGGCACCAAATCATGTAATGGAATTGATAAATCATTTTCGTGGCAGTCAAATTTTGCCTTTGCCACCAATGATATCCCCCACAAAAGATGAAGAAAAAATTGGCGATTTAGCAGAAGTTCATGGACAGGCTGCTGCAAAGCGCGCTTTGGAAATTGCTGCAGCAGGTGGACACGCTATGTTGATGATTGGACCACCGGGGTCTGGCAAGACTATGTTGGCATCGCGTTTGCCGACCATTATGCCAGAAATGACACCAAATGAGATTTTAGAAACCTCTATTATTTATTCAATCGCAGGTAAATTAAATAATCAATCTTTGGTTTCAAATCGCCCGTTTCGCAGTATTCATCACACTGCCAGCGCGGTTGCATTGGCAGGTGGTGGCAGCGATGCAAAGCCTGGGGAAATATCTTTGGCGCATAATGGGGTGTTATTTTTGGATGAATTGCCCGAATTTAATCGTGCCACGCTTGAAATATTGCGTCAACCAATGGAATCTGGGAAAATAGTTATATCGCGGGCAAAGAAAAACGCTACTTATCCTGCGAATTTTCAATTAATAGCAGCGATGAATCCATGTCCGTGTGGACATCTCGGGAATGCTGCGTTGTCTTGTTCCCGTGCGCCCAGATGTGCGGAGGCTTATCAAAATAAAATATCTGGACCGTTATTAGACAGAATAGATTTGCATGTTGATGTGGATGCTGTGAATCCGTGGGAAATGAATGTGAAGACGGATGAAAACGTTGAAACCAGTGCACAAATTCGTCAGCGCGTTGTGGCTGCGCGCAATAAACAAATTGCACGTCAAGGCTATGTTAATGCGTTGCTGGATGGGGCTGACATGGACAAATATGTTGTATTAAGTGATGAATTAACAGATTTTTTAAATAATGCTGCGGCAAATATGGGGATGTCTGCGCGTGGATATAATCGCATTAAACGCATAGCGCGCACAATCGCAGATTTGCGTGGTGATGATAATATAACAATGCCTGATTTGGCAGAGGCACTTTCTTACCGTCCAATAAATCGTGGTAAATACGGCGTAAGAAAATAACTTCCGTTTTTTTTGTATAAAAAAAGTTTGTTTAAAACATATCCTTGTGATATAATAAAGATATTGAGAATGTAGGGGAATTTTATGCATAAAATATCTTTAATAGGTTTGTTAATCGCATTGGTGCCCAGTTTATGCATGGGTGAAAGCATGCGAGTAAACAGATTAATCCAAGAAAAACAACGCAAAATGGCAGAACTCGAAAAATGTATGGGTTCAACCAAGGGATTAAAAATAGCGGGTATATCAACACTCGGTCTAACGGCTGTTGGCGTGGTAGGCAATGTAGCAGAAGCAAAAAAGATAAATGAATATGACGATAAAATAGAAAGCACAGAAAAAAGCATAGAGAAAACGCAAAAACAAATAGACGAAACACGGACAGATTTAGCGGAACAGAAAGCGAAAGTGGAAACGGAAAGGAAAGCAGCAGAGGCAAAACAGAGGGCAAAAACAAGCTGTGTGCAATCTGGTGGAAAATGGAATGAAGAGATAAGTGGTTGCGTCTGCCCAATAGCGTCTGGATACCATTTAAATTATACGACGGGTATGTGTGAAAAAGATGCAAACGCGGCAACAACAGCGATATCAACAACAACAATGACAACAGGTAATGGCACCATCACGGCGACAGGAACAACAACAAATGACACCGGTGCCACAAATGGAAACGGTTCAAACGGCGGCACAATGTGATTTTGGGATTATGAGATGTTTTTTGTTGTTTTCGGGAATTTGTTCCAATATGATTGATGTTATTTCTTTGGTATAATTTTTTTATACCAAAGGAGTAAAAAATGACTTTTTTAAGATTTTTGTTCGCTATGTTTTTATCTTTCTTGCCCGGTCTTATCGGTGTGGTCGTGACGCCTATATCAACAGGGGGAAATTTATGGTACAGCACTTTGAATAATTCTGCGCTAACGCCAGCAGGTTGGGTGTTTAGTGTTGTTTGGATTGTATTATATTTTTTGATTGGTTTGGCGTTGTTTTTTGTTATGCAACAAAGGCATTTTGATGGAAAATACGAAAAGAAAGATGCTTATGTGTTATTTGGTATCAATTTAATTTTGAATACGCTTTGGTCGTTTGCTTTCTTTGGTGCCGAAGCCCCAGAAGCAGCTTTGTTAATACTGGCGGCTTTAATCATAGATGTTATATTTATGATGCGCGCGTTCTTTAGAATAAGTCGCCTTGCTTTCTGGTTAATTGTCCCATATATTTTATGGTTGATGTTCGCTTTTTATCTTAATGGGATGATAATCTATTTGAATTAATATTTTAATTCTTTGAATTCGCTGTCGCCCAGATTTAATGTTTGCAACCCCAACTCTTCAATATAATCAGACGAATTGTTGGGGTGTTGTAATAAATAAATATGATGTTCCAATTGCTGTAATTGTTTTTGTGCCAATGCTAATTCAGCACGTTCGTGTTTAAGACGCCATGCGTTTATAGCAAAACTTTGGACACTGCTGGTGGCACAAAATAATCTTATGAACAAAAACAATGACAATAACATTAATATTATGCCGATTTTCCCGCGTGAACCCGCTGCCCACGCGCGACCAAGAAAAGCAAATAAATTTTTGATTTTTTCTTTCATGTCGTCTATTATATCACAAATGTTTAAGAATCATAAAGAAATTTTTACTGCGCCACTTGCTGGTATCACAGATAAACCTTTTAGAAAGATTTTGCGCGATTTTGCGCCAGATGTTTCGATGGTGACTGAAATGATTTCTTGCCATTCTTTGGTGGAACAACATAAAAACTGTATCCGCAATTTTGATAATTATACGGACGAAGGTAATATCGGGGCGCAAATATTTGGTGCTGATCCGTATTTGATGGGCGAAGCCGCCAAAATATTACAAGATTCAGGTGCAAAATGGATTGATATTAATATGGGATGTCCTGTGCCAAAGGTGGCAACTCGTGCTGGGGCAGGTGCATATTTGATGCGTAATCACCAACTGGCAGGAAAAATAATAGAAAGTTGTGTGAAATCTGTAAATATTCCTGTTTCTATTAAAACTCGTCTGGGGTGGGATGAAGCGCACAAGGATTGGCAAGATTTAGTGCATATTGCGGCAGATTCTGGGGCGGCGTTCGCTGTTGTTCATGGGCGAACACGGGCGCAGGGTTATTCTGGGGTGGCAGAATTGCCTGAAAAACCAGATTTGCCCATGCCAATAATTGCAAATGGTGATATTAAATCTTTGGCAGATGTCCAGAAAATGCAAAATCTGGGGTATGATGGGGCTATGATTGGGCGTGCTATGTTGGGAAGACCTTGGATTATTGGTGAAATTTGTGGAATATGTAAAAAACCACACAATATTGGCGAAATTGTTTTAAAACATCTGGATTTAGTTATTGATTACTATGGCGCAAAAACTGGTGTGCCAATGTTTAGAAAACATGCTGCGTGGTATTCTGCGGGGATGCCAAATTCTGCCCAATTTCGTATTAATGTTAATCAAACAACAGATGAAAAAGTTTTGAAAAAAATTATAAAAGATTTTTTCCCGATTAATTGACAATTCGATATTTCTATCATAACATATTTGTGTCGAATTCGTATCAAAGGATTTTAACATGAACGAACAACAAGAAATTACAACGCCAGGAATAGAAATGACCGCGGGTGAGATGCTGCGTCAGGCTCGTACTACAGGACGCAGAAAAAGGGAAATTTCTACAATTTCTAAGTTGCTTTGTATTCGTGAAGAGTTTTTAACTGCTTTGGAAGAAGGCAACTATCGTGTTATTCCCGAAGATGTTTATATTTTAGGGTTTGCACGCAGTTATGCTGTGGAATTGGGTTTAAATCCTGACGAAGTTATTTTGAAGTTGAAAAAAGAATTGGGTTTAATCAAAGATTCGAAAGAAACAAAAGCAGAAGAAGAAACAGAAATAAAACCTGTTTCACAACAAAAAGAACCAATAAAAATCAACAAAGAAGTTTTATTAAAGTGGGAAAAAACTGCATGGGGCTATATTAAAAAACATTGGGTTTGGTTTGCTTCTGGTTTGGGGGCGTTGATATTGGCAATAGTTTTGATATTCGTGTTAGTTGGCGGAAATAAAACTGTGGATGCACCAGAAACACCAGTGGATGCAACAGAAACTGTTGCTGAAGCGCCAGAAATCAAAGAACCTGATTTTAGGTTCCCTGTGCATGAAAAATTTGAAGCGAAAAACAGCAAAGAAGCGAGAGTTGTTTTACAAACGGAAAAAGAATCTTGGGTGAAAATTGAAGACGCCAGAGGAAGCAGCGTTTTTTCACGCGTTCTTGTGCCAGGTGATGTTTATTATATGCCTTTGGGCGATAAATTCAAAGCGACTTTCGGTAATGTCGGTGCGATTGATGTTTGGGTTGATGGGCAATTGATAAAGAAATTGGGCCCAGCCAATACCAAAAAGACCGGTATTTCTATGGCACCAGATGCATTAAAGTCGGTTGGTTTCGCTGAATAATTTTGTTAAGACTTTTTATACATTGATTTTTAGCAAAATATCACTATATATCCATCATGACTGGAAATATAAAAATTCGTGGTGCACGCGAAAATAATCTTAAAAATATTGATTTGGACCTGCCAAAGAACAAATTAGTTGTTTTGACGGGGGTGTCTGGTTCAGGCAAATCTTCGCTGGCTTTTAATACCATTTATGCCGAAGGTCAACGCAGATATGTTGAATCTTTGTCTTCATATGCACGTCAATTTTTAGATATGCAGAAAAAACCAGATGTTGATTTAATCGAAGGTTTATCGCCAGCAATTTCTATTGAACAAAAAACTACTTCGAAAAATCCGCGCTCTACGGTTGGGACTGTCACAGAAATTTATGATTATTTGCGTCTTTTGTGGGCAAGAATAGGGGTGCCTTATTCGCCTGTGACAGGGTTGCCGATTAAATCACAAACTATCGCTGAAATGGTGGAATGGACACTTAAGATACCAAAGGGTGTAAAATTTTATATTATGGCGCCTATGGTTCGTGACCGCAAAGGCGAATACAAAAAAGAAATTGCGTTTTTGATTAAACAGGGTTATCAACGTGCGATAGTAGATGGAACACTTTACGATTTGGCTTCTGTACCACCATTGGATAAAAATAAAAAACATAACATTATGGTTATTATCGACAGGGTTGCTATGCCAACCGAAGATTTATCTGGTGATGATGCAGACGAATTTAAATCTCGTCTTTATTCTTCGTTTGAAGCATCGTTAAGACTTGTGCCGGGTGCTGTTATTGTACGTCGTTTAGATACAGATGAAGATTCGCTATATTCACAAGAATATGCGTGTCCTGTATCTGGTTTTACAGTACCAAAAATAGAACCACGCTTGTTTTCTTTTAATGCGCCCGTTGGTGCGTGCAGTGCATGTGATGGTTTGGGAATTCAATTAAATATTTCATCTGATTTGGTGGTGCCTGATCCAACAAAATCTATTTTGGGCGGTGCTATTGCGCCTTGGTCGCGTGGCGGAATGCTTAGCCAATATGAAAATGTTTTAGATGCATTGCATAAAAAATACAAAATTCCTTTGTCAAAACCGTGGTATATGTTATCTGATAGAGATAAAGAAATTATTTTATACGGCAGTGGGGACGAGCCAGTAAAGATTAATTGGAATGGTTATGTTTATGAAAAACCCTATGAAGGTGTAATCCCAAATCTAGAACGCAGACTTCGCGAATCTGATTCAGAATCAACACGTAATGAATTGTCAAAATATCAATCTGAAAAGCCTTGTCCTGTGTGTCATGGCAAAAGGCTGAACATCCAAGCATTGTGTATAAAAATCAACAATTGTGATATTATGGATGTGTGCGAAATGTCTGTGGATGATTCTTTGCGCTGGTTTCAAGATTTACCACAACATTTAACTGCCAAAGAAAACGAAATTGCGTCTATGGTGTTGAAAGAGATTACGTCCAGGCTTTATTTCTTGCAAAATGTTGGGTTGGGATATCTTACTATGTCGCGTATGGCTGGAACGCTGTCGGGTGGCGAAGCCCAACGTATAAGATTGGCTTCACAGATAGGAAGTGGTTTGTCTGGTGTTTTGTATGTATTAGACGAACCGTCTATTGGTTTACATCAAAGTGATAATGATAAATTAATCGAAACATTAAAAATGTTGCGCGACAAAGACAATACTGTGATTGTCGTGGAACACGATGAAGATATGATGCGTGCCGCTGATTATTTGGTAGATATTGGGCGTGGCGCAGGTATAAATGGTGGAAATGTAATTGCTCGGGGAACGCCAGCGCAAGTTATCAAAAATCCAGATTCTTTGACAGGTTTATATTTGTCTGGCAAGCGCAAAATTGAAGTGCCAAAAACGCGCAGAAAGGGTAATGGTAAAATTATTCGCATAGAAGGCGCGCGTGCTAATAATCTTAAAAATGTAAGTGTAGATTTTCCGCTTGGTAAATTTATTGCTTTGACGGGTGTGTCTGGTTCGGGTAAATCGACTTTGTTATTAAATACTTTGTATCCAGCGATTATGCGCGCGCTTTATAATTCAAAATTGGAAGCAGGTGTACATGATATTATACGTGGTCTTGAAAATATTGATAAAGTTGTGGACATAGACCAATCGCCAATTGGACGCAGCCCGCGCAGTAATCCTGCAACTTATGTTGGAGTGTTTAATAATATTCGTGATTTCTTTGCGAATTTGCCAGAAGCAAAAGCACGTGGCTATGATGCAGGACGGTTCTCTTTTAATGTCAAAGGCGGCAGATGTGAAGCTTGTCAGGGTGATGGTCAAATAAAGATAGAAATGAATTTTTTGGCTGATATTTATGTCGAATGTGATAAATGCCACGGACAAAGGTATAATGATGAAACATTAGCGGTCAAATACAAAGGTAAATCTATCGCTGATGTTTTGAATATGACTGTTGAAGAAGCCTATAGGTTCTTTGTAAATGTTCCACAAATTGCTCGTAAACTTGAATTGTTAAAACGCGTTGGATTGGATTATATTAAATTAGGACAAAGTTCTCTTGATTTGTCAGGGGGTGAAGCCCAAAGAATTAAATTGTCTAAAGAATTGGCAGCACGCAGTACTGGGCAAACGATATATATTTTAGATGAACCAACCACAGGGCTTCATTTTGAAGATATAAAGTCTTTGTTAAGTGTGTTGCACGAATTGGTAGACCAAGGAAACACAGTGATTGTAATTGAACACAACCTAGAAGTTATTAAAACCGCTGATTGGGTTATTGATTTGGGACCAAATGGTGGGGCAGGCGGTGGACGCGTTATTGCAACAGGAACGCCAGAAGATATTGTCGTAAACCCTGAATCTTTGACTGGTAAATATCTTAAAAAGTATCTGGACAAACCCAAAAAAAGCAAATAACATAGTAAAAAGACATAAAAATAACCAAGGAGATGAAAAATGTTCGGTTTCGGTAAAAAGAAAAAAGTGGAAGAGAACAATCAAAACGTAGATTTAGAAAAAGAAGCAGCAAAAATGCCTTCGGGGATGAAAGAAACTGCTGAACGTATGATGTCTGGTCAATTTGATATGAACGATATGTTGGCTCAATTAAAACAAATTAAAAAGATGAGCAATTTTAGTGGTCTTCTTAAAATGGTGCCAGGTATGTCCGGTGCTGTGGCTGCTATGAAAGAAAAAATCAAAGACGGCAGTGTTGATGCTCAAATTAAAATCTTGGAAGCGATGACAGCCAGCGAGCGCGCTGATCCAGAAAAAGTATTTGCTAATGCCAAGGCTCGTATTGCGGAAACTGCTGGGTGCACTGTGCGTGATGTTGAACACATTATTAAACAATATTTAAATATGAAACGCCAAATGGCAATGATTCAACGCATGGGCGGAATGGAAGCAGTTATGCAACGTATGCAACAAGCAGGGGGAGTTCCAGGAGGTAACAAATAAAGGAACGCTTTAAAATGAATAAAAAAGATAAGGCATTTTTCAAAGATGTGATTAATGTGTCGAGTTGCGACCCTGTGTATGATTCAAAGGGAAATATTGCAAATTGGAAAGTCATTGTTGAATGCAGTAATGTTAATGGTTTTCGTGCGCCAAATGTACGTGGGGGCTGGTTAGTTCTTTGGGTGCAAACTTTGGATGAAAACCAAAAAGCCTTGCATCGTCTTACTTATGTATTCAAAGATGGTCTTTTTGGACGTGGCGCTGAACATGCGTGGCAATTTAGAATAAATATGTTGGGGCAAATGGCAAAAAGACATAATGAAAATACTAAATAAAAAGATTGCTGCACATAAATCTTCGGCGGCTTGGATTCAACGCCAAGCGCACGATCCATATGTCGCACGTGCGCAAAAAGAAGGTTATCGTGCGCGTGCTGCGTATAAAATTATAGAAATGAACGAAAAATATCATTTCTTTAAAAATGGTCAAGTGGTGGTTGATTTGGGTGCTGCGCCAGGTTCGTGGTCGCAATATGTTGCGCGTGAATTTCCAAAATCAAAAATATTTGCTATGGATTTATTGGAAATCAAACCTATTAATAATGTTGAGTTTTACCAAGGTGATTTTACAACATATGAAGCGTTGCGCTGGCTGGAAGAAAAACTGAATCTGCCACATGACGAAACAGGGCGCGGAACAGCAGATATTGTTATGTCTGATATGGCACCGAATACTGTTGGACATAAAAAAACAGATCATTTGCGTCAAATGGTATTATTGGAATATGCGCTGGATTTTGCGTTGCGTGCGCTTAAAAACGGTGGTACGTTTGTTGCGAAATCTTTTACTGGTGGCGCAACAAACGATTTGGTTAAACAAATCAAGGAACATTTTGAAGATGTGCATTATATTAAGCCACCATCTTCACGTAAAGATTCTGTTGAAATGTTTATTGTCGCAACAGGATTTCAGGGGGCATAAGAGAGAGAAATATAAATACAAAAGGAAAAAATATGCCTGAAGAAGAAAAACAACCATTGGAAGAACAAACACCAGAAAAGAAACCTTTGACTGGTGAAGCCATACAGCAAGAATTTATAAATTTTCTCAAAGACAAAGGGTATGACACTAATAAAGTGGTTGCAGCAGATGCAAAAGAATTAAAGCCGACCCCGTATAAAAGAAAAAAGATTACAAAAATTTCCGAAGAATTGAATTACATAGTGGAAAATGAAATTATTGTTTATGCCGATACAACCCAAATAGTGCCGGGACATATCGTGTATGGAATTAAAAGAATCGAATCGAAACCCTATGATAAGTTTAAACCAGTTGCACGATGTGTCACAGGTATTCATGACAACGGTGTTAATAATGGACAATTCTTTTTGACTTATAAGTACGATTTTGTTAGAAATCCAGATTTCAAGGGTTATAAACCAAATGGTAAAACCAAAGAAAAAGAATATAAAGTTGTGGCACGCGAAGAAGAATTTTTTTCACCGCTTACCAAAGAACAAGCTGTGTATATGTGTGATATATTGAATTTTCAATCAAAACAGGCGTATCTTGAAGGCATGAAAAAAATTATTAAAAATGCGAATAAAACAAAAAGGGCTTTGAACAAAGTTAACAAAACAAAAAAGAAAACTTTTGAAAAAACAAAAGAAAAGCAACAATAAAAAAACGCCAAATGGCGTTTTTTTATTTATAACTTTCTGCGGCATTTCGTGCCAGTGTATCTACGCGTTCATTGAATTCTTCGCCTGCATGACCTTTGACCCATACCCAATGAATTTTTATAACAGATGCTAATTCATCAAGTTGTTGCCACAGTTCTTGATTTTTTACAGGTTTTTTATCTGCGGTTTTCCAATTGTTTTTCTTCCAATTTTTAATCCAAGATTGCATACCGTTTTTTACGTATTGACTGTCGGTATGAATTTCGACTTCGCTGTGTTTGCGTGCGGCAGTCAAAGCCTTTATTACCGCAGTTAATTCCATTTTATTATTAGTTGTATTTTTTTCACCGCCACATCTTTCGGCAATATCTTTGCCGTTTGTAGCGACAAAACCCCATCCGCCTGGACCAGGGTTTCCCAAACAACTGCCATCAGTCCAAATTTTTAGCATTTTATTTCATCCCTTTTTGTGATATAATATCATAAAATGAAATTTAATGCCAAACAATTACAACAAATGTCTAATGTCGCCAAAAGTTATGCTTTGGGTGCGGTGTTGTCTGCACAAAGTGGACATGTTGGAATTATATTAGATGCGGCAGAAATAATGACTTCTGTGTTTGTTAATCATTTGCATCGTGGTGTAGACAGGTTTGTTTTGTCTGCTGGACATGGCAGTGCTTTGTTATATTCTGTGTTAAAATTATCGGGATACGACATAGGCGATTTAAAAACTTTCCGTAAATTTGGTGGGTTGCCTGGGCATCCAGAATGTTGTTTGGATGGCGTAGATGCTACAACTGGACCTTTGGGTCAGGGTGTAGGTAATGCAGTTGGTTTTGCTTTGTCTCAAAAAATTCGCGGTATTCGTGCGCATACATATTGCCTTTGTGGTGATGGCGATTTAATGGAAGGTGTATCTTTCGAATCGCTTTCGTTGGCGGGGCGTCTTAATTTGAATAATTTGATAGTTTTGTGGGATGACAATAAATTGACTATTGATGGCGTTGCACAAACAGATATGGATGTAAATGCGCGTATGCGCGCACTTGGGTTTAATGTTATGTCTGTGCGTGGAAACGATTTTTCTTCGATTGAACAGGCGCTGGACAGGGCGGAAAAATCGACCAGACCTGTATTTGTTCAGTGTAAAAATATTTTGGGACGCGATTCGTCTTTGGCGAATAAAAATACTGCGCATGGTTTTGCGTTAAAAGAAAACGAAATGGTGGAATTGATTGCGCGTTTTGCTGACCAAGAAGGATTAAATTTATGGAAAACCGTGGCGCGTCGTTCTGTTGCAGATAAAATAAAATCAGTCAATGCAGTGCCGCGGGTTCGTGTGCCGAAAATGCCAGAACATATTTCTTCGCGTGAAATGTCGGGCATATATCTTGATTTGTTGATGCGTGGTGGCGCAAAAATAATCACAGGTTCCGCAGATTTAGCAGATAATACGCGTGTGAAAACTTCGGCATCCAAAGATATAACCGCGAATAATTTCAATGGCAATTATATAAATTATGGTGTGCGTGAACACGCGATGGGTGCGATAATGAATGCTTTGGCAACAGACGGTTTGCGCGTGGTTGGTTCTACTTTCTTGGCTTTCAGCGATTATATGAAACCGGCGATTCGAATCGCTGCGCTTTCACATTTTCCGGTTGTTTATGTTTTTACGCACGACAGCATTTGTGTTGGCGAAGACGGACCAACGCATCAGCCAATTGAACAGTTGCCATCTTTGCGGCTGATTCCAAATTTAAATGTATATCGTCCATGTAATATGGCTGAAATAGTGTGCGCATGGAATAATGCTTTAACAGATAACGAACATCCATCGGCGATAATTTTATCGCGTCAAAAATTTAAGCAAATTGACGCGCCATCGGGGGCAGATTTAAACCATGGTGCATATGTAATTTATCCTGCAAAAAATGGTCGTGTAAAAATGACTTTGCTTGCAACGGGATCAGAGGTTCCATTGGCGGTTGAAATCGCGTCGCGTTTTAATAATATTCAGGTTGTATCTATGTTAAGCATGGAAATTTTCCGCACGCAAGATTTGTCGTATAAAAATAAAATTTTACGCGGATGCGTAATCGCTATCGAAGCGGCTGCACCGGGAAACTGGTTTGAAATCGCGGATGCAGTTATTGGAATTGATAAATTTGGCGCGTCTGGTGATGCAGCAACTCTTTACAAAGAATACGGGTTTGACGCAGATAAAATTGTCAAAGAAATTAAGAAATACTTGTAAAAAATGGCTGATGCAAATTCTTTCGTTTTAACAAATGGTGAAAAAGTTCCTGTGGTCATAGAAACGCGTCGCGGGGTTCGTAATGTGACTTTGCGACCAAAAACAACGCCTAACAAAGAAATTCATATTTCAAAACCTTGGATGACATCGACCAGTTTTGCGTTGAAATTTTTAGAATCTAAACGTAAATGGATAGAAAACATTTTTAATTCCGCACCAGAAAAAGAAAAACTTTATCCCGGAATAGTAATCGATTTCCTGGGGCGCAGCGTACAAATAATACATGATGCAAAAATGCGTTCTAATAAATATATGGACGAAGAAAGAACAGTTTTGTGTATCGGGGGCGGGGCAGATATGTTTGAACGTCGTGTTCGCGATTGTATAAAAACAGAATTATTGGATGAAATAAAAAAAATTATAAAAACAACACCGCGCGAATATTGGCCATCGCATATAACTTTGCGTGATACAACATCGCGTTGGGGGTCGTGCTCTTCAACTGGGGCGGTTTCTTTTTCATGGCGCCTGGCGTTTGCGCCATACGAAGTAATGCGCTATGTAGTGATGCATGAATTGTCGCACAGAAAATATATGGATCATTCACCACAATTTTGGGCAAATGTGACGGTGCTTTATGGCTTTGGGGTGGAACGGGCAAAAAGATGGCTTTCCAAAAACGGTCAAAGTTTGCATAGGTATTTTTAAAGAAAACGCTTGGAATAAGATGTCTTTTGTGATAATATAGGAAGTATATAGAAGAGAAAGGAGTTTTTTGCATGAAAAAATTAGTTTTGTGTTCGGCGATGATAACAAGTTTTATCGCGGTTTGTGCCAGTGAAAAAAGTTATGCTGAGCCTGTTGCCGTGGCTACCACAACTGGAGCTGTGGTTGGTACTGCGGCTGCCATAGGTGGAGCGGTGGTTGGTACTGCGGCCGCGGCACTTCCTGTTGTTGCACCAATTGCTGTGGGGGGCGCGGCTGTTGCTGTTGGTGCCCATGTGTCTAATTGGAATTCTGATTGTTCTTCTGGAAGCTTGACATATGAATCTGTTGCAGGCAAATCAATACAAAGTCCAGATGATAATGAGTATTTATATTTAACACAATCTGATTATAATACTGCAAAGGCTGAGTTTGAAAAGCATTCTAATTCTGGTAATGGTAAGGGGTATGAATGTGACGGGGCTGGTGCAAGACAGTGTACGGGAGATGACGTAGTGTCAATGGATGCTGGACACGTTTTTAAGGGAAAAGTTATAAACAAACCACATAAGTATAAATGTCATGTTCCATTAATTGGTGTTGGCGATGATTATTGGGAAGATTTAGGTGAAATTGTTGAACCAAAACCTGGGGAGAAAGCGTGTAAAATTGAAGGTCTTACTGTAAAGATTGGGGATCATATACACGTTGATTGCAAAAATAGTAATTATTCTAATATTAAAACAGGAGAACAATGTAGAGCGTATTGTCTTAAACAAAATAACGAATTGTATAGTGTGTACGGCATAGAAATTTGTCCAAAGGGTTATGAACCGGCAAGTAAAGCAAACCTGTCTGGTTTTTCGCCGAAGATTAGTGATCAGTTGTATTATGAATGCAAGAAACAACAAAAACCAGGACCAACACCTCCAAAAAGTTGTAAAGAATCTCGTTCAACTGCGGAAGGCAAAGCGTGTTGTGATTTGCCATCTTCGGTAGCAAAATGGACTGGCAGCCAATGTGTTTGTCAGGCTGCTGACACAGAATTTAAAATGGAAAACGGTGTTGGAGTATGTGCTCCAAAGGGTGGATGTGGCATCTATAAAGATAATCCAGAAGCATTTGCTTGTTGTGAAGCAAAATATACTTGGCTTAACGGAAAGTGCGAATGTCCAGAAGGTACAAAATGGAGTTATGATTCTGCCAAGAAAACTGGCTCTTGTGTAGCAGACAACAGCAATGTGTTGAGTAATTGTATCTATCGTTTCAATGGCAAAGTAAAGTGTGCCAATGGAAACAGCATGACTATTAATGAACAACGTCCGTTAACTGTGGCTGAATTGGGTGGCATGTCTTGCGATCAATTTAATAATCTTTACCAAAGCAATGTTGGCAAATTAAATGAATTCTTTGCTAGTTATTGCGGTGATGGTGTGATTATATCTATCGTAACAGGACCAAGCGATGCCGAAGTTAAAAACGCTCAAAGTGTGTTAAGTGCGTTCTTTAGTACTGCACAAAGCAATGCCAGCGTATGGAAAAATGCCGAAGGTAAATTTAACACAGCGCGTCTGGCGTCTGATTTGACTGCGGGTGTTGTTTTGGGTTCTGTTGGTGGCGTGGTCAGTGGCGTCGTAATCAAAAAGAACCAAGTAAAGAAAGGCTTTGAAGCGTTGCATTGCGCGGTCGGTGGACAGAAAGTAGCCGATTGGGGCGATGAATTCAACGTAGGACTGAGATAAAAAATGTAAAATATATAAATAAAAAACCACCGTTTTGGTGGTTTTTTATTGCTTTTTTGTCAAACTGATATTAAAATAAAAGCATGATGGTTAAAAATTTTGTATCTTTTTCTTTTAATTTCCATCACACCCGTGTGGGTGTATGTTTCTAGCGTATATTTATTTTTTATGATATAATACTGTTGAAAAATACAGAAAACTTTCCATGTTAGGTTTTATAAAAAAAGGATGAAAAATGGATTTAAAACCAACAAAACCATTATCGGGATTTATAGAATTGTTGCCTGCGCAACAACGTTGTTTTGATTATTGTGCTGCAAAAATGCAAAATGTTTTACGCAATTCTGGCTATTCGCGACTTGATTTGCCGGCAATCGAACGCGCAGAAGTGTTGACTGACAAAGATAATTGGGACGAAATTGAAACGCAAATCTTTTTGTTTCAAAAGGGCGATACAAAAATGGGGCTTCGTTATGATGGAACTGTTGGTCTGTCGCGTTTTGTCGCAGGTCATTTGACTGATTTGAATTTTCCTTTCTATACTTATCAATTTGCGCGTAATTATCGTGGTGAACGTCCGCAACGTGGGCGCTATCGCGAATTTTGGCAGTTGGATATTGATATATTAGGTATTCAAAATCTATCTTTGAATTATGATGCAGAGATTGTGGCGACACTGATGAAAATGTACGAATCAATCGCTGATATTGTGGGTGGTGTTCGTGCGAAAATTGGAAATCGTCGTTTTTGGAATGCGATGTTTTCTTATTTGAATTTAAATGCAGACCAGGCGCGTGATGCCTTTGTGCTGATTGATAAACGTGATAAAATTGCAGATTTTTACGAAGGTTTGGTCGAAACTGTTGGTGAAAACGCCGCAAAAGAAATAGATGCTGTGTTCAAAAAAGGTTATCGTTCTTTTGTTGGAAAAACAGATGAATTAGATGCCGCTATTGCTGAAATGGATAAATTTATGAAGTTGTTAGATGCAATGGGGGTTAAAAACGCAGAAATAGATGTTTCTATTATGCGGGGACATTCTTATTACACTGGCATAGTGTTTGAATTCTTTTCAATTGATTATCCTGATTTACCGGCTGTTGGTGGTGGTGGGCGATATGAAAATTTGGCATCTAAATTTTCTAAAACCAAAATTGTCGGGGTTGGTGCATCAATCGGCGTGTCAAGATTGCTGGTCGCGTTGATGGAAGCAGGCAAGATTGATTTAACGCGTTTTTCAAAACCTGTGGATGTTGCTGTTTTGGTGATGGGGGATGAAAATCTGCCTTATGCGATGCAGGTTTTGAACACTTTGCGCGACAATGGTATTCCGTCTGTGGCGTATCTTGATACTGATAAAAAATTCAAAAACCAGATTGAATATGCTGATAAAATTGGGGCGCATTTCGCGGCTATTATCGGCGAAACAGAGGTTGCAAACAATGTAATCGCTTTGAAAGATATGGTTTCTGGTAATCAAGAATCTTTGTCTGTTGCGGATGCTGTCCAAAAAATAAAAGTGAAATAATATGATTATCGAACAGAAATTATTGGATATTCAAGCGCGCGCCAAAGATATAGAATCAAAAATGAATTCTGGGGAAATATCTGGCGATGAATTGACGAAATTGTCCAAAGAATATTCGCAATTAAATGAAGTTTTGCCTTTGATTGATAAATATCTGCAAACGCAGGCTGGTATCAAAGACGCAAAAGAAATGCTTAATGATCCAGAATTAAAATCTATTGCGAACGAACAATTGGAAGAATTAAACCATGCTTTGCCTGATTTAGAACGCGATTTACAGATTGCACTTTTGCCACGAGATGCGGCTGATGACAACAGTGCAATCGTGGAAATACGTGCCGGTGTAGGCGGAGAAGAATCGGCTTTGTTTGCAGGTGATTTATTTAATCAATATAAATCTTATGCGTTGCGCAAGGGATGGAAAATTGAAATCATCGAAGAAAATGCAACTTCGCTTCGCGGATACAAAGAAGTCATTTTCAAGATTGACGGAGTAGGGGTTTATGCCCGTATGAAATTTGAATCTGGCATTCATCGTGTGCAACGTGTTCCTGAAACCGAAGCAAGTGGTCGTATTCATACTTCGGCTGCATCAGTTGCGGTTATGCCAGAAGCCAAAGATATTGACGTTGTAATTGATGACAAAGATATTCGTATTGATATTTTCCGTGCGAGTGGGGCGGGTGGTCAGCACGTTAATAAAACTGATAGTGCGATTCGTATTACACACTTTCCAACTGGAATTGTTGTGACTTGCCAGAACGAACGTTCGCAATTACAGAACAAAGCGACTGCTATGGCTGTGTTGCGTTCCAGATTATATGAAAAA
This sequence comes from Alphaproteobacteria bacterium, assembly GCA_017524525.1. Taxonomy (GTDB): domain Bacteria; phylum Pseudomonadota; class Alphaproteobacteria; order Rs-D84; family Rs-D84; genus Enterousia. The sequence continues at coordinate 75,890 of JAFXVM010000005.1, read as the reverse complement.
CAACGCAACGAACAGATGAACGCTTCTAATGCTTCGCGTCGCAGCATGGTTGGGTCTGGTGATAGAAGTGAAAAAATTAGAACTTATAATTTCCCAGAACAACGCGTGACAGATCATCGTATTAAATTAACGCTTTATAAATTAGATGATATTTTGGCGGGTGGCGAAGGGCTGGACGAAATGATTGATGCGTTAATCAGTGCTGACCAATTGGAAAGATTGGCTGCGCTTGATTGAAATTCTTTATTTTGGTTATTGTAAAAAAAAACGCCCGTTTGGGCGTTTTTTAAAACATATATTTTACATTAAGGTTGGTTGACCATCCGTCAAAACCACCAATTTGTTTATGAATGTTGCCACCGAAAACAAATCTTTTGAAATTATGTTCGATGTCTATGCACATATCTGTGTAATTGTCTGTTTTTAATCCGCTTTGTGCGACGCCGTTTACATGGATATTATTTTTTCCGCCAAAGTGCGCGACATATTTTGCAGAAAACGCACCGTACCAACCCGGCAAGATTTCTTTGATAAATTGTGCAGATGGCGCAACATTAAAGAAATTATAATCGCTGGATGATACAAAATCGCCGTTAATATTCAAATCGTCTGATGAAATCCAAGTATAACCTAAATACAAAGATGTTTTTACATACAAAGTTTTATCGATTTTGAATTTCGCATGGGTTTCGTTTGCCACATTTACCCATGAATTATTAAAATCGACATTTTTAGCAGTATTATTTAACGAACCAATATCTGTTAAAATTTTAGCGCCAAAATTACGATATTTGTAATCTGTGAAAATTCCAATCACATCGCCATTGGATTTAGCATCTGCGATTTTCGTATTTATATAAGATGCAAAGCCACCGACTGAAATATGTCCGTATTTTAATTCCATTGATTTAGTTGTTGCACCCACTGTTGCCAAATTCAAACGAGCATGTTTTGAAATATTTTTATCATAGTGCATATTTCCGTTAATATGGTTTGCGTTCAACCATACATCTTTGATAAACAAATCGTTTGATTTTGTGTCGCGATTTTTCAAAGTAGAACCATCATCGCCATATTCGTCAACACGATGCATTGTTCCATAAGTTGCAAATTCATGAAAATAATCGAATAAATTTTCGCCATGATTTGTATAAGACATAAATGTGTCTGTTAACATATTTATGTTTATCACAGACATATTATTATCGTAAATAGAAACTGCGTTTGCAGAATTTGTGGCACAAAGCAGGGCACAGAACACCAATAATGAATTGATTTTTGTTAATTTTTTCATAAATTTTCTCTCCTGTTAAGGTATATTATATCATATTTTTATATGTTTTTGAAATTTTTATTGTCTTATTTTTTGTTTTTTTATATGATAAAAAGCATGAGAAACAAAAAACAAATAAAATTAGATAAACCGATAGTGATGGTCGGGTTGATGGGTGCCGGAAAAACGAGCGTGGGACGCGCTTTGGCACGAAATTTGGGGATACCTTTTGTTGATTCCGACAAAGAAATCGAAAAGGCAGCAGGTTGCAGTGTCATAGATATTTTTTCTATGTACGGTGAAAAAGAATTTAGACGTGTCGAAGAAAAAGTTATCGAAAGATTAATAGATACTGATCCAAATATAAAGGTTATTTCCACTGGTGAAGGTGCTTTTATAACAGATTCAGTGCGGCAAATTGTTCTGGAAAAAGCCTTAACAATTTGGTTAAAGGCTGACTTGGAACTCCTTGTAAAAAGGACAAATTTTCGTCATACCAGACCACAATTATTAAACACTGATTCGCGCGAAATATTGGCACAGTTGATTAAAGACAGGTATAATACCTATGCTTTGGCGGATATTACTGTGGAAACGCGTGATGAAAATATTCACAAGACTTTGAACAAGGTTTTAAATGCAATCGAACAACATATAAATAAATAAAACTTAAGGAGAACAAAATGAAAATCGTAAGTGAATTTAAATCTTTTATCAACAAAGGCAGCGCAATCGATATGGCTGTCGGTATTATCGTTGGGTCTGTGATGACCAGCGTTGTTAATTCTTTGGTCAAAGATGTTATTATGCCACCAGTTGGATTGTTGGTTGGCGGTGTTGATTTTTCACAATGGTTCTTTGTGTTGGGTGGTGGTGAACCTGGGGCGACCTATACAACAATCGCGGCGGCACAGGCTGCGGGTGCAACCACGTTAAATATGGGAACGTTTTTGAATACGGTTATCAGTTTCTTTATAACAATGTTTGCTGTATTTATTATTGTAAAAGTGGCAAATTCTGCACGTGCCAAAGGTCCAGTCACAACACGTGCATGCCCATATTGCCAACAATCTATCAGTAAATTGGCTACTAAATGTCCATATTGTTGTTCAAATGTAAAACCAGAAGAAATTGGTGCTGTTGAAGAAGCCGAATTAACCAAAGGCTTGAAAAACCTGACTGCCAAGGTTGGCAAAGTTGCAAGCGCAGCAAAAAAAGTTGCAAAAATTAAGTAAAATCAACAATTTATATACAATCTAATAAAAACCGCCTTTTGAAAAAAAGGCGGTTTTCTGCGGTGCAGGGCGTAATGTATAAAAAATGAATAAAAAATCTGTAAAAAAATAAAATTAAAGAAAAAAAGATTATTAAACGATAAAATAAATAAAAATATATTTATGAACATCAAAACAGGCGATAATAATTTATAAAATTATATAGTATCAAAAGGCATAAAATTAAAAACCGCAGAAAACCGCGGGGCAGCGCCTGAAAATAGAATACATAAAAGGCGCATAATGTATATTATGTATAGTTTTATACATGGATGCTGGCGCATCTGTATAAAACTATACATAATATAACCGAGCAAAACATAATATAACTGAACAAAAACATAATATAACTGAGTAAAACATACGAATTGACTGTGGGCGCTGGTAATATTTGGTTGTGGGGATATTTTTTATCAAATAAATTATTTTTTTGGAAAATTTTTGGAAAAATATTTTTTTCTTGAATTGTTTCGTTAAGAAAAAATTTTAACCCCTTGTTTTTACTGAATAATTAATTATTTTGTTTTTTTTATAGTGGTGCCCTGTTGTTGGGCGCTTTTTTATTAAAATGCGCCCTTTTGGACCCATTAAAAATTATTTAATTAATATATTTATGTGTCTAAAACCCTTAAAAAATCGATTTTTTGGTGTTTTTCGAGGTAAAAAATGGCTTAAAACAGGTTAAAAATGCCTGATTTCTGCGGTTTTTAGCCGTTTTTGCGACTTTTTTGGTGTTTTTTATAGGCTAAACTATACATAATTCCGGCAAGGGTTGCACGATAACATTTTTCTTTTTTAATTCTTTTATAAGTTCTTTTGTTGTATGAGCGACTGGTACATCTTTGACTGTTTCTCTTTCACAAAATTTTGGAATAAATTGGATGCAATTAATCCCCAGTGATAATGCTGATTTTATATTTTGAGGACGGTCTTCGATAAAAATAACTTCTTCGGGTTGAATTTTTTTGTGTCGTGCCATAGCAGTTTTGAAAAATTTAGGGTCTTCTTTTAAAATGTTTATATCTCTGGAATATATACCGGGGACCTTTAATTCGTGATTTACAGAAGCGTATTTTTTGTATAAGGGGCTACTCGCTGGAAGTTCGGGGGCTAAACCAGCATCAGATGTTGGAAATTTTTTTGTTTTTGTTTTTCCGCCTAATCCATTATCTGACCAGATTTCAACTGAAAAGCCTGCCTTTAATAATTGTCGCCCTAGTTTTATATTGTCTATAAAATCAATACTTATAATGTCTTTTAATATAGGGCGGACCTTGTCTAATAATTCGGTGTGTTCAGGGTAATATTTTTTCATATCCGAAATAATTTGTTTGGGTGTCTTATTTCTTTTTAATTGAATTTTTATCCAATCGCGTGTGCGCCACAATCCCTCTCGTACTAACCAATATTTTTCATCATTTGTAAGAGATGTTTTGTTTAAAATTTCCCAGTTAATAGGTCTGAAAAGCACCCATCCTTGATCAAAAGCGATTAGCTTTATAGATTTTTTTGAGTCGGCACTTGCTAATATTTTGTCATGTTGGTTGTTCGAGTGCATATCTTGTCCTCTTCTCCCTTTTTTGTTCTTTTGGATATTTTAGCATAAATTACCAACAAAAACAATTTTATAATGTTTTTTAACGCGCGTTGGTTAACATCGCATAATATTTTTGTGTTGCGATGTTTTGGATGTCCGCGGCAAATGCTTTGTCTGTGTTCCAAGATTTTAAATTAGCCGCGGTTTGTTCACAGTTATATCCACAGCAAATTGCCGTTCCGTTTTCGTCTGGAACAAATTGGTTGTTTTCAATTCGACCAATTCCCAGATACATGATTGCGTGACCAGAACTGACGATGATGATAGAGCCTGGGTTTAATTGATTTGCACAGAAATGATTTTTTTCAAAATCTGCGGTATATTTTGTGCGCAGGCTGTCGATATTATCTGTTTTGCCCTTGGTCTTGGCTGATAAGTATTTGTTTAATGCGTTATTATATTCCGTTTCGTTTGCGTATAAATGACCGCAGTGGATAGAATTTGGGTATTCTTCGTTGTCGTACAATTTTGTCATTTGCTGTTTAAACGAAGATGTTGCCATGTGCGCATTACTTGCACGTGGAATTATTTGAATTGTGTCACCGAGTTCTGTGATGGCGCGATTTAATTGAGTGTATTGCCCATATAAACAATGAAATGTGTGTTGTGGGTTTACTGGGGCGCCTGGTAATTCTTTGCGTACGGCAGACAGATACCCCGTTTTTTTCTTGGAATCCAAGATGCGTTTTGCGCCACTTACTGCGTTATTGATATAATTTGCGACTAATTCGATGGCTTTGTTTTCTGCAATTTGTTTTTTGATATCATAAGAGGCTTCCATTGTGCCAGACAAACTGTCCACTATTTCGAATTTGTTTGTTTTATGGGAATCCCCAGATTTGTTGTATGAGGCAAGTGCACTGGAAGACAAAAGTACCGTCACAGTGAAAAAATACGGAAGAGTTTTTTTGAATAATGTCATCTTTGGCTCCTTTTGCAATCAAACGCGCATGAATACCTTTGCGCAAGTGGTTAATTTGATTGGTTTACCGCAGAGATGATGCCGCGATATACATTCGAACATCTTTTGTTTAAGATATCCCGACTTGCCCTACTTCTTTGGACAGCCCGCCCTGTTCCCAGGGAACCAAAAGTCATCTTGTTCAAGTGTATTATAGTGATTTCTGCTACTTTTGTCAAGGGGCTAAATAAAAATACTTGAATTTTAGCCGTGTTGAATATAAAATTGTCTGGTTGAATTTAACAAAAATGGTGGAAATTATGAGTGATGATATTCAAAAAATAAAGATGCGTGAATCTAAGTGGCAAAAAAAATGGCGCGAAATGCGCGCTTTTGTGCCTAAAAATGACGGTTCAAAGCCAAGATTTTATACTTTGGTTGAATTTCCGTTTTTGTCTGGAGCTGGGTTGCATGCAGGACATTTATTGATTTACACAGGTATGGATGTTATATCTCGTTTCCAACGCCGTTTGGGCTATGATGTTTTGTTTCCTATGGGGTTTGATGCTATGGGAATTACAGCAGAACATTATGCTACGAAAATTGGTCGCCACCCTGCTGAAATTGCCGAAGATTTGAAAAAATCTTATTCTGCTGTTATAGATCAGGCTGGTTGGTCTGTTAATCCAGAAACCAGAATTGCAAGTTCTGATCCAGAATATATCAAATGGACCCAATGGATGTTTCAACAATTTTTCAAAAATGGTTTGGCGTATAAATCTGAATTGCCAATGAATTGGTGTCCAAATTGCAGAACTACCCTTACTAACGAAGAATTAGAAGACGGGAAATGTAATCGCTGTCATGGGGATGTGGAAAAACGCTTGAAATTACAATGGAATTTGCGTTTGTCTGATTATGCTGAAAAATTATTGGACGGGCTTAAAAATGTCGATTTTGACGAACGTGTCAAAAAAGATGAAATTAACATGATTGGAAAATCTGTCGGGGCAGAGGTTGATTTTAAGGTCGGCGACGATATTATGACTGTTTATACAACACGCGTTGATACTATATTCGGTGTGACTTTCTGTGTGTTGGCGCCAGAACACAAATTGGTTCGCAAATGGTTGGATGCTGGTTTGATTAAAAACGCTGATGAAGTTAAAAAATATATCAAAGAAGCAGCCGCTAAATCTGAAATCGAAAGAACTGATGCAACCAAAGAAAAGACAGGTGTGGAATTACAAGGGATAAAGGCAATAAATCCGTTTAATAATACACAAACACCTGTATTTATATCTGATTATGTGTTGGCAGATTATGGTTTTGGGGCAATTATGGCAGTGCCTGCGCATGACGGACGTGACTGGGCGTTCGCAAAGAAGTTTGGTTTGCAAATTATTCCTGTGTTGGCGGGCGGTGATGTCGAAAAAGAAGCATGGGAAATGGATGGTGAACATATTAATTCTGGCTTTTTAAATGGTATGGGCAAAGAAGAAGCAATTGCTGCGGCAATTAAATATGGAACCGATTATGGCTTTGTTCGTGCTGCCACAAAATACAAATTAAAGGATTGGGGTTTTTCACGTCAAATGTATTGGGGTGAACCTATTCCGTTGGTATATTGTGAAAAATGTGGGTGGCAATGTGTGCCAGAAGATGAACTGCCAGTGATGCAACCATATATGACAGACTATCGTCCAACTGATGATGGTGAAAGCCCACTAGCACGCGCAACTGATTGGGTGAATACAACCTGCCCGTGCTGTGGTGGCGGTGCAAAACGCGAAACAGATACTATGCCTGGATGGGCTGGGTCGTCTTGGTATTTCTTGCGTTATCTCGATCCAAAGAACGACAAAGAATTTTGTTGCAGAGAACAAATGGAAAAATGGATGCCTGTGAATCATTATAATGGTGGGCATGAACATAATACTCGTCATTTGATTTATTCAAGATTTTGGCATCATGCTTTGTACGATTTAGGATTGGTTAATACACCAGAACCTTATGCTAAACGTACAGCCCAAGGTTTGGTGTTGGGCAGCGATGGATACAAAATTTCCAAATCGCGTGGCAATGGTTTCTTGGTGACAGAGTTATTGGATTCGGCTGGGGCTGACGCGGCGCGTATCGCTATATTGTCTTTGGGACCGTGGAAAAATAACACTTGTTGGTCCGAAGGCGCTTTGGCTGGCGGACAAAGATTTTTAAAACGCATAGAGGCATTTGCTGATAATTTAACCGATGAACCTTTGACTGGGGCACAAGATAAACTGGTTAATAAACTGGTCGCAGATATAACGAATAAAATCAAAAATATGGAATTTAATACTTCGATTTCTGCGATGATGGAATTTATTAACGAATTTCCAGGTGGTAAAATGCCACGCAAAGCGTATGAAGTCTTGATTCAATTGTTAAATCCATTTGCGCCACATTTAACCGAAGAAATTTGGGAAAAATTAGAACACAAAGATACATTGGTTTTTGAACCATGGTTGACATTTGATGCATCTAAGTTGGTTGAAAACGATATGACAATCGTTGTGTCTGTGAACGGAAAACGTGTTAAAGATTTTGTTGTGCCTGTTGATATCGCTGAAAGCGATTTAATAGAGACAGCAAAACAAAACGCGACAAAACAACTGGATGGCGCAACAATAATTAAAACTATTGTTGTTCCAAAAAAGTTGGTCAATTTTGTGGTTAAAAAATAAAAAGAACCGCCAAAAAAGGCGGTTTTTTTTAAGATATTTTTTCAATTCTGCGTATGCGTTTTTCGCAATTATCAAATGGACTTTCTAAAAAAGCCTGAGCGCATAAAAACGCAATTTCTATATCTATATCATCTGCTGCAAGCGCCAGCACATTTATATCGTCATGGAATCTGTCGTCGCGTGCTTGTTCCGGTCTTTCACAACGGGAAGCACGAATGTGTCTGTGTCGGTTTGCCGCGATTTCCATCCCTGCCCCAGTACCACAAATCAAAATACCACGAGATTCTGGGTCGTCCAGCATTTTATCTGCTAATTTATTGGCGATGTCTGGAAAATCAACAGGTGTATTTAAATCGTCTGTCCCCAGGTTGATAACGTTATATCCGTCTGCCATTAACATTTCATAAAGGTATAATTTAAGCCCAACACCGCGGTGGTCAGAAGCAATATAAACATTTGAAATATCGTTGTTTTTCATTTCTTTTCGTCCTTTTTTCTCTCTAATTTGCATTCAAGCCCAGTGTTGTTTGTTATGTTCAAGGTCTTGTAAAACAAAGTTCCAACCATTTGAGCGTTGGAAAAAGCGTTCGCAGTATCCACCGAAGCGTTACCTTTTAAAGAGCCATGCAAAAACAATGTGTGTGCAGTTATGTCGCCAATCACATTTCCGCCACGACCAATAATAAGTGTTTCTGCGATAATGTTTCCGCGGACTGTGCCATGGATTTGAACTGTGTGGTCGGTATCAATGTTGCCTTTTAAAACACAACCTGCCCCCACGATAGTTGGAGATTTTTTTTCATCTGCGTTTGTGAATGCTAACATTTTTTATCCTTTCCTTTGTTTTTTTAATCTTTGACAAAATTCGCCGGGTTGAACGGAGTCCCTTTATAACGAATTTCATAGTGCAAATGTGGACCGGTTGAACGACCAGAAGAACCGCCTAGCCCTACCACTGTTCCAGGTCTAACCCAATCGCCACGAGATACCATCAGTTTTGATAAATGTGCATAAAGAGTTGTAAACCCAAGTCCATGGTCAATTTCTACTGTGGTACCGTATCCTGTGCGGTCACCTGCGGAAACAACGCGACCTGGTGCTACTGCATATAATTCTGTTCCAATTTTGCCAGAAAAATCAATGCCTTTGTGTTGTTTTTTTGTTTTTGTGAACGGATCTTCGCGAACACCAAAGGGTGAAGTTACTGTTTTATTTTTTACAGGGGCACCAATTGGTAGAATTTTTGTTAACCTTGCCAGGCCGTGCCATTTTTCAATGTCTTGAGCAATCTTTTGATATTTTTCATTTGAATTTTTAGATATTCTAATTGGGATATATGTTCCGCCAACAAATTGGCTTGAATAATTGTTTGCTTGGGCAATTAAGTCTGGTTCGTTAAGACCAAGTTTTGCGATGCTGGCATTAATTTTTTTTAAATTTGCACGCAGCTCTTCGATGTTTTCAGTTGTAATTTTAGATACAGCTTCGACTATTTGAGTATCTGCATCAGACATTTCTATGGCAGACTCCATAATCTGTTGGTGTTTTTGTTTGATAGTGTCGTTTTCATTGCGAACCAATTCGAATTCCATAGAAATTTCAGATATTTTATCAAATTCAGGCGTATAGTGTTCGTCTGACATCATTTCTGTTATTCTGGTTTGCAAGAAGTCCAATTCGCCGATAATCTTAGATTTTGAATTCAATAAATCTTCTGCTTCTTTGTCTGTCAGTTTCTTAGATTTTAATAATTTATTGTCTGTGATGTTCAATTCGCGCGTTAAATCGGTATATTTTTGAAGATAAACTTTTAAATCAGTCATTTGTCTGTTGTGGCGATTGCGGCTTTCTTCAAGTTGCATTGTACGCTTTTGCAAAAGAGGACGATGATACACATATACATATGTAGACCATGCCGCCCAGATAGTCATAGTGATAAACAGGCAAAATTTGGTAAAACGCCAAAAACTGCTTTGCTGATAAGTAATAACTTCGCCATCTTGGGTGTCCATAATTGTACAATCGCGTGGGGGAAAAAGTTTAGATATTCCGCGCCATATCCACCGGAATGGTGCAGTCAAAAGTTCCCAAAGGGACGAAAAATATCTTGCGATAAAACTAATCATAATGTTCCTAGTGTAGCCAATAAAGAGTCAATAGTCAAGCCATCGCGCAAAATAGAATTGTTGTTCATGGATGTGCCTTGGAATATGGTTGTGCCGGTTTTTACACCCTGCTTTGCCCGGATTAATGTGCGTTCTGCGGTGTTTTTGGCTCCAAAAAGTGGGAAAATTTCAAAATTGCCAAAATGTTTCTTCTCAAGAATATAGATGATTTTTGCGATACACAGGGTGTCTGTGATGATACATATGTATCCATTTGGAGTGACGCGGGCACAGCATTTTTGTACCCAATTTTTTATATCAATATTGTGGTGTGCATTGTGTTTCGCAGGTGTCCCATTAAAATAAGGCGGGTTCGTTATGACTAAATCAAATCTTTCTGTGGTTGACCAATTAAATAAGTCTGTGTTTAATATTTTGATAGTTTGGTTGTTCAAAATCAAATTTTTTTCACAAATATCAAGCATTTCTTTGGAAATATCAAGTCCGGTGATTTTTAAATCTGGACAGTGTGCCAGCAAACATAATGACACGCCACCTGTTCCAATACCGACATCTAGAACTGTTTTAACACCCTTTGGAACAAAGGCTGCTAGCCATACTGCATCGCTGGTTGGGTTATAAAAACTGCGAGTCATTTTGATTCGCCCATCTAATAATGTAAAATTTTCTTGTTTTTCTACCATACCTATATAATAATTCAATAAAACAAAAAGGCAAGTTTATGTTTAATGATGTATCAATCGTTTCTACGGCAGTAAGTTCTTTTAATAACGCAGCGTTATACAGCCCATATTTTTTTGTGGTTGGATTGTTTAGTATTCCATTGTTTTTTATGGTGTATCTGTATGGGCGAGATTTTATCACTAGAATTGGTTGGGCAAACCAAGACATAGAAGCCAAGGTTGGTTTTTGGTCTGTGTTGTTTTTGGTGTTGTGGTTAATGATTTTTGGTGGCAATTACGCGGTAATACGTGATGGTATATCTTTGTTGCCTGTATCTGTGGCAACGGTTTTGTTTGCGTCTATGGTGTTTGTTGTAAATCAGGCCAAGAAAATGAATTATTTGTCTAAGATAGCCACAAAAAAATCAAAGTGGTTTGTATTGCTTTCTTTGGTAGTGTTGGCAGTTTTTTCCGCTAAACCTACTCTGTGGGGAATACTTTTGCAGTTAAGTGCTGTTTTTTGTGGTATGGTGGTTGGCAGCAGATTAAATACAAAACTGTCTAATATTTTTTGGGGCAGTATGATTTTTGTTGTTATGTCAATTCTTATATTGATGCAACCAGAATTTTTTAGGTTCGGTCAATTGGGAAATTTGACTTTGATACATGTTGGGGCTGTGTTGTTGTGTGGCTTTTTTGGAATTACTGCACTTGTTGCGAAATATACCAATGCGCGTGGCAAAATTTATCAAAGCGCATATATAAAATTGAAATGGCTTTTCCGTATATTATCTATATTTGCCTTTGTTTTATTGGTTTCAACAGAATCTGTGCCTGTGTTTGCGGGTTTGTTGGCGTCATTGGCGATAAACGAAATGTTGTCTATATATCATGGTAAAACTTCGTATGAAAAAGTTTTTAAACAATCTTGGGCTTTGATGTTGATAAGTTTTGGAATAATCATAATATGTCCTGTTATCAGTTTGTTAGGAACAGCATATTTATTTTCTGTGTCTGAAAAACTTCATTACAAAGATTTTACGAAATTGTTATAATTCGTTATATTTATTGAATACCATATTTAATCGTTTTGGTGTAATATCACTTTGTGAACATTAAAAAACGGATTAAAAATGGCGACTATTATTCATCCAAGTGCGATTATTAAACCTGGTGCGATTATTGGAAACGAGTGTAAAATTGGACCTTTCTGTATTGTGGGGCCTAATGTTGTTTTGGGTGACCGCGTAGAATTGGTATCCAACGTTGTAATTGAAGGAAAAACATCTATTGGCGATGATTCTATTGTGTACCCTTTTGCTGTGCTGGGGGTTATGAGTCAGGATTTAAAATGGCAGGATGAATCAACGATGACGGGTTTGCGTATTGGTAAACGCTGTAAAATTCGTGAATATGTGACTATCCATTCTGGAACACCTGCATCAGATGGAACTGAGATTGGGGACGATTGTCAAATAATGGTAAACGCGCATGTAGGACATGATTGTAAAATTGGAAACAGTGTAGTGATGTCTAATTTGGTTCAGGTTGCAGGTCATGTAGAAGTTGAAGATTTTGCTATACTATCTGGTGGTGTTATGGTTTTACAGTTTGCGCGTATTGGGCGTAATGCATTTATTGGTGGAATGAGTGGTGTCGGTAATGACGTGTTGCCTTATGCTATTTATGATGGTGCGCGTGCAGTATATCGTACGATTAATCGTGTTGGTTTGATGCGACATGGTTTTACAAATGAAGACTTGCATGCAATACATACTGTGTATTCGGCTGTATTTGGTGACAGTGAAGGAACTGTTTCAGACAGAATAAACAAAGTTCGCAAAGATGTGAAAAATAATAAATATGCTATGGATGCCATAGATTTTATCGAAAATCGTTCTAAACGCGGAATTGGAACAGCTAAAAATGAAAACCACTAAGAAAAAAATTTTTGTTATTGCAGGCGAAGTTTCCGGTGATGTTTTGGGTGGAAAAATAATGGGCGAAATGCCTGAAAATGTTGAATTTGTTGGAATTGGTGGTCAAAATATGATTGCCGCGGGCTTAAAACCGTTGTTTCCAATGTCTGATTTATCGGTTATGGGGGTTTTTGAAGTTTTGGGACATGCCAAAACTTTGTCTTTGCGTATAAAGCAAACTGTTGCTGCCATAATAAAGGAAAATCCAGATATTGTTTTGACTATAGATTCGCCTGGTTTTGCAAAAGCGGTTGTTAAGGGTGTAAAAAAATACCCGCAGACAAAGGCAATAAAATTTTATCATGTTGTTGCGCCACAGGTTTGGGCTTGGGGGGCAAAGCGTGCCCGTAAATATGCCAAAATATTTGATAAACTATATTCTTTTTTTGAATTTGAAAAGCCCTATTTTGAAAAATATGGTTTAACCACTGTTGCTGTGGGGCATCCTGTGGCAGACGGTATCGAAAAATATCAATCTGTTAAATCAAAGGAAAAAATTATAACTTTGGTTCCAGGAAGCCGTATGAGCGAAGTAAAAAAATTATTACCGGTTTTTCATAAAACTGTGGATATGCTGGTTCAAGACGGCTATGAAAATTATAAATTTATAATACCGACTGTTGAAACAACTGAATCTTTTGTGAAAAACGAAGTGAAGAATTGGAAAACAAAACCAAAATTGGTCAAAGCAACCGAAAGATATAATGTGTACGCGAATACTTTTATCGCGATTGTTGCTAGTGGGACTGTTTCTGCTGAATTGGCAATGATGCATATTCCTGCGATAGTTGTGTATAAAATGAATCCTTTGACTTGGGGTTTGGCGCATATTTTATTGAAAGTAAAATGGGCTTCGTTGGTAAATATTTTGATGAATAAAACGATATATCCAGAATTATTAGGAAATGCAGCAAATCCCCAAGAAATTGTAAAATGGGTAAAAAAATTGACTTTGGAAAATAATAGAAAGTTTATGATACAAGAGTTAAAATCTGCAGATGATAAATGGAAAATTTCTCATCAAAAACCTGCTAAATTAATCGCAAATGATATTTTAAATTTTTAATATTGTTCCGTTATCATACGCTTATAGACGTTATATTTGACTGTGTCTATTATATTGTTGTTTTCATCGGCACAAAAAGCCTTAGGAGAATCTTGGTCGTTTGGGTCTGTTGTTATGTGCATTGTCGGGCAAAGTTGTCCATTGGTTGAAAACACTGACTGGTTGCACCAATGTTGAACATTGTCGACAGAACGAGAACTTTGACACAGGGCTTCGTTTGTTGTTGACGCAGAACACAGCATTGTGGCAGAACACAAAGGATCGTTTTGACCAGATATTGACGGCAACAAAGGTCTGCATGTTGATAATGTTCCGTTTTTACTTCTGTATCCGCCATTTTCCCAGCAAGAACACATGCCCCATGATTGAACATCCACATCATAGGCGTATTGAGACGGACACATGTTTTCTTCGCTCATGAAATGGTACCAATACACCAAAGTAGTGTTCGGGGACGAACCAGGACTGATATAAAATACACTTGAAGGATTGGCGGAATCTATTTTACAAAAATCGTTTGTCTTATAGCCGTATTCTTTGGCATATTTGTATTCTACAAAATAACCACCCAGCCCAGCACAATGATTTTTCAAGTTGTCTATGATTTTATAATATATTTCTGTGGCAACCCCTGTTGGTCGAATTTTCCTTGTTAAATATGTTGCATTAACTGCAATGTCTGAAGAGTTATCTGGGGAATAAAAATAAGAAAAAGTATAGTTGTTTGTTGAATCTATATATTTATCAAATCCGCCAAATGCTTCTTCTAATACTTCGGCACAGCCATTGGTGTTGGCAACTTGTTGTGCACATGGCGAAAGTATTACCACGTTATCTGGAGAAGCAGTATCGTGTGTATAGAGAGTAAACCAATCCATTGCCTGACCTGGTCTAAATAATCCACTTTGTGTGTAATAAAAATTGTTGTACGCGGAACCACCGAAACTGTCAAAGCATTGTTGGGCAATTGCGCGACATGCGTTCAGGGCATCATTTTTATCTTTTGTTGCAATGTATTGTTTTATTATGTCGTCATTAGAATTCTTGTTAAACATGCCGTTACAAGATTCTATGTAATCATTACATAATTCAGTCGTCAAAGAAATAGTTGTTGGTTTTAATAATACTGTTGTATTGCCGGTTAAATTTGCGATTGCTGTGGCTACAGCGGTATTTTGGTTGTCATAACAACTTGCAACCAAATCAAGACAACTTTGTTTTATTGTTTTTACTTTGGATTGTTGTGCATAATAAATATCTATTAAAGCCCTGTCTAGATATTGTTGCCATACAAAATCTGCGTCTTCTGTGCATTTGTCTAAAGAATTTTTGGCAAATTTCTTTGTTTTGTTTTCAAAAAATTGAACAAAGGTTTTGTTGTTTTGAATTTTAGATAATTGCTGATCTTTCAGTTCTGTACCGGTTTTAAAAGTCAACAAATTACCCAATTCATAAAAATTTGTGACCCCAGTCAAAGGCGCGCCAGTATTAACATCAATAAATTGCCCGTAATCAAGACATTTATGGTAATTTGCACCACAAACCTCTTCGCTTTGTATTGCTGTTTCAACGTTGGTCAAGCATGTTGCGATATCATCAGAATTGTGTTTTTTACGATTTTCAACGCGTGCCAAATCAAGCAATGCACCACTTTCGTGGGTTGCTGCCTTAAGAGTTTTTTGTTGCTTTTTAAGTGCTGCTTCGACCGTGTTGCAATCTTGTTCTATGGCCATCAAATAAGCGTTAATTGCCCGTTGCAAAGAAGCGTTATTACAATCATCTTTGACGGCATTACGACATTTTTGGTAAACCGCTTTGTATAAAGTTGCGCCATTGTATGATGCGATAATTTGGGCAGAATCATCTGTGTTGAAAACGTTAGTGAAATCAGCAGAAAGGTTTATGCTGTTCAAATTGCTGTGTTTTCCACCAACTGTGGCATCTTCGCCTTTGATAGAATTCATAATGGCTTGTAATAATTGTTTAGATGCTGATTTATCTTCGGTTAATGCGTCTTCGCCTTCGGATGCTGTTTTGATTGCTGTGGCTTGTTCTTTTGTCATGCCCACAACATCAAGGTTTTCATTGAATTCGTTTAATTTTGTGCTGATTGTTTGATAGTTTTCAGATGTGTCTTGAAAATCAAACACTCTCTCACTGCAAGAGCATCTTCTAAAGTTGTCGTTTTTTAATTGACAAAATTGATCCATACAATCGAAAAAAGCGGTTTTGCATTGTTCGTATTCTGTGCCTGTACGAGTTTCGGTTGCCGCAGGCTTTTCATCGGTTGTTGTCGCTGCGCGTGCAGATACAGTGCGGTTTTGTTTCGTTGCAGAACGTACAGATGTCCGGGTTGCTGTGGTTTTATTTTCAGATCGCGGCAATAAAACAGAAACAGGTTTTGTTGCGCGGGGCGCAACAACCGTTTTTACAGGGGTTCTGGATGTCACAGATCGTGTCGCACGCATGGCTGTTGCGCCCTGGGCATATTTGTTGCGAACCACAGTTTTTTCGCCACGTGATGCAGCGTCCGCATTGAACATGCAGAACAGACCCGATAAAACAAAAAGCAGAATTTTCTTCATCTCTTCTGTAATTTTAGCAAATTTATAAAATGTAGAGCAAGCAAAATCACATGATTTTTTTATAAAATTTTTAATAAAAATCAAATTTTTCTTGTTGCAAAATCGGTTGATATAGTTTATTATTCATCGTGCTTTGAACGGGCATATGGCGGAATTGGTAGACGCGCTAGTTTCAGGTACTAGTGGTAGCGATACCTTGGAAGTTCGAGTCTTCTTATGCCCACCATATGTTTGAAGAAGAGTTTTTGGGGTTGTAGCTCAGTTGGTAGAGCGCTGCGTTCGCAATGCAGAGGTCGTGAGTTCGAATCTCATCAGCTCCACCACCCTTCGCATTAATAGATGCTTCGGGTGGCAAGCCACAGATTTGCAATAGCAAAGATGTGTTGGTAGAAGCAAAAGTCCTGGGGATATGGCGGAATGGTAGACGCTGAGGACTTAAAATCCTTTGATCATTGCGATCGTGTGGGTTCAAGTCCCACTATCCCCACCAAAACTTGATTTCCGCAGCGGCGGATTTTTTATTGAAAGTTTTTGGATGTGTGGCTCAGTTGGTTAGAGCACTACGTTCACATCGTAGGGGTCGGCGGTTCGAGTCCGCCCACATCCACCAAAAATAAAAATGGGCGTTTTTTCGCCCTATTTTTATTTTTGTGGGCGTGACGAAGAAACGGCAGGTGGCGGTTCGACTCTACCAGCGAAAGCCAGACGGCAGTATGGCGGTCGGCAAAGCCGATGAGCGCAGTGAGGTCGAGTTTTAACGAGACCAGTCCGCTTTGGTATCACTAATTATTAAAAATGGGCGTTTTGCCCTATTTTTATTTTTGTGGGCGTGACGAAGAAACGGCGGGTGGCGGTTCGATTACCAGCGAAAGCCAGATTTATCTTAATCCTTTTTTCTTACAACATGCGGATGCGGCGGATTTCCAATCAAAATAAGAATTTGTTGTATCACGTAAATCGCGCCAAGGTTGCCAGGAATTACAATTAGTTTTTTTATCTTTGCCAGTACATTTTACATATCTGCGCAGAGAACATACTTCTTCGGACATTTTGCCTGTATCAGTTGTGCATTTGACAATAACGTTTTGGTTTCGTGCGTCATCTTTGCCAATTTCCTTGGTAGATAATACCTGATACGCGAACGTATTGCCGATAGTTGCAACAACCATAATAAATGCGATAAATATCTTTTTCATATTCGCCCCCTGCTTTCTTGATTTTATTATAGCATATTTTTTATAAAAAACGCAATGAGATAAAATGTTAGTTTAAAGAATGCCAATAGTTTAAACTGGTTCCGCCAGAAATTGTTCTGGCACAATGTTTCGCGCCACCGCTTTGATTTTTATCGTTCCATGGATGCGAACTTTCGCTTGGCATACACCAAGCACGCGTGGCTTTGTTTAAGCCTTTGATGCCAATGGCAGAACCATTATCGTATGCGACGCGCCAATCGAGATTAGAAGAAAGTGGCACTTTGCAATTCATGTGAGTAAATTTCTTTCCTTCGATATTAAATGGCGGGTGTTTTGCCCCAGAACTGTTCCCGTGTTGACAGCAACCGCTTAGCACACCGTCTTTTGGACAAGTAAATGGTTGTTCGGCGTCTGCGTATCTGCGAATTAAGCCGCATTTTTTATATTGATTGTTTTGGTTGCAACTTCTGGTTTCAGTTTCGTCCCAGCCCTTTTCTCGACAGACCCAATGTAAAATTTCTATATAACAATGTCCATTTTCATAGGTTCCTGCGTGTGCGACACATTTTTTACAACGACTTTGGTCGTTGCCAGACAATTTATTACATTCGTCACTTTTTCTGTAAATATTCGAATCGTTATTTGTATGTTTTTTACAAAATGTGTCGTCTGGAAAGTCCTGTTGGTTTTCTGGGTTGCTTTTATATGTAGAAGCATATAAATTTTCAGGTGTGGTATTATAATTTGATTCTGTTGAATAGTTGTTTTGTGTGTTGTCTGGATTTTCATTGTTCGGTGTTGAAGTATTTGTGTCTGGTTGAGAAATTTCGTCTTCACCTGGTTTTTTGAATTTTCCAGACGGGTCTGTTGTAAAAAGAGATTGTTGTTGTTGTTCCCATTCAGCTTCGTTTTTGACGGCACTTTTGAATTGGTCGTGCGAAGACCAAGGAGTGTCGTTCATAAACAGATAAAACATTTCACCTTTGGTGTCGGCAGGATTAGTTTCATCAAGGCGAATTATGGGTCGCACAACGTAAATATCAACATTGCACCAGTTTGAAGGGTTTGTTTCTTCTTGAAAATTTTCCAATTCATAGGCAAATTTTTCTGCAAAATCACTGGCTTGTAAATAAGCCGCATCATCGTCTGCAGGGTCAACAGAATTTCCAAGCCACATTAACCACATACCGTAATTTACAACATTTTCTTGACCCTTTAAATCGTCGGCAGACAATAAACACAAAGGTTTAAATTCGATTCCATTTGAAAATTCTTTGGATGTAGAAGAAGTTTTGTCATACATTTCCCCCAACAAAGTAAAGGCACCATAAATTAATCCTGCATCGCGTTGAAAACGTCCAATTCGAGCACCGTTTTTTAATGTCGAATCAAACAATCTTTGCCCTATTTTTGCAGAAGTTTTACTTAACCCACCACGAACAACTTTGGCTGATTGATTTAACATTTTTGTGCCACCGTTGGCGGCTTTGAGAGTTTTTCCGGCGGCCTTGATGCGTTTAAAAGCCTTGGCGATTATGTTGCCGGTTTGGGGTCGTTTAAAAGCACGTAGCGCGCGTCTGTATTTCATAACCTCTTCAAAAGTTTTTGCTGTTTCTATATATCTTTGAACATTTTTGCTTTCTTTTGCTAATTTTTCGGCTTTTGCCACGTCGGCGGCGTTATCAGTGTTTTTTGCAAGTTTTATATAATCTTTGACATCGTCCATTTTACTTAAAGTTCTTACTTCTTTGGATAGTTTGTTTGCAGTATTTGTTGCACGTGCGCCCTTGGCACCAATCATCACACCTTCGCCTATGCCAACTGTGACAATAGTGATAATAATTTCAGCGGCAATTTCAGCATACATAATCCATTCAAGATTTACATCGCCAGCAACATAATAATCATTAGAATCTTTTTCGATATCAACAACTTTGCGGACAACTTGGTTTATAGTGTCGTTGTCATTGGCAAGTGCGCTTTTGCTGGTGCACAAATAACCATGCGGATAAAAAGAATCTATGTTTTCTTCGAGATATTTGACGGAAATAGTGTTGTTTTTATCTGGCCCCACAAAATCTTTCAAAGAATCATGTTGAACGACCATAATCGCATACCATGCAGGATCTGTGTTTATATATTTAGCTGGATCATCGGGGTCAAATAATTTTGGGTTTGGTGAACCGTCTGGCAGACTCGGTTTGTTCGCCAGTGATAATTTTTGTTTTAATACTTTTGGTTGGGTGCTGTAATTAATAGTAATTGTTCGATTGCCAGATGGAAATTCAAAAACAATAGGTGAAAAATTTATAGTTGTGGTTTCGTTTACAGATTGAATTTCTGGGCATTGCATAATGCGTTGAAGAATTTCTGGTGATTGCATGGTTTCGCGTGCCCATGCACGAACTTTGTATTCCTCCATGGAATCTTCTACTTCGCTGCTGTGTTCATGTAAAGCATTTGAAAAAATTCTGGATGCACATTCAGTAGGTTTTTCATTATGTGCCAAAGCAATAATCTCTTCGGTCGTTTTGAAATCGGGATTGTCTTCAATTGAATCTCGTGCCACAGCAGGTACAGCAAAAATACACCATGTAAAAAGTACGATTAAACATTTTGATGGCATAAACGCATCCTCACTGGTTTTTATAAAATATAAGGTCCATCTAATATCATAACTTGATTAATTTTCTCTATAGTTGCTGGCACCAGTGTCACAACAGTAGCAGCAGTGGCCAGAACACCTGCTGTAATCCAACCTACTACTGGGACTGTGGCGGTTGCTGCCGCACCTGCCCAAAGTGCGACACCTGCGGTTGCTGCACCAGCTGCACCACCAGAAGCAAGACCTATGGCCCAACCATCTTTTGCCCCACTTGTGGTATCTTTTTTTACATTTAGCGCAACCAGATATACCGCTAGCCCTTGGTTTGAACAAGTGCTACCTTTCAATTTCTCAGCAAATTGTTGAGTTTTTTTCATAGCAACACTTGGATTAAGATAAGTGACGATATGTTCTTTTGTAGAACCTGTTTCATCCATTAATACAAGCCCTGGGAAGGCGCGTCTATTGTCGCCTTCGGCAAAATCAAGAAAGAATTCATTTTTAGAACCACCAAATTCGTTAAATACAGCCTGACCTGCAACATTAATGGCAGCATCATCGTCAAGATTGTCCCAAATATTCCAATCAGAACACGCGTCAGAAAAGAATTTTTGTTTTTTTGTAATGCTTGATAATTGTAAGACGTTGCCAGGCGACAAATTACGTTTGTTTATGACCAAAATACCCGTTCTTATATTGTCTGTGTAATCAAATACCCGCGAGATGTCAAAATCAAAAGCGTATTCCTGGTTGTTGTAGGTAAAAGGAATTTCTCTTCTTCCGCTTATTTTTGCAATTTGTACAACTTTGTCGGAACAGATGGCTTCAATATCTTTTGCCAATAGATTGTATATTTTAGCCTTGTTATTTTGAACATCTTCGTCTTTCATTTCATCGTTGTCGCCAAGAAACCCAAAAATACCATTGCTTTTATTAAACAATATATCTTGCCATATCTTGTCTTGTTTTACAATTTTGTTTAAACAATCATCAAGTACATCGGCATGAGCTGTCGATATTAATAGAGCGCAAAAAAAGAATAATATTTTTTTCATATTTTGAAAACTTTCCTTTTCGAAGTTGATGAATCTGGCTTAGATTCTTCGGCAGGCTTGCTTGTGTCTGTTTTTGCTTGTTCTACGCGGGCTTTATATTTTTCGCAACCTTGTGCGTTAATGTGGGAAGAACAATATTCGTCTTCGCTTAAAACGTCTCCTAATTCTACATAGGCATCTAAATCTTTATATGGTTCATAACTATCTTGGAGTAAGCCCATTTTGGCGCTGAATGATAAATCATCATAGGTCTTAGGAAAAGCAGTCGCGGACAATTCATTGTTGCCCGCGCTATTTTCCCTTTGTAATTCTTCAAGTTCCCTACTTCGTTCATCCATCTCTTGTTGCCATTGGGGCGTGGTTTGTTTATAGGGGTTTTGTATTTGCGGTGTAGGCGATGGTGCATTTGCTGTTGGCATTGGCACATTGTTCACAGTTGGATTTGGAACGGTTGCATCTGGAAATGCTATCTGACGATTCGGTATACTGTTTCCATATTGGGCAACATATGAATCAAATATACCGTCAATAAAACCTGAACATGCCGATACGTAATTATGCCCCGGCAGATTAGATAATTGGACCATTATTACTGGACGAATATCAGCCAACGTTGTGTTTTTACAATTATCGCGTGCAGCGCATTGAACCGCAACCAATGGCTGAACAACCTTGACACAATCATCCGTATTTAAATCTGCGCCTTGAACATATACAGGTTGTGGTAACCGCTGATTATACGGGGAATTAGGTGACCAAAATGGATTGCTGGAATAATTTTGAACGTTTTGAATTTGTCCGTAATCAGAAAATAACGATGTAGCAGCGGTCGCAACAAATGCGTAAAAACCGCAGAAAACAGAGATTAATAAAAATTTAAATACTCTCTTTTTCATCCTTTCTATTTTCTCATTATATCAAAAATTGGATTATAAGCAAAGACAAAAATCCGCCAATCAAAAAGAAAGGTGCAAATGGAACATATTTGTCTTTCTTGCCAATGTGCCAGATACACGCCAAAACGCACGAAATAATCATTGCTATAGATAACCCAAAAGTGCCAAGCCATATGCCACCTGCCCCCAGTAATTTAATATCGCCAAGTCCAATTGGGGGATATTTTTCGTGTTTTTTTATGTGTTCAAATACAAAACCAACGATTAAACCTAAGCAATAACCCATTGCGCCGCCTACAACCGAATCAGCTATGGTAATCGGCCATGGAAAGAAAGTTGCAGTTAATAATCCTGCAAAAAGGAATGGAAACAGATATGCATCTGGTATTATTCTTCGCGAAAAATCCGCTGTTGCCATACGATAGGCGCAAAAAATCGCGCCGATTAAGACCAATGAAAAAAATATATAATAAATCATGTTTTCTCTCTTGCCTTTCGATTCGTTTTTATGATACAATTATATTGAATATAAAAACAAGTATAAAAACAAGGGATTTTTTATTATGAGCAAAGGCTGGGACAGCGGTATGCTGAAAAAATTAAAATCGTTGATTGGCAAAGGGTTATCAACTGCTGAAATGGGTAAAAAATTGGGGATGTCCAAAAATGCCGTTGTTGGTAAACTGAATCGTTTGGGCTGGAATGCCAAGGCAAGCGGTGAAGAAAAAAAATCTGTTGCAAAACCGAAAAAAGAAATAAAAACATCTGTTAAAAAGCCTGCTAAACCGGTGGTTTTAAAGAAAACTGTGGCCAAGGTTGAAAAGAAAAGCACAAAAAAAGAAGTGGCAAAAAAAGAAGACAAAAAGTCTAAGGATACAGCCAAGGTTGCAACCAAAGTATCACAGTCTAAAGCGCCAAAAAAAGAAACGCCAGTTATTAAGACTGCGTCCAAGAAAACTAAAAAAGATATGGCGTTGCATGAATTATTGATTCAACATGCTTTGCAGATGGCTAATTTAAAACCGAATCAGTGTCGTTGGCCAATTGGTGACCCGGATTCTGAAAATTTCCATTTCTGTGGAGAACAGGTATTTGCTGGAAAGCCATATTGTTATGAACATTGTCGTCAGGCTTATCAGTTTACTCCACCAAAGAAAAAATAAAAAAACAGGGGCAATCAATGATTGGAGAGAGAGAAGATTTTCAACAAGAAACAGATTATGGCACTTTGATTATGCGCCCTTATGATATCGATGGTAATGATATCAAGGCTTTTTATGATTCGGCTGATGATTTGATTTTTGTACTTGATAGCACTATTAATGAATCAAAACCTAATGTTTTATTGGTTATAAATCCTGATGGTGATAAAAAATGGGATGAAATTTTATCTGGTGAATACGGGGTTGATTTGGAAACTATTCGACCAAAGCAAGATAATAAATATCAAAAATTAGACATCGAATATTCCGGGTTGGGTGTTTATGATAATCTTATAAACGCATATAATGCCGGGGAATCATTAGAAGAAAATTTAAATCAGTTGGCAATATTACGTGATTCTGCTGCGCGGCATAGTGCGGTGGTGCGTTTAAATGCAGCAAATGAAATGATTGCAAAGACTAATGTGACAATAGTAAAAACCAAAGAAACTATCGTAAGATTGCAAGAACGATTAAAAACTTTACGTGCAAAATTGGTCGCAACCAAAAAGGAAATAGGCAAAGTTTCTACTAAGCAATCGGCTTCGAAAATTTTAAAAATAGAATCTCAGATAGAAGCGGTGACCGAAAAATTAAATCGGGCAAAATCTCGTTTAAATTCCGCTCAACGACGTTTAGAGATTGCTACTGTGGATGCTGAATTGGCTAGTGATTTATTAAATCGTCAACCTCTTGAAAATAAAAATACAAAAAAGGTAAAAAACATGCCCGCAGATAAAAAAGATAACGTGACGGCTTTGCCTGTGAAACCAGAACACAAAGAAGTTGTTCCTGTGGTAGAAGACACCGAAGAAACAGAAGAATTTGTACAGGAAAACGAAGAATTGCAAATACCAGATGACGAAGAAGGCAATATTTCGGTACCTTTGTTAGAAGACAAAGAAGAAGATGAAACAAAAGAATTGGAAGTTGATGCAAAAACGGAAGAAAACGAGACAGAAGAAAACGAAGAAGATGAAAATACCGAAGTCAAACCTTTGTTTGACGAAGATCCACAAATAATGGACGAAAAAATTGCGTTCAAGCCTGTTTTACTTGATACGCCAGATTCAACAGAAGAAGAAGTTTTAGCGCCTGTTGATGATGCTGAACAAGAAGATTTTGTCCCACCAGAACGAGAAGAACAAATGTCAAATGAAAATCTTGAAAACAAACCAGTGTTGGAATCAATGACACCTGTTGAAACTGTCTCGGAAACAGAAGAACAAAAAGTTGTCACAGAAGAATCAAAACCTGTTATTGATATGATGAAGCCAATACAAGAACCGGAAGAGCAGCCAAAGCAAAAAGACGTGGTTGATATTATTACGCCAGTTGAAAATGTTCCGTTGCCCAGCGAAAAACAAGATCAAGAAATAAATCTTCAATCTATTGTTGAAACAGAAGAAGAGTTGCCTCAACTGCAGGAACCTGTATCGTTTACGCCCGTGGAAACGGAAGAATCAGTTGAAGAAACTGTTGTTGAACAAAAAACAGAAGAGCCAATGGTGCGGCAACCTGTAATGGAAGAAACACAAAGACCAAGACCTGTGTCTCCGCAATTATCTAATACACCTGTGGCGTCAATGAATCAAAGTGTACAAACAACTGTAGATTATGTTGAAAACAAAGGGCGCAAACCAAGTTTGCTTTATTATATATTGTTGATTTTGTTAATTGTTTTGTCTGTGTTCACACTGTGGCTGTATCAAAGAAATGTTGAACCCAGCAACCCTACTTTGACTGCAACAACTGAAACGACTTCTGTGCTGAAGCCAAAGGCTAAGAAAACAGAGAAAACACCTGAACAACCGGTAGAAACAATCTTTTTGGATGAAGAGCCAGAACAAAAACCGGCAGAAGAAGAACAAGAAGAAGTTGAATCGGTTATAGAAGAACCAGCGGCAGAACCTGAAGAAATGGAAGAAGATGTTGTTCCGGTGGTAGAAGATGCAGTGCCAGCGCATTTGACAACGTCTGGGATGATGACAGACGAAGAAGAAACAGGTTTGACCGAAGAAGAAATCTTGGCTAGAAAACCTGTGTATGAACCTGCTGGCAAAGATATAGGAAATTTGACAGAAGAAACAGAACAAACAGAAGATGAAGTTGATTTTGTCGAAATGCCAGAAGATGCCGATGTTGCAAACGAATATCAAGAAGAATATCAAGACGATACAGTGTATCAAAATCCAGAAGAAGATATGATGATAGATCCTGATAGTCTTGAATACGATGAAGAAGAAGCTCAATATCAGGCAGAACAAGCAAATATGGAATACGAAGAATAAAAAAAACCGCCATTATGGCGGTTTTTTTTAATAATTTTGTTTTATTTTTCAATTACAACGACAGCAGCAGAATAATCCGCCTGGTCTGTGATAGACAATAAAACCCGTGCGTCTGGACCTGCTAATTCTTTTAATAATGTTTTTGCACCACCTGCGATTATTAATTCAGGGCGACCGTTATCGTCGTGGGAAACAGATATGTCAGAAAAAGATATGTCTTCGCCAAAACCTGTGCCAAGTGCTTTTAATGCGGCTTCACGGGCAGCCCAAAAATTAGCGAGATGTTTTTCGCTGCGCGCGTTATCGTCATTTGCATATTCTAATTCTTTTTTTGTGAAAATGCGTTGTTTTTTGAAAGCAGACCAGTCCAAGAATCTGTCGCTTTCGACTAAATCGATTCCAATTCCAACTATCATTTAATCCTTCCTTTGGTTTCTTTCTGTATGCGCATACTCTAGTAATATTTCACCGATTCGTGCAAGCAAAAAATATATATCAAATAGCCTTTTGAAAAAAGTTGATTTTTAAGCTGTTTATGATAGAATTCCTTTGCAAAAGATAAGCTTTTAACAAAAGGAGAATGTATTATGTTTGATACAAGAAAATTAAAAACATTCTCGTGGGTTAATGTTGGAAACCCAGATCATGAAGATTTTGAACGCTTGTTGACTGAATATAAAATAGACGAAGATACAATATTTGATATTTTGGATATGGACGAACAGCCGCGTATTGAAATCGAAGATGATTACAAGGTTATAATTGTGCGTTTTCCTATTGCTAATCGTGAAATGGACACAACTTGGCATACAGAACCGTTGTCTATCATTTATTCGAATAAGCATGTTATTACGGTATGTCGCAAAAGATGCGATTTGTTGGATAAAATCAAAGACGATGAAATGGTGTCGCGTGAAACTTTTATTTTGAATGTTATTTACTATATTGCTGAATCTTATTTGCGCGCACTTAAAGAATTGAACAAGAAAGTTGTTGCTTCTAAAAAAACTTTGCAAGAACGCATTCGTAAACAAGAATTAATGCAGTTATTGGAAGTAGAAAATGCTTATACTTTATATATGGCATCACTAAAAGGCAATTTAACTGTAATGGACAAAATTGATAAAATGCGCGATTTTGTAAAGGACGAAGATAATCAAGAATTAGCAGAAGATGCACGTATTGAATTTAATCAGGCTGTTGAAGTTGTGACCAGTTATAGCAAGATG
The DNA here is from genome assembly GCA_017524525.1 of Alphaproteobacteria bacterium. GTDB lineage: Bacteria > Pseudomonadota > Alphaproteobacteria > Rs-D84 > Rs-D84 > Enterousia. Next base: position 49,230 of record JAFXVM010000005.1, on the reverse strand, counting down.
TTAAAATCTATCAAGGAAACATTTGAAAGTGTGATTAATATAGATTCTAATACTTACATTAATCGTTTGACTATATGGAATATTATTTTGATGGTCCCCAGTGTTATTGTGGGCTATTACGGTATGAATGTAGAATTGCCGTATGCTGGTTATGCACACACTGCGTTGGTGATATTTATATCTATTATGATATTGCTGACGGGGTATGGTTTATATACCCTGGCCCGTCGTCGTGTGTTTTGAATTTTCTTGATAATTTGTGTTTAAGTCATGGAGTATTGTCGCTGGTTTGGCATTTGTGGGTGCAGGTATGTATTGTCTGGGGTATGCTAGAGGTATAACAAAATAAAAAAATCGCCGTTTGGCGATTTTTTTATTTTTGTCTGGTTTGTAATGCATTACATACTTTTGCATAATTTTTTTCGAATTCGAATTCGCTGACGTCTACTTCAGAAAATTTAATTCCTGGTGCGGTGCGTAACCATTCGATTGCAGGACCTGTCACGGAAAAGAAATTGTTAATGCGGCGTTCTACAACTTTGACATCTAAATCGTCCGCGCGTGCTGTACCACCATTAGCCATATTTTCTTTGATGCGGTTTTGAATACGGTCCAACATAATTTGTTTTGGAACGGTCAAATAAATAACATGAATATTGTATTTTGCAGCATATTGTTTAACCAACCATTGTGCTTGACCGATAGTACGTGGAAAACCGTCAACAATCATATCGTTATTGGCGACTTTTTGAATGTCTGCACCGATAATTTTAAACAAATCTTCATCAGGCACCAATTCCCCACGAGCCATGATTTTTGCCACAGGTGATTCAGGTGGTAATGCGCGTAAAATGGCCCCTGCTTCTACATATTTAAAACCATTATCAGCAATCAATCTTTTGGCTTGTGTGCCCTTACCTACGCCTTGGCCACCCATTAAAACAATCATTTTATAAGTCATATTTTTCATCCTTTTTGTTTTTCTGCGATGCTATCTTAACATAACTAAAAAAAAATCCCACAAAAAAGTGGGATTTTTTTAATTAAAATCAACAAAATTATTTTTTGCTGTTTTCAATTGCTGCGCCCAAGATGTCACCCAAAACAGAGCCAGAATCTGCTTCGTTTGCAAATTCTTTGACCGCTTGTTTTTCAAGTGTCACTTGTAATGCGCGGATGGACAATTTCACATTGTTGCCATCAACAGAAACAACAGATGCTTCGACTGAATCACCGATGTTGTATTTAGATGTGTCTTGTTCGTTCTTTTCACGAGACAAATCTGTTCTGCGGATTGTGCCACGAACATCACCTGGCAAAGCCAAAATCAATTCGTCTGGTGTAATTTCGGAAACTGTTCCACATACAACAGCGCCTTTTTTCAATGTAGTTGCATTGTTTTCAGCGTTTTCTGTCAATTGTTTAATACCCAATGTGATACGTTCTTTTTCTGGATTGATGTCCAAGATTTTTGCTGTGACTTCTTGTCCACGAACGAATTTTTTCAATTCTTCTTCGTCCAGTTTGTTCCAAGACAAATCAGAAATGTGAATCATACCATCTAATTCAGGTGTTAAAGCAACAAACAAACCGAATTCAGTCGTGTTCTTGATTGGCCCAGTAATAACATCGCCAACTTTGTGGTTTTCAGCAAATTCTTTCCAAGGATTTGGTTGTAATTGCTTATAACCCAAAGAAATACGACGTTTTTCTTGGTCTATGTCCAAAACGACAACATTGATTTCTTGGCCGTTTTGCAACACTTTGCTTGGGTGAATGTTCTTGTTTGTCCAAGACAATTCAGACATATGGACCAAACCTTCGATGTTATTGCCAAGGTCAATAAATGCACCATAATCTGTCAAAGAAGATACTTTGCCGGTCACTGTATCGCCAACATTGAATGCTTTGGAAGCGGTTTCCCAAGGATCTTCTTCCAATTGTTTTGCACCCAAAGAAATACGATGAGATTCTGGGTCAAATTGAATAACTTTGACTTTGATTTTTTCACCAACATGAACCAATTCGCGTGGGTGATTGATACGTTTCCAAGACAAATCTGTAACGTGCAACAAACCATCGACACCGCCCAAATCAACAAACACACCGTAATCAGTGATGTTTTTAACTGTACCTTCGACAACTGCACCCAACGAGATGTTTTTCATCGCTTCTTTTTGTGCCGCTGCGATTGTGTCAGCTTGGATAGCACGACGAGATACAATTGCGTTTGTACGCAAAGCATCCATTTTAAGTACGCGGAATTTGTCTTTTAAACCAATTAAAGATTTGGCATCACGTACCGGTTTATGATCGACTTGGCTGGATGGCATAAATGCAAATACACCGTTGATATCGACTGTGTAACCACCGCGAACAACATCGATAATCGTTCCTTCTGGATCGATGCCTTCTGCAACTGCTTTTTCCAAATCTTTCCATGCTTTTTCAGCACGTGCTTTGCTGTAAGACAATACGGCTGTACCTTCGCGAGATTCGTATCTTTCGACAAAAACATCGATAATATCACCAACAGATGGTACGGATGCACCGAATTCTTTTAATGGGATACGACCTTCTGATTTTAAGCCTACGTCAACCATAGCGAAATCGCCACGGATGTCTTTAACTGTTCCTTTTGTAGCATAGCCCTGCAAAGTTTCTTGGGTTCCATAGTTTTTATCAAACATCTGGACGAAATCTTCGCCTGACAATGGGTTAAATAAATCTTTGGATAAATCTTTCATGAGAATTTATAACAAAGTTTGCCGTCGTCATTAACTTTATAAAAAGACGAGGTCTTGTGGGGTTAATCGGATTGAAATCACGCCCACCCGCGAAATCAGGCACATTATATAGACTTTTTTTTGGAAAATCAAGTAAAAACAAATAAAAAACCGCCCGTGTGGGCGGTAATATTTTAACGAGCCACTTCGCCAGATAATTTTTCGTGGCACACATAGTCTTTTAATACAAAACCACCTTGGGCGGACCAATTCAGCAACCCGTTCCAGTTGTTGTCTGGAATTTCAACAGTTGGTAGTTTATTTGGTTTGCGTGAAAGTTGTTCTTTGACTTGGTTTATATGGTTTTCGTAAATATGAACATCGTGCAATTCACCACGAAGAACACCTGGTTTGTATCCCAATTCTTTTGCATAAAGCAACAGCAACATAGCATATGAGGCGATATTATAAGGAATACCCAAAAACATATCGCAAGAGCGTTGTGTCCAAATCAAATTTAATTTGCCATTGTGAATTAAAATTTGATGCATAATGTGGCATGGTGGCAAAGCCATTTTGCTTTGATCGACTGGATTCCAAGCGCTAACAATCAAACGACGATTGTTTGGATCTTTTTTTGCAGTCGCTATAGTTTTTGCCAATTGATCAACACCAGGTTTTCTTGTTTTATAATTTTCAAGTGGGTTTTCTGGCTTCCATATATATTCCCCGCCGAAATGACGCCATTGCCAACCATAAATTGGACCTAAATCACGACCTTCAAGCATGGCTTCGTTTTTAGCTTGTTTGTCTGTTTCTGGCGATAAACAGCCTTTTTTTTGTAGATCTTTTCTTTTTTGTTCGTAAATTGGTGTCCAACAATCAATGTTTGACCATTCGTCCCAGATATGACAGTTTCTGTCTTGTAGCCATTGTTTGTCGGTAATACCTTTGATAAAAAATTCTAATTCTGTTGAAATATTTTTTAATCCCATTTTTTTAGTAGTAACAAGCGGAAAACCTTCTTCCATATTGTGTTCAAATGTTGCACCCCATGGAATTCTTATTGTTTTAATGCCTGTGCGATTATCGGACAAAGTGCCTTTTCTAAGACAGTTATCTAAAATATCAAGATATGCTTTCATTATAAAATTTCCTTTCTTTTTATTTCCTGTTCTCTCTTCTGCTGTTTTGGGAAAACTGTAAGCCAGCAAGTAAAAAAAGTCAATAAAAAAAACGCCATATTGGCGGTTTTTTGCTATTTTACAGGTGCTTGTTCAAACAATTCTTTGGCAGACACAGATTTTTCTTTGTGCTTTACATGTTTCAACATTGCGTCCAACGCTTTTCTTTCAAAAAGCATGCCGCGCATCATAGCAACAGCGTTTTGATTTTTGTTATAGAAATCAAATATTTGTTTTGGATCTGGATAACGAGATGCTTCGGCCCAAATGGCTTGTTGCATGTCATCACGAGTCACTTCGACTTTGTGTTGCGTACCCCATTCTGCCAAGATTAAGCCTAATTTAACACGTTGTTCGGCTTCTTTCTTTTCTTTCTTTTCATCCCACTTGTGATCTTTGCAATCTTTGTCATTACAATGAGCGTGTTGAGCATCGTGTTCTTGTTTTGCCATGTTCAATTCTTGGTCAACCAAACTTTGTGGCAAATCCATTTTTACTTTTTCGCCTAAAACTTCTAATAATTCGTTGCGCATTTCGCGTTGAGCGGCATCTTCGTATTGAGCGTTAAGAATATTACGAATATGTTCTTTTAATTTTTCAACAGATTCTTGTCCAACTTCTTTTGCCAAATCATCATTTAATTCTGGCAAAATGTGTTTGCGAACTTCGTGAACTTTGACTTCGAATCTTGCTTTTTTGCCAGCCAAGTGTTCAGCATGATATTCTTTTGGAAAAGTGACGTTTACATCAAATTCATCCCCTGATTTGTGACCGACAACTTGGTCTTCGAATCCAGGAATAAATGCGCCAGAACCCAAAATCAAATGATGTTTTTTGGCTTCGCCACCTTCAAAGGCTTCTTTGCCAACAAAACCTTTGAAATCAATCACTGCGACATCGCCGTTTTGTGCTTTGTATTTTTCGTCTTGTTTTTCAGCAACACTGCGAGATTTACGGATGTTTTCCAAAGCAGTTTCAACTTCTTTTTCATCCAATTTAGTGACTTTTTTTGTCACAGTAATTTTTGACAAATCAATTTCAGGCATATTTGGTAAAATATCAAATTCCATAGAATATTCGACATCTTTGCCAATTTCAAAACCTTTGAAATCAACCTTTGGTTGTGCGGCAAGACGCAACTGCTTTTCTTTGACAAATGCTTGTAAATCATTGTTTAATGCTTTGTCAATGGCTTCGCTCCAAGCAGATGCATTATGTTGTTGACGTAAAATAGATAATGGAATATGCCCAGGACGAAATCCACGCATTTTTGCTTTCTTGCCAAATTCTGTTAAAATTTTATCAGCAGCGGCCTGCATATCTTCGGCGCTAATCTTTCCAGATACTGAATAATGTAAATCTTTAATTTTTTCTTTTGTAAACATATCATTTCCTTTGGATGTTAAACTGGGGTGATTATACACATATTTTTTTTCAAATTCAACATAAAGATTTATAAAAAATGGATAAAACAAGAAACCGCCCATTGGGCGGTTTTGTATAGGTTTTTGTTCGCAAATAATTAACGTTTGCTGAACTGTGTAGAACGACGTGCCTTGTGATAACCGTAGTGTTTACGTTCAACAACACGACTATCGCGAGTCAAGAAGCCAGCGACCTTTAATGCTTTGCGCAAATCTGGTTCTGCTTTTTCCAATGCTTTGGAAATACCGTGTTTAACTGCGCCCGCTTGACCAGATAAACCGCCACCTTGGACCATGGCTATTACGTCATAGGCACCATCACGTTTTGTGACGTCAAATGGTTGAACCAAAATCATTTGCAATACTGGGCGTTTGAAATATTCTTTCATAGCAATACCGTTAATGGTGATATTGCCTTTGCCTGGTGTTAAATATACACGGGCAACAGAATCTTTACGTTTACCAGTTGCATAAATAGAACCGTTTAATTTTGCAGTTGCAACAGTCTTTTTTGCAGCAGCTGTTTCTGTCTTTTTTGCAGGTGCTTTCTTTGCAGGGGCTGCTTTTTTGGTAGTTGTCTTAGCAGTTGTTTTTGTTGCTGCTGTTTTCTTTGTTTCTGTCATTATTCGCCCCTTTTGTTTTTACGATTCAATGAACCAAAATCAATAACGATTGGGTTTTGTGCAGCGTGTTTGTGTTCTGCGCCAGCATAAACGTGCAATTTAGTCAAACGTTTGTTTGCCAATGCAACTGCTGTGCGACGACCCATCATACGTTTTACTGCGTTTGTAATTAATTTTTCTGGCTTTTCAGCGCGCATTTGTCCCAAAGTTCTTTCTTTGGTGCTGCCAGTCCACAAAGAATGCCAAAAGAATTTTGTTTTTTCATCTTTGTGTCCAGTCAAAGCCACTTTGTCTGCATTGATAATGATAACATGATCGCCGCAGTCCATGTTTGGTGTCCATGTTGGTTTGTTTTTGCCACGCAGGATGTTAGCAGTATATGCTGCCAAACGACCCAATGTGCAATTTGTTGCGTCAATTAGATACCACTTGGCTTCTAATTCACACTTTTTTAATGATTTTGTCATTGCCATTGTTTTTTACCTTTTTTGTATTGTGTTTAAAATAGCTCGCATATTATGTGGCAAATATGCAGAAAAGTCAAGAAAAATTAATATGGTATAATAATACCACAACAAAAACAATATTTGCCTTGTTAATTTGCTTGTGATATAATTGTATTAAAGTAAAAACAGGAGTCGATTATGTCTTATTATACGCAATATGTTGAACCGGTTATTGGTAATATAAAACCAATGTTGGAAAAAGAAACAGAATTGTCAAATGTAAAAAAATTGCAAAAAATGGTGGCTGACATAAAAAAACCTTTGTTTGAAATGCGTACTAAAAAGTATAAAACACAAAAAATTTATGAATTGTATAATGAACTCTATATGATGTATAAAGACATGGTTTTTGTGTTGAATGCTTGGTATCCAAATGTTAATAAACAAGTTGAAGAATTTTTATATATACATCCAAAAGAAGGAAAAAGTAAAAAGAAAGCGACTGCTTCGTTGTTATTACAAGATCAATTTGACAAAGAACACGAAATCCCAAAAAAATATCGTGGTATATTGGGAACAAAAAATTATAATGATAGCATTATGATAAACAAAAGTACTACGGCTAATAATGCTGCGTGTTTTTGGGTTGTACCTGAAAGAAATATGAAAGAAAAATCTTTTAACGCTGTTGCGAAATTTGGTGAAAGCATTGCTGAAAAAAATCATGATATAAATGCATTGCGTAATCAACTGGAAGAATTGGCAAAAATGACAAAATACCATGATGCAACAGATAAAAAAAATAAACGACGCAGAGGTGCACTTGGAATAGAAAAAGAATTTGCCAAAGAAATCAAAGATACTAATAAGATTTTAAGGGTTTCCAAAGAATTAAAAAAACGCACAGACCATTATAAAAACGAAGAATTAAGGGTGTTTCAAGAGATAAAAAAACAAGAGACAGTTGTTGATGATTTAAAAACATCGTCTCAAGCAAAAATGGAAAGCGTTATCAAGGATGGCAAAAAAGCAGAATTTGCATCTTTTAAGAACGCACAAGAAGAAATTAATAAATTGATAGAAGAACAAAAAAAACTGACGTCGCTAAAAGAGTATTTAAAACGTGTAAAGACAAATAAAGTAAATGTGAAAAAAAGACTAGTGGGTTCTGTAAAACAAGATTTAATGAAGAATTATTACAGAAAAGGAAAATAAGAAACGCTCTTTTGAGCGTTTCTTTTACATTTCATCAGGAATCTTCAATCCCATTAAATCAATCGCAGTTGCCAGTGTGTCAAACGCCATCTTGGCAATATAAAGGCGCCCTGCTTTTGTTTCGTCATCAATATCGTCGCGCAAAATAGGACAATTATGATAAAAATTGTTAATTAATTGGCACAAATCATAGGCATAATTTGCAATCATGTCTGGCGCTCTGTTTTCACTGGCGGCCAATACGGTGCGTTCAAAATCCATAATTTCAATTAATAAATTGCGTTCTTCTGGCGTCAATGTGTACCCGTTTGGTAGCATAATTTTGCCAGTTGCACGTTTTAAAACAGAATTTAAACGAACCGCAGTGTATAATATATAAGGTCCGGTTTTGCCTTCAAAACTGGTGACAGAATTTGGCTCAAATATGTAATCAGAGCTTAAATCGTGCATCAAATCGTTGAATTTCAGTGCCGCCAAAGCGATAGCATCGATTGTGTCTTTGTCTAATTTTTTGCCAGATTCTTGGACGCGCGTATTAACTGCTTCGTTAACCAATTCAATAATATCGTTTAATTCAGCAGCATTTCCATCACGTGTTTTGAACGGTTTGCCATCTTTGCCGTTTATTGTTCCGTACCCGATGTGTTCTAAATCTTTTGCAGGGAATAAATCTGCCAATTCAGCAACGCGGAACAGTTGTTCAAAATGCAAAGATTGACGAGAATCTGTTAGATAAATGATTTTATCTGGGTTGTCGGTAATTTTACGATAATAAATAGCCATAATATCTGTTGCGTCATATGGGCAAGCCCCACGAGAATTACGAAACATCATTGGTGGCATTGGGGCTGTGTCGTCTTCTTTTTTTACAACAATAACTTCTGCGCCGTCGCTTTGTTCAATTAAATTTTTCTCACGCAAAATCTTTTCTACTTGCGCTTCGTATTTAGCAGCATTTTTTTCGCCCAAATCGTTATCAAACGGTAAAATATTCAACTTTTTAATTGTGTCGTTCATAGAGGCCAAAGATATAGGCATATACATATTATAAAGAGCCGTATATCCAGGATGCCCCCGTTGCAATTCCGCAGTAATAATCCGTGCTTTTTCCATGAAAGTTTCATCTTGTTTAGCCAATGCAGCGGCGGATGGATAATATGTATTCAATTCTTTGGCTGATACAGTATAAGCTGAATAATCTCCGTTTGAATCAAAATTTTCTTGGAAGAAAGGCCAATCTGGGTGCAATTTTTGAAACCATGCGATAACTAATCCCATTGAACGCCCCCAATCTCCCATATGATTATAAGATATGGGTTTATGACCAACAAATCTAAATATACGGTTTAATGTATCGCCAACAATAGAAGTTCTTAGATGTCCAATATGTAAAGATTTTGCAACATTATAAGCACCGTAATCCATATCAATAACCAAAGGTTTTTCCGCCTTTATTGGTTTTGGTGCGGTTGCGTTTTTCAAAATAAAATCGTCTTTGATTTTTATGTTGATAAAGCCAGGACCTGCGATAGAAACTTCTTTAACAAAATCTAATTCTTGTAATTTTGGTATAAATTCGTTAGCTAATTCTCGTGGGTTTTTGTGTAATGTTTTTGCGCCAACCATAGCAGCGTTTGTTGAAAAATCACCAAAATCACGATTTTTTGGAACTTCAAGATTTGCATTAAAACCCAATTTTTCGTTTATACTGTCAGATACATATTTATATAAATTCATAATAAATCCATTTTTTATAAAGGTAATACCACGCGGACTTTTAATCCACCTAATTTACTGTTTTCCAAGAATATTTCACCGCCATGATTTTCAATGGCTGTTTGAGCAATTGACAGCCCGAGACCTGTGCCACCGGTTGATTCTTTGCGTGATTCATCAAGACGCACAAATGGTTGCAAAGCCAGTGCTTTTTTATCGTCTGGAATTCCTGGTCCGTCATCTTCGATTATAACGGTGACGGAATCTGTGGAATCAATTTCAGTGATTTGCAAAGTCTTTTTTGCAAATCTAGCAGCGTTTTCAATTATGTTCGTGAACGCACTGGTTAACGCGTTAGGACGCGCATAAAATTGAACTGGATTATCAGGAAGATTTAAAATAATTTTTTTCTTTTGTGCGGCATCTCGTGCAATGCGTGTCAGCATGGCTGGCAATTCTACGGCTTGTTCTATTTCTGGCATTTCTCCGCGAGCAAACGCCAAATATCCGTTGACCATTTCTGTCATTCGGTCAATGTTGTGTAATAAATCTTCTTTTGTGGCAGAATCTGTTTCAACAGCAAGGCGCATACGAGTAAGCGGTGTTTTTAAATCGTGCCCCACAGCATTTAACATATCTGTTCGTGTTTTGTTATATCGGTTAAGACGTTCTTTCATTGTAATCATTGCTGCTGCTGCTTCGCGAATTTCCGAAGAACCGCTTGGTTTAAACCCAGGAACATCCATCCCGCGTCCAAACTTATTTGCGGCTTTTGCGATACGTTTTATGCTGCGCGTATGAAATATTATGAACGGTGTAATTAAAATAGATACTATGATAATAGCACCCAGAACCCAAATTAAAAACACTTCGGCACTGGTAGAATAAATTCTGTGCATAGATGTTCCAAAAGTTGCTATCTTATTGTTTTTTGTTGGAATATCTACGTATAACAACCTTTTTCCGCGATCAATATAAATGTCCGCTGGTTGTTTTAATCTTTTGTGTAGATTTGATGCAAGTTCCCCTGCTTCGCGGTCGTTATTATCATTGTGCTTTGGTCTGTTTAATGTGTCGTTTACAGTGACATTTATTCCAATGTCGTGAGCCAACATTTGAACTGCTTTTGTGTCACCTTCATCCAAAAAGTGCATCATTGTTGTAATTTCACCAGACAATGTTCGCGCCAAAGTAGCGTGAACCCTTTTCCAGTGGTTTCCAAAAAACGCATTGGTTACAATTAACAATGCAACAATTAATGGAATTAATACCATTAAAATGGTGCGACCAAGAAAACTGCGAGGTACAAGTTTCATGTTTTATATTTCACCCTTTGTTTTTATTATTTTATAACCCATTCCGCGAACTGTTATTATATCTATATAAGATAATACACCTTTTATTTTATTCCGCAAGCGTTTTGCAACCATAGGTGTCGCAGTCGCGATATTGCCAACAGGTGTTGTTAATTTTTGTAATAATTTTTTTTCTTCGTTAGACAAACTTAGTAATTTCTTTTGTTGATTGTCATCAACAATAAAAAAATCGTTGTTTGTAAATACTAATCCTATGGAATCGTTATACGTGTTTGTTGGTGTGCGTCTGTTTTTCATGACATTATTTAACCGTAATACTAATTCTTGAAATTGAAATGGTTTTGCCATGTAATCATCTGCACCACCAGATAAGCCGTCAATGGCGTTTTCTGCGCCAGATAACGCAGTTAACATAATCACAGGAGTGTCATTGTTTGTAGTACGGATTTGTTTTAAAAAACTCAAACCGTCCATACCTTCCATCATTCTGTCCAAAACGATTGCATCCACAGAGACTCTGTTCAATATTTCTAGACCATCTTCTGCAGATTGTGCGGTCAAAGTATCAAAACCCACTTTGCGCAGGCTGACTGCCAAGGTGTTGCGTAAAACTTTGTCGTCATCAATGATTAGTATGCATTTGGTCATTTGTGTTGAATATTTTTTCTTTATTTGATTCCACCACAACGATCAGGCAATCTTAGGTTATTTTTCTAATGCTTCAACTGCGTATTCCCCAGGTCTAAGCGAACTAGTAGAACTGTTCATACTTTCTGTGTTGCCGTATGTCAAAGCGCGAAATTTGCCACCATTAGTTGTGAATTCTGTTTTGAATACTGCGTATCCGCGTGCGCCACCGGTGGTTGGTCCTTGTAATCCCAAAGAATAATAAGCACCGATAAGCCCGTAATCTAAATCAATATAATCTACGCTTAACAACAAGGATACATTAGACATTCCGTCGTTTGTTAAATTGCAGGCGAATTCGCGATTTGTCAATGTTGCTTGGGAATTGTTGGGGACAGATATGTCCATAACTGTTGGTTCACAAGTGTGTTTTATACCGTTAACCAGAAATTCGTATGTCATTGTCACTGTAGCACGAGAAAGACCAGTGGACAAATTAACCTGAGATATAGTGGCCTTTGGTATTTTAACCAAAGCATTAGCAATACCCGCGCGAACTGGGAAAGAAATCCCAGATTGTAAACAACTGCGCGAGAAAGGATCGGCTTCGCATATATAAACACGAGAATGGGCGTTCGTTAAAAACATATTAGATAAACTGTTGAACAGAAAAGTTCTGGTAATTCTGTTGTTTAAACGCGTGCAATTAAAATCGCGACAAATAACAGTTGGACGTTCTGTAAATTGAACGCCTGGATTATAATATGCTTCTTCACTGCGAGTTTGATAGATAACTTCGTCATAGTTGATTTCGTCATCCATATTCATAAATTCGGTTTCAGGAATAAAGTTAGGATCGTTTGGATATGCATAATAAGATTTTACAGGGGTTTCTGTATAAACCGTCCCAAATTCTTCAGATGTGACTATCTGTAATATATCTTCGTCATAATAGTCATCTGCCAAAACATTGTTTGAACACAACGCAAGTATTCCTGTTAATAAAGCCAATTTTTTCATGGTGTCTAACCTTTTTCTCATTATGTATAATGAGATGATAGAATATTTTATAGGGTTATGTCAAAGCAAAAAATATTTTTATTGAAAATAATAACAATTTTGTTTTATAAGATAATTATGCTATAATGAACAGAGAAAAATAAGGTGAAGAAATGGTAGATGTTATTATTACAGGTGAATCTGGCAAATTGCATGCGGTATATCATAAGTCGGAACAAGAATCTGCCCCATTGGCAGTGGTCTTGTCTGGCAGTCCACGTCAAAAGTGCCACATGAATGATCGCGTGTCCTATGCTATGTTTCGCGCATTTATGGATATTGGTTTTTCAGTGGTTCGATTTAATTATCGTGGCGTAAATGATTCCGAAGGGGCTATTGGTACAACAGCAGATAATATGCTGGATATTGCTACTGTCATAGATTGGATTCAAAATAAAAACGAAGATAGTGAAAAAATTTGGCTGGCTGGTCATCAATTGGGGGCTTGGTATGTTTTACAAATGATGATGCGCCGCCCAGAGATATCAGGATTTGCGCTGGTGTCGCCAGATGTTTCTGTGTCTGATTTTGGGTTTTTGTCGCCGCGTCCTAATCGTGGACTGTTATTACAAGGCGCAAACGAAGGTGGTGAGGCAGAGGCTTTTGGTGTCCATTTGACACAAGTATTAAAAAAACAAGCGCAAATCGATTTGGAAACAATTCGTGTTAAAAATGCAGATGGTGGTTATTCACAGCCTGGCGATTTGCGTCAAATGTATAACGATTTAAAGGCTTACGTTGGACGAGAAAACGCAGATAATAAGTTGTTGTAAAAATGATACAAGAAAATAAACGTTTTTTAGACCCGAATATTCCAGACGAAATGGCTTCGTCTATTCGACCAAAAACCTTGGGTGATTTTATAGGACACGATGCATTAAAGCAGAATTTGTCTGTTTTTGTATCTGCTGCGCGCAATCGTGGTGAAGCGATGGATCATGTGTTGCTTTATGGACCGCCGGGATTGGGTAAAACTACGTTGGCTCATATTATAGCAAACGAATTAGGAACGAATTTTCGTGCAACTGCTGCTCCTATGTTGACCAAGCAAGGTGATTTAGCAGCAATTTTAACTGCGCTTGAACCGATGGATGTATTGTTTATCGATGAAATTCATCGTCTTCCTACTGCTATCGAAGAAGTTTTGTATTCTGCAATGGAAGATTTTAAGTTGGATATTATGTTGGGCGAAGGTCCAACTGCAAAGTCTGTTCGTATAGATTTGCCACCATTTACTTTGGTTGGTGCGACAACCAGAACTGGTTTGTTGTCTAACCCTTTGCGAGACAGATTTGGAATTGATTTAAGATTGTCCTTTTACCCTGCTTTAGATTTGGCAAAAATAATTTCACGCAGCGCAAACATTTTAGGAACCAAGATTGATGACAATGGTGCAAAAATGTTGGCAGAATCTTCACGCGGAACACCGCGTATCGCAAACAGATTGTTAAAACGTGCGCGTGATTTTGCAGCGGCAATTGGCAAAGATTATATCGATTCGGATACAATTAAAACAACTTTGTATCAGTTACATATTGATGGTGTTGGATTAGATGAAATCGATAGAGAATATATGAATGCGATTATAAAAAATTATGCTGGTGGTCCAGTTGGAATTGATAATTTGTCGGCAATATTATCTGAACCTGCCGATACAATCGAAGATGTAATTGAACCGTATTTAATGCAATTGGGATTTGTTCAAAGAACACCTCGTGGGCGTATAATTACAGATGCTGGATATAAACATCTTGGTCTTGATAAATAACTTTATTTTAACAGGATAACATTATGACAAAAGGACATATTTTTAATTTTGCGGTTGCGTTTGCAGACACAGATGCCCAGGGTATAATGTATCATGGTCGTTATATAGAAGTGGCTGAACGAGCACGCTCTAATTGGTCAAAAAAAGTTGTGCTTCCAGATGGCGATTTTGGTTTTATAATTCGTGATTTAAACATAAAATATAAAACACCTTTGTTATTAGGAGATGAATTTGTTGTTGAAACGAAACCGGTCAAGATGGGTGCTGCTTCGATGACGGTTGAACAAAAATTCGTGAAAGATGATAAAATTTGTGCTATAATGAATATAACAATTGCGTATTTGGGTTCTGATATGCGTCCAAAGGCTGTGCCAGAATCTGTTATAAATATGCTTGATTAATTAATTAAAGGGAGAAAAATAAATGGAAAATAGTTTTTCGTTTTTGTCGCTGTTCACAGGGCGCGATTTAATGACTTTGACTGTGTCGTTGATTTTAGTGGCTGCTAGCATTATGTCTTGGGCGGTGATTATTGAAAAAATCCGTCTTTGGCGCTTTCAAAAACAACATCCTGTTTCTGTAAAGTCTACGGATAATATGGATACGATAGTGGATAAATTAATTCGTCCTTTTGATAAAAATTTGTGGTTTTTGTCGATGGTTTCTTATGTAGCACCATTTATTGGATTGTTTGGGACTGTTTGGGGCGTGATGGATTCTTTTGCGGCGATTGGTGTTAATCAATCAGTTAGTATTGGTGTAATTGCGCCGGGATTGGCTGTGGCGTTGGGAACAACAGCGTTGGGGTTGATTGCGGCTGTGCCAGCAGCAATTGCTTATAATGTTTTTTCTAAAAAATCAGACGATTTGTATGATGTTTTAGATGAAAAAGTCAAAGAATTTAAACATAAATAATAAATGGAATTAAAATGTCCAGAAGACACTCTTTTAAAAGTGACGCTAATATGTCGTTGACGCCAATGATAGATATTATGACAACTTTGTTGGCGGTGTTCATGGTGACTACGCCTATGATGACAACGGGTATAGATATTGAATTGCCACGTGCGGGAACTTCAGCGATGACGGGAAACAATCATGCTATACAAATAAGTGTTGATGCGCGTGGAAATTATTATTTGTTAAATCAAAAATTATCACGAGACGAAGTTGTTAAACGTGCAATCGCTATGCGTGGCGAAAATCCTGATTTAACAATAACTTTAAGCGGTGATACGCATGCTGATTATGGCGCGGTTATGTCTATGATGGGAAAATTAAAAGACGTTGGATTTCAGCGTGTGGGATTACGAACACAAATCGATAATAAATAATGAAACAGAGTACGCAATTTAAAAGTGAAAATATGATGATGTCTATTTTAGGACATTTGATTTTGATTGCTATAATGCTGTTTTCTTTTTCTGTGGTTGTTGAGCGTGCAAAATTAGTGACACCAAATCGCGTTCAAATTGTCGAAATAGATTTAAAAGATGTAAAAATATCTGGCAGCGAAACAAAACTTTATAATACAAACGCTGATGACAAAAAAGAGGAAGAAAAAAATGATAAAAAAAGCCCGGACAAGAAAAATATCTTTGATGAAAAAACACAGTTAAAACAACCAACTATGGTTGAAAACGAAAGTAAAACTTTATCTAAAGAAAAAGCCGACAAAAAAGACGATAAAAAACCAGATGAAAAAGAAGCACCGCGTAAAAAAACCGTAGTTCGTGTTAATCGCGAAGTCTTGTCTTTGGACAGAACTATGACGGTATCGGTTATTGATGCTTTGCGTGTCGCGTTAACAAGGTGCTGGAATATTGATTCTTCTCGTCCGGGATTGGAAGATATTCGCTTGACTGCTCATATAAAATTTTTACCAACGGGTGTAGTGGACAGATTGTGGTTTGAATCAGAAAGTCGTGCGGAAACCGATCCTGATTTTGCATATGTTTTGGAAACTGCGCGAGAAGCAATTAAAACATGTTCGCCATTTTCTATGTTGCCGCGCAAAGAATATGATACTTGGCGTGATACTTCGGTCACATTTTATCCAATTAATGGAAAAGTTATGTAAAAATAAAAAAATCGCCGCGATGGCGATTTTTAATTTGCTGGGCGTTCAATAAGCCGGATTCTGTTCAGCCTAATTCGTGTCCACACATAACACAAAAAAGGTTGCAAGCATAATTAATCTGCAAATTGCGTTGCCGCAAAATGTCAAGCCCTCTACCCGATTCCGTAGCGATGGGGACAATCATGGAATCCTTTTTGAGGTTGCTGCACATAGAGATTGCCCGTTTCACCGTAATTTAATACGCTCGTCTCTGCTGCTCTAATCGTCAGGTTGCCCTGCGCGGTAATTAGCCGCTATGTTGTCCCGCTGCAGTCCGGACTTTCCTCTGAATTGTGGTCATATGAAATTTCAAGTCCAATTCAGCTATGCTTTTTCGCGCCCAACAATTTGGAGTATAGTATTTTATTTTGATTTTTCAATTGGTTTTATTATTTATTCGCCCATTGTTTTTGCATCGCGTAAAACGCGTGTCAAAATTTCAGCCGCGATTTGACGAATTTTTGGAGACAGTGGGCGAACATTCATTGCTTCTGCAACTGCGTCACCAAAATTGTTCGAAATCATTTCAATTTGAGTTGGTGCGATAATAAAAACATCGCTGGTAATTTGTTCGGGTTTAAGTGTTTGTATATTTGTTTTCATGATTTATTCTCTCTTTTTTTTGTCATGAATATCATATCATAAAAGTCATAAAATAAAAATGTTTTTTTATAGTTTTTTTTACTGGACATAAAACCCCAAAATTTTATACAATTTTCTTTATAAATAGGAAGGATTGTGAAGAAAACACTGAATTTTCGCAGTTTTCGAAGGTTTTTTGTATGGGCGCTTTGTGCGCCATTGGCGGTCGTTTGTATGGTGCAATTGGCGGTTGCTGAAGAAGTGCATAATTGGTGTAGTGCTGGAAATTTTGGTATAGCGGATATTTTTACGCCTGGTATTAGTAATACTAATCAAGAATGTGAACAATGTCCAATTGGGTCGTATAATGCTAATACGAATTCTAATATTAGACCAACTGTGTGTACATTGTGTGGTGCGGGGTCTTATACAACATCTGTTGGGCAAAGTGCGTCAAGTTCATGTACGGCGTGTTATAATAGTGCCGGTGTGGCAACTTGGAAATCTAATAGTTTTGTTCGTAAAACATTTCAGGCGCAACACCCAGATATGTCGTATGCGGAACCAAAGTGGTGGTGTAATCCGGATAACGATTATGGTTATTATTGTAATATTGGACGTGTTGTTGGGTTGTGTGAAATTTCTACTTGCTCTACTCCGGGCTATACTTTGGGAACAGACATTGATTATAGTAAAGCCGGAACGAATTCGTATGCCATCGGTCGGGTAACACCCACTGCTGATAATAATTGGCGGGATTTGACATGTTATATTAACGGTTCTGCCAGCGGGGACAATTGTGATAACAACAGAAGTGCTTTTGCTGGTATGGATTATGGCGAATGGATGGTGTATTTTACTTATTCAACCACAATGGGTAATGCGATAACGTATAAATACAAATATATATATGGAGAATCAAAATGCAACGCCAGTTTGTCTAGTTATAGTAATAGTACCAGTGGAAACAATTGTTGGTGTCATGCGACAGAAAAAATGGAAGGTTTGTTGGGCAGAGCTAATTCTAAATACGTTGTTTCGGACGCAATATGGAGACGTGTTGGTTCGTACAGTAGTTGCGAACAAGTGTGCCCGAATTATTGTGCGGAACAGGTAAAAACAAATCAAACTACACGTACTGCTATGCTTAAAGACAGCGATGGTAAACCGGTGTTTGACACAGTATGTAATGCGAATACTTATAATATAAATTACGTCATGAACGGTGGCACTAGTGGTGGCAGCCAGCCAACTACGGCTACATATAATACGCCGTTTAATGTGACGAACCCCACAAAAACAGGTTTTGTGTTTTTGGGTTGGGATATAACAGGTATGGATTCTACAACGCACGATTATGGAAGTGCGCAAAACAGTTTAACACAACATACAACAGCAACTTCGTTGTTAAACATAACGCGTACATGGTTTCAAAATTTACGCGCGACATCTGGAACTGTGACATTTACAGCGCGTTGGGGTTGTGCAGCGACCGGACTTACACCGGGTGTGTCACCGCTTAATGGAAAAGACGATAGCCTTAATTCAACTGGTGGCGATGGCGTAAAAATAGATGTTTCGTTGGATGGAACTGCCACAACTAGCAATAATGCATCTGCTGTACCAGCGCGTTATTTTGCACCTGGTGAATGGTGGGCTGAATTTAGTTATGGAACTGTACGTGGCACGGCGATTTGCAGTACTTCTTCGTCTGGAACAACGCCAGCGTTGAACAACGGCGGAAAAAATTGTTGGTGTATTCCTACAATGTTTGCGGCAGCAGGCGGTACGGCATTTTATGGTCTGGAACCGGTATGGTATAAGAGTACGCATGTTTATACTGATAATTCAGAATGTTTGGGTGAATGTCCAATTGAGTGTATAAAAATGTACGGATCTACGCGAGATTTGCGAAAGCCGTATAACAATTCCAGCGATGTGTGTTTGCAAATTGTATACAATATAAATTATCACAATGTAGAAGAAAACGCCACGTATGGTTCGCATGTTAGGTGGCCGCAAAGTGATCCAGTAAGGCCGAATGTTTATACTGTGAATTCGCCCTCTTTTGCAATAAGCAGACCAGAACGCGACGATTGTTATAGTATGACAAATTGGTGTGAAAACAACGCTTTGAATTTAGGTTGTGCATGGCCAAAGGTTGTTGCAATGGGAAGCACGGGTAACAAAGACTTTTATGCGAATTGGGAGCAAACTGTGTACAATATAACAGTTAACAAAAACAGCGGAAGCGGAACTTTGGTTGTAAACGGTCAAAATTTAACAAATTCTAATACGGCAACGTGCACATGTGGAAGCAGTGTGACTATGCCGACTTGGGGAACGGCGGATAATATGATGACGCGTTCTGGAAAAAGATTTTCTGGTTGGTCAATCTCTTCTTTCACTTGCAATCAAAACAGAACAGTGAATGCACAGTGGTGTACGTGTGGAACTTGTACGGCTGGCAGTAATGTTAGCAGTTGCAGTATGACTGGTACGGTGACAAACAATCAGTGTAATTATAATTTTAGTTGTGGCAGTGGGTATAATTATAATGGTTCTGCGTCTGGTTCTGGTTCGTTTGATGCTTGTGCAGGCACCAGCCCATCGTGCAGTGGAAATGTGTTAGACTTAGTATGGTACAAGGAAACAACTGGTGCAACGCCGTTGTATCAAAACCCAAACCCATCGACGTGTACATATGGCGGAGACATGTCGCCATTGGTGCCTCCAACCAAGACTGGTTATACATTTAATGGATGGACGGTGACCACACAGCGTCAATAACAAATTGATTGCTGGAACGAAGTTGAGATAAATAAAGAATGAAGAAAACAAAATAACAAAACATAAGGAAAGGATGAAAAATGAAAAGTAAAATCTTTTTAACAAGCATGTTGGTGATGGTGGTGGCGTGCCCTGCACTTGCTACGACTGATACCAATGGTAACGGAACTATCGCTTATGACAGTACTTCTGAACCCTGTTCTGGCGATACATTAACTTATAACAATACCGAAAATACTACTGGTCCAGTTTATTATGCGCCAAATTGGGTGGCTGATGAATGTTCAATCAGTTTGAGTGCTAATGGTGGAAGTCATACTGCCAGCAGTTTGCAAACTTTGTATACAAGATATGACGAAGGTGCTTATCTTGAATCTGCTAGAACAAATTTAATGGGACCAGCCACAAATGGTTTGAGTGCCAGTGGTATACCAACGGGACCAACTGTGACAACGACATGGGATATTTCAACAAATGTTCCAACTAATCCTGTAACAAACCAGGCGTATTCTTTAACTGCGATTTCAAACTCTACACCGACCAGGGCGTTTGAAGGGTATTGGGATGCTGCAACCAATCCTACTGTGCAGTATATTAATTCGACTTCGCCGTATTATATCATAAGTACTGCGGGAACGAATGCAGCAAAAAGTATCGCGTATACCAGCGGAACTACATGCCCGTCTACAACTTGGTATGCTAAGTGGGGATGCGCAACAAGAACGTTCCCGGCGGATCCAGAAATAACAGGTTATAATTTCGATGGTTGGTATACATCGTCCACGCTTGGGACTAATGACAGTCCGGTGAATACAACTTGCACAACTTCTAACGAGACGTTGTATGCAAAATGGACACCACATACTGGAACAATCATGTATAATTGTGGTACAGCGCCAGCAAACAATATCACAGTTGGCGGGTCAGCCCCAGGTCCAAATTCTGTTGAATACGACGATGGTTTTCAACTTGCAAGCACAGCCAATACGTGTGCGTTATCGGGTGATACCGCGGGTGAATATAGTTTTGGCGGATGGGATTGTGATTACAATCTTGAAACAGGTACGCACAATTCTACCCCTTATCAAGTGGGAAACGCCGCTACCTTTACCCATTATCAAGCGGGCGCTACTGGCACCTTCAAAGTACCGGCGCCAAATTACCCAACAGCTGTTAGTGTGACTTGTTATGCTCGATGGACACAGAACGCTTCTGTGAATTTGGTGTGGTATTTGAACGAAACAGGAACGGAAACATTTAATGGTACTGGCGAAAACCCAAATACTTGTGTGTACGGCGGTACAATGGGACCATTGGTACAACCAGACCAAAGAACTGGTTATACATTCCATGGATGGACAGTGACCACACAACGTCAATAAAATTAAGACGAAAAATTATTGGCGTTTTCGGCGTCAATCGTATGATAAATTGTGCGATTGGCGCTGATTTTTTTGTGTGGTATTTTTTTTATAAATTTAATGTCTTTTTGATTGACGCAATGCCTAAAATTGTTCTACACTTTGTATGAATAATAGGAAGGATAACAGGAAAGTGTCGATTTTTCGCAGTTTTCAGCGTATTTTGAAAATGGCATTCGTTGCCATGGTGTTGTGCTTTGTGACATCGGTTTCGTTTGGTGATATATCCTGTAATTGTACTAATGGAAATGGGGCCTCTGGTTGCTATGGAACCCCTGTTAAAGACCCTACGGGCGCTGAGAATTGTATATATAACTGGTCTTGTCAAAATGGGTATTATACTTATCCGACAACAACACAGACGTCTGAAACCTCGTACACAGCAACATGTGACCTGCTAGATTATGGCATAGAATATCATTTGAACGGCGGTTCGTGGTCTTCTAATAACCCTACGAACCCAAGTACGTATAATGTTGAAACACAGACGTTCACGATAAGCACGCCAACGAAAACAGGTTATGTTTTTGCTGGTTGGTGTGAAGATGCGGCTTTGACAACCAATTGTTCACAGACAAAAACAATTACAACTGGTTCAACGGGAGACCGTGCGTATTATGCGAAATGGAGTTGTGATACTGGTTATCATCGTCAAAATTTTGATTTTGATTTGAATATTACAACCGATGGGACAAGTTCAAATTATGATTCTAATACTAATACTTGGGAAGTGTTTTTTGGTGATGAAAACCCTGAATTTACGCTTGGTGGCAGCGCACTATGTAGTACATATAATGGTAATGAACCGGCAACAGAAGCACAGATACAAGCAGGTGCAAATCCCCAACAGGCTGATGTATGTTGGTGTAAGTTAACCAGTTACACTGATAACAATAACACAACAATAAATCCATCGGATCAATTATGGGTGAAACAACGTATGTATATTACTCCTGGAAGTTGTCGTCAAGATTGTGCGGATGGTTGTGCGGAATATGTGTCAAATAACGCAGACCATCCTGGTTTTGCAAGACAGTTATTCAATGCTGCCAACGATTCGTGTGTCCCAGATGCTGGTACTATTACCTATAATTGTGGGCAACAGCCTGGTTCTACGACACAAACAGGAACCGTCCCTTCGCCACAGTCTGTTGAATTTGGTGGGGGATATGATTTAGCAGCAAATAGTTGTGCTTATGCGGGCTACCATTTTATTGGTTGGAATTGTTCTCATAATCTTGATGCTGGTACAGCACCGCAAGGTGGGTATACTTATTCTTTTGATGGGACTGCCGCGAATGCCCCGTCTTTTACCTATCAAGTGTCTGGGAATAATTCTGCTGTGACTTGCACTGCCCAGTGGACACCGATTACTCATACAATAACAGTTAATCGTGATGGCGGAAACGGAGCGATAGTTGTAAACAATGGCGGAACCTTAGAAACAGTATCTGCTAATAGTACTACATTTACATGTAATGAAGGTGATACGGTGACTTTCCCTGGTTGGGGTGCTGATAATTCGTTAACTAAAACGGGTTATGTGTTTACTGGTTGGGATACATCAACATTTACGTGTGATGCAGATACAACAGTGACGGCACAATGGGCGCAGTGTACATGTACGGATGGAAATCATTCAACATGTGGAAACACAGCATCGGTTTCTAATAATACATGCAGTTACGATTTTACATGTGATACGCATTATAACTATAATAATGCGTCTGGTGGAACTGTTCCGGCGAGTGCCGCAGGTGTTGGAACTGTACAGGCACCTGATTGTTCACCCATTACTCATACAATAACGGTTGTTCGTGATGATGGAAGTGGGGATATAATTGTAAATAATGGTGGAACCGCAGAAACAGTGTCTGGTTCTACATTTACATGTAATGATGGGGATACAGTGACCTTCCCTGATTGGGGAGATATGCATATGCTACTTGGTTCTGCTAATTCGTTAACTAAAACTGGTTATGTATTTACTGGTTGGGATACATCAACATTTACGTGCGATGCAGATACAACAGTGACGGCACAATGGGCAGAGTGTTCATGCACAATACAACAGGGAAGCCATGTTGTGAGTTGTTCGGCAAATAATCCGTCTGTTGTAAATAATACATGCGATTACAATTTTGTCTGTGATACAGGTTATAATTATAATGGTGCGTCTGGTGGTCCTGCCACGGCAACTGCTGGTAACCCAAATGTAACGGCTGGCAGTTGCAGTCTAACAACACACACGATAACATTCAAAACTGGCAGTACAGTAATGGGAACACGGACTTGTAACCATGGGACAACTGTAGATGTAAGTGCGGCAACGATACCTGCTACGACTACAACTTTCCCAGGTGCTACTATGCCTGTTGATTCTGCGTATGGATGGGATTTTGATGGTTGGACACCGTCTGTGACGACTAATGATGCGCTTAGATATGATACTGTGATTAACAGTGTTGAATGTGATGCTGATGTGACATTGTATGGTAAATGGGGGAGAAACATTAGATTTGTTTATCGTGCTAGTTCTTCAAATCAAATTAGTGATAGTGTTCATCAAAGTTATAAAAATACTGATGCTAGTACATCTGGTGTTACTGTTGTTGGTGCTCCAAATATGCCGACTTTTGTTTCTGCAACAAACGGCTGGGAACCACAAGGCTGGTACGTAAATGGAAGTATGACTATAGTAGATTCAAATTCAAGTGCGCACAGTATGTCGCTTGGTATAACAGATCCTGATCGATATTTGGGAGTTTATAAAAGAGATGTTAAAATTTCGTATGATGGCAATACGAATACGGGCGGGAATACCCTGGATACTGCTTGTACTCAAGATCAATATAATTATACTGGAAGCGGTGTAACAAATTATCCAACCTGTACGCTTGCAAACAATGGCTTTACAAAAACAGATTATGATTTTGATACATGGTATACAAATGCCGCTGGGACTGGTGGAACATCGTATGCCGAAGGCGTATCTTATACATTCCCGAATAACACATGGACGTCGAGTGATACGGTGACTTTGTATGCAAAATGGACGCCAAATACATATAATATAAACTATCACAATACAGATGTGGCAGATGGTATGTCTTGGGCGAACCAGAATGATAATCCATCTACATATACTTATGGAACAGGTGCAACGATTGGTGTGCCGTTACGAACCAATTATACGTTCGCTGGTTGGTGTGTGGGTACAGATAATTGTAATGATTATGCTAATAATGTAAGTGGTTACACGGTTACAACGACACAAACTGGTGATGTTGATTTATATGCTCAATGGACGCCAAATACATATAATATAAACTATTACAATACAGATGTGGCAGATGGTGTGTCTTGGGCGAACCAGAATGATAATCCGTCTACATATACTTATGGAACTGGGGCAACGGTTGGTGTGCCGTCACGAACCAATTATACGTTTGCTGGTTGGTGCCGTGGCACTGTATTATGCTATAATTATGCTGGTACCGAAAATGGGTATACTATTACCACAACAGATTTTGGCGATATAGACCTTTATGCAGTATGGATACCACATAACGTAAATTTAGTTTGGGATTCAAATGGCGGTACCGAAATTAATACACCAGATAGCTGCGAATTTGGTGGAACTATAGAAAATATTCTTCAACCGACAAAAACAGGATATTCTTTTTCTGGGTGGGTTTTGAAATGTTGGCTTCCTGATACAATTGTTAGTGAAAGGGCTAATGCTTGGGCAGGAAGAGGATTGGACAATAATATTGTGCATTCGTGGGGAGGAGCAACTGCTTCAACATATGGGATAACACAGCCAGGACAATGGGGGGCATCTTGGAATTCTGGTGACAAAGTGTTGGGTGAAGCGTTTTGCTCTACCACAAGTGGCACTCCAGGTTCAACTGCAAGCGTTATTGAAATGACTGAAGGGGTAAACTGTTGGTGCAGATTGACAAGTTATACGTCAAATAATGCTGAACAATGTGATGTTATGCCTACAATATGGGTGCACAATGGGTATTCGTATGGTAATACAGCCGGATGCAAGGTTGCGTGTGACAGAGCGTGCACTAATTCAATGAGTGGTTATGATGTTGGGTTTAGAACCGCTTTGGTTGGAAACAATGTGGCGTCGCCATAGGTCAAGTAAAAAAGGATGGAATCTTGGTTGACATAGAAAACAAAAATATTCTAAAATGAGAAAAATGAAGGAGAAAAATCATGCGTATAAGACTGTTTTTAACGAGTATGCTGGCTGTGGCGGCAGTCTGCCCTGCTTTTGCAGATCCAGTAATCGGGCCAAATCAAAATGAGGCTGATTGTTCTGGTGATACTATTAACAATGTAAATCCTGGTGATACTGTCACTTATGTCGCTGATTTTAGTCCGCTTGAATGCGAGATTACATTGGATTCAAATCTTGCCAATGGTGCTGCGACACAATCTTCGTTAACTTTGTATGCAAGATATGCGGATGGTGCGTATCGTTCGTCAACTGATAGAACTAATAGTTCAAACAAAATGACGACAAATGATTATGGGTTGAATACTACTCCTGGGAATTTAACTCTGCCTACTGGTGCAACTGTGACAACAACCTATACGGCTAATTTGCCAGGTTCACATACGTTGTCCGAGGTTGGTTCTTGGCCTGTGACAGCTCCTGCAACAACAAAAAGTGGTAGCAGAGCGTTAAAGGGTTATTATAGTGCTCCAACAAATGGAACAGCTTATATTGGTGGAACCTCACCTTATACGCCATACTATATAACAACAGCTGGTAATACAGAAGCGTCAAGTATTGTTGCTGATCCAAATGGTAATGGAACAACATGTACCCCTACCACGTGGTTTGCTCAGTGGGATTGTGTTGACAGTCCTTTGCCAAACTTGACGTTGACCGGTTATACATTTGACGGTTGGTATACAGATTCTGCATATGAAACGAGTGCGACAGGTACGTGTGTTGTGGTCGATAGAACAGTGCATGCAAAATGGACTGCATATACAGGAACGGTCACATATACTTGTGGTACAGGTGCGACAGGAATTATATCAGCAACAACAGCATTAGAGTATGATCAGCCTTTCTCACTTGAAGGAAAATCGATAGTTGATGCTAATTGTACTAAGAATGGTTATACGTTTACAGGATGGTCTTGTACTCATACTGTGGCAACTGGTGTAGCGGGGACAACCGTCTATGCTTGGGCAAATAATGCTATTACTAATGGCAGTGGAACGTATGCAGCGACAACGAATAATTTAACGATAACATGTGATGCACAATGGAATGCAGATCCTGTCTATTTGGAATGGTATGATGGCGAAGATGAGGTTTCTGGTGGACAGTCAACCTGTGAATGGAATGTCGGCAGCATAACCACTATTCCGCACCCAACAAAGACAGGTTATACATTCAAAGGATGGAATATTCAATAGTAATTGGGAGATATAAAAAAAGTAAGAATAAAAAAATAAATGTATAAAAGATTGCTGACATTTTTTATGGCATTTGTGCTGTTTTCGGCGACTGTTGTCGCCGAGAGTGTCGGCTATACAATAGATGCAGAAGACCAAAGTGCAGATTGTTCTGGTGCTACTATTAACAATGTGGAGCCTGGTGATAGAGTTGCTTACAAAGCCCAATGGGAAGCGAATCAGTATATTATCGCCTATGACGGTGGAACTACTGGTGGAACAAGTTCTGTATCGGGAAATACAAATTCGCAAACTGTAACATTTGATGATATTAATATTAGTTTGCAGAATTGCGATTTTTCTGCACCAGGTTATCATTTTACAGGTTGGGAATCTCCTGTTAATTTGACAAATGGCGATTTGCCAGCTTCTCCTGCTACTTATGTTTTATACCAAGGAAGTCAATCTTCTTTGCCAAACGGTGATTATACTGGTGGAACATTGGCGAGTTATGGTTATGATTCTTCGAGTGCAACCCCTGCAAATACGGTAACTTTAACTGCACAGTGGATGCCAAATCAGTATAGTGTGACTTATGATGCGAATACGGCAAATGGTGGTGCTTATGCTTCTGGTTACAATGCGCCGACTGTGTTTGGACCGGGTACAAGTGTCGGTGGTGCTGTATATGATGCTGTGTGGACAACGCAATCTGCAACGGCGGCACATGTTGAAGCGCAGTCTGGGTATACTTTTAATGGTTGGAATACATCTCCTGATGGTACGGGAACAAGTTATGTGGCAAATGCACAACAATCTGCTTGGACAGGGCTTAGCGATTTAACCTTGTATGCCGTGTATGTTTCAAATCCAGTTACTATTAGATTCGATTGCAATTATCCACAAGATGCATCTACGATGGCGGACAGAACAGGACCTAGCCCGGATAGCCAGACAATAAACATGGGTGCTTCTGGGGTGCTTAATTCAAGTTGTACTTTGCCGGGGTATACATTTAATGGTTGGAAATGTACAAGTGGTTTAAGCGATTCGACAGATACTGCATATACATTAACAGAAGGCAGAACTTTGCCTATCTCAAATGGGACTACGGTGTACATTCACAATGCAAACGGTGTCACATGTTATGGCGATTGGGAAACAAGTAAATATAATATTAACTATTGGTCGGGTGCACATGGTACTGCTGATCCAGATCCATATGTTGCGGCAAACGCTTTGACTTTTGGTCAAAATTGGACAACCGCAACTTTGAACGAGACAGGTATTACTGCTGATGCGGGTTATACGTTTGACCATTGGAATACTATGGCAGATGATAGTGGAACAACATATTCTGCTGGTGTGTCACAAAGTGCATGGGCAACGGATGCCGGGTTGACTTTGTATGCAATATATACACCTGATGACCATACGATTTCGTACGAATGTGGTGAAAAGACCTTCTTTGACGGAGAAGAATATATTACGGCTACAGATAACACGGTGATAGCAGATACAACGGTATATACGGATGGCAGCTATACACTTAGTGACAATGCTTGTAACTTAGATGGTTATGATTTTGCAGGATGGTCTTGCCCAGGTTTGCCAGGTGAACCGACTTTGCCTGCGGATGCTGATGAAAAAATTTATTTTGCGGAACACGCAACAGGTACATACAGTTATGATAGCAATGTCATCTGCACTGCCCAATGGACGCCAAAGCATTACAAGGTCACATATCACAGGGGTGCCAATGCTGCGGACGGAGTTCAAGATTACGTTGATCAGTATAATGCTGATACAGGGATTGGTGGTGCAACGTACGGTGAAAATTACACGGTTTTGCAAGGTGGTGTTGCAACGGCTGATCCAAACATCTATGCTGCGGGTGGGTATACCTTTGTTGGTTGGAGCACGGAGCCAGATGCGACAGTTGCTAATTTCTCTGGTGAAATACTGTGGACAAGTACTAATAATCTGGAAGTATATGCGATATATACACCAAACAAGATTAATATCACATATGATTGTAATGTGCCAGATGACACTAGTATGTCGTCGGGTTCCACACCAAATGCACAATCTGTTGATATGGATGGTCAGGCTACTTTAAACGGTGACGGCGAAACTTGTGGGGTGGCGGGATATGACTTCCAAGGTTGGTCTTGCCCTGGCCTTACTATTCGTGAGAATGGTGTAGATGGTGACGAAGCAAATGCTGAACATATATTTAATTTTGGTGACCAATTCTCGATGCATAATGCAAATGGTGTTAAATGTTCTGCTGTGTGGAGCAAACTGAAATATTCTGTGACATATAAACCTGGTGACCATGCTGCGGAAAATGCTCTAAATTACGAAGATGCGAATATTGAATATAAGTCTACTTATGCTGTAAAATCTAATACAGAAGTAAGTATATCGCCAGACACAGGTTTTGTTTTCCAAAATTGGGAGTGTGATAACGAATTAGGAAACAAAGATGCAGGCGACGAAATCACAATGCCTGCGGGTAATGTCGAATGTACGGCAATATGGAATTGTGCTGCAAAAGGTTATAATTGGAATAATACTAACCATGATCAATGTGTTCCAATAGAATACAACATCACATATGTTGATGAAGAAGGTGATGCTATAACCTCATTCCGTGAAACAACGGGTAAGTCGCATCCTGCAACATACAACATTACAGATATTATTAGCGTTGCAGCTGTGAATCCAGAGGGTGATTATACGTTTGCTGGTTGGTGCGAAATTGAAGATGTAGAAGAGTCGGGAACGACATTAAGTTGTCCAGTGGGAACATCTGCACAGCTTAATTATACGATTAATGCAACAGCGGAAGATTTTGATTTGCGTGATATTACATTGTTAGCAAACATGACGCAAAAAGGTTGTGCTGAAGGTGAAGTTTTTGGCGCAAATCCTTTGAAGTCTTTGAAACGTCAATCATATACTAGTTATAAAGCACAGGATAGCAAAGACCATACTGATGGGACTTTAAATATAACTTATAGTGAATTTGTAGCAAACAATTGGTTGTTATGGTATGAAAACCAAGGTTATGTAAAGGGGATATCACAGTGTGTACAATCAAAAACAAGTGTTTCCAATTCAAGTGAATATAGTTGCGAATGTAAAGCCGTTGGTTATAAGGCAGAAAACAGTGCTATGAATCATGTACGCAATACAAATTTTGTTGAAACAGGTAACTCTTATAATACATATGATTTGTGTGAAAGAGATTGTGCATCATCGTGTGCCACAGAAACAACACAATCAATGCTAAACAAGAATCGGTTCCTTGACAGCTTGTTCTCTGCCAAAGAAAAATGTGTTGAACCTGAATATCATGTAAACTTTGACTGTGATGGTGGTACGGCTGTTGCTGGTGGACCAGCAGACCAAAAATATAAAGATTTCTTTATAGGGGTTATTTCTGGTGACAGTTATCAATTTGCGCCGGTAAATAAAGTATGTGCATGTCCACAATATACAGAGTTTGCTGGGTGGAATTGTTCAGTTGGTGGTGCCAACAGCAATAGTGTCAAATCAAATTTCTATGAAGACGAAGGTAGTATTGAAAATTATAATTTCAATGCTGATTTGAACTGTACTGCGGTTTGTGAAGGTGTTACAAGAACCTTGCAATATGAATGTGGTGATGATGCGACCGGTAATGCCCCTGCTTCAGTGTCTGTTGTGTATCCTTATACAACCACGGTAGCTGGTGGTGCTGGAAGTTGTGCTGTGACTGGAAAAACTTTTGCTGGCACATGGGCTTGCAAAGGAGAAACATATGGTGCTGAGGATCTAATTACTTTGGACGATGATACAACAACTTGTACGGCAAATTGGACAGATAATAAATATACGGTTGTATATAGCTGTGGTAATGACGCAGAAGGTACACCACCAACTGATGAAAATGAATATTTGTATGGTGAACGTGTGACAGTGAAACCAAATGTTGAAAATGGCGAAGCGAAGTGTGTGCGCTATGGATACGATATCAAAAAGTGGAATTGTGACAATGGTGTAGGATTAAAAGGTGTCAATGGAACCGCGACTTTCCTTATGCCAGATGCGCCGAACACTGATGATGCTAGAACAGTTACATGTACAGCGGACTGGGGTGAAGACGAATATAGAATAATATACCATTTAGACAATGGAACAGTGTCACCGCAAAACCCGACAACATATACTATTAATACAGAAACATTCACGTTAAATAATCCAACCAAAACAGGATATGAATTCCTTGGGTGGTGTACGGCTGATGTTGATTTTGATGAAAATAATGCGAGTTGTTCGCAAACACAGACTGTGGCCCAAGGAACAACAGGTGATTTGGAATTCTGGGCACGTTTTGCAGCAAAGAAATATCAGATTAAATATTATTATATTGATGCCAATAACCAAGAACAAGAATTGACTGGTTTGACACCGTCAAAATACACCTATGGAACAAAGACATATTATGCGCAAAATACGTCAACGCAAACTATTGAAATACCAACTGGTGTATTCCTTGGGTGGTATTATCAAAAGAGTAATTTGGGCAGCAATCCTGTGGTGCCTTATGCTAGACGTACCATAGGTTTAGGAGAAACAGTAGAACCAACTTATGGCGATGTGAAACTTTACGCAGATGTTAGAACCTGCTCTGCTGCGTTTCCTCTGTTTGATATGGAAGTACAGAAATGCTATAAAAAGTGTGAACAAAAACCTCAAGCAAAAGAGATTAGTGGCAAACATTATCAAGACAGCAATACATGTGTTTATACGTATCAAATTGTGTATAATGATAACGGACATGGTATGTGGCCAGATGGTGCAACGGAAAATCCAAACAAAACATCATATACTTGGGCAGAAAGAAATAGTCTTAATACCACCGGAAAACTCGTTCGTATGGTGCCAAGACCAACAGAAACAACATATTCTTTTGAAGGATGGTATTTGGATAGTGGCTTTACTCAAAAAGTAACTAGCCTGCCAAATAAACCAGAAGGTGGCACAATCAATTTGTATGCAAAATGGAACCCTTGTCAGTTTGGATACACTGAAGAAAGTCCAGATAATTGTGAACCAATCGTATGGCGTATAACCTATGAAATGGACGGTGGTGCGTTGCGAAACGGCGAAACCAACCCAAGTACGTATACTATTGAAGATGTTAATGATACTGAAGTGAGAAACATGCAAATATTAAAAGAGCCTAAGAAAGATCATTACAACTTTAAGGGTTGGTATGATAATGCAAACTATTCTGGTGAAGCAGTGACTTATGTGCCAGCTGGGCGTACGGGTGATTTCACTTTGTGGGCAAAGTGGGAACCTGCAGAATATGTGACTTTCTATTGTAACAACCAGGAATATACAAAGTATGGCGAAATTGGCGAAATCGTTCAAAGCCCAGAGGAAAGCGGTGATGAAGAATCTTGTAACAGAACAGAAGAAGACAAAGGCGTATTCTGGGGATGGAGATGCTGGGATGGTCATAGTGAATTATCTACTGTGGGAGAACAATATCCGCTTAACGGTGCACGGACGCTTCCGTTTGAAATACCAGCAGGTGGTAAATATTGCAAAGCGATAATAGATATGAGCGAAGTGCCGTTTAGTATTACCTATGTAGCGATAACACCACAGGGAGAAAGTCGTGATACAAGTACTTTGACACCAACAACATTTAGACCAGGACATCCTGAAACATATCCAACAAATCCGCAGTTTGATGGCTATAGGTTCTTTGGATGGTATAATTGTAATAATGATGTTTGTGAAAGAAGCGACTTTGTGCCAGCAAACAAGGTGACACAAACACCGCAGAGGGCACAAGATCAAGTAGTGTATGCTTATTTGAGAGATGGCTGTTCAGATACAGAATATACAGTTGGTAATAATTGTTATCCGTGTCCAACAAACTATCCACATGCTGATGACGATGCAACATCAATGGGTGATTGCTATAGACCGTGTGCAGAACAATTTGGATATATCACACAGGAACCAGGCAAACTTTATTACAGAAATAAAGCTCTTATTAACTATAACGGGGAAGATTATTATTGTAAGTATGAACCAGAATCTTATTCAATAAACTATAGAGATACGGTGACGCGTGGCGACGATGAAGACGCGAATTTGGTTGGCAGCGCAACGTATTCTTATGGTGAAGATGTAAGTTTGATGGATTATTCTGTACCTGGTTATAAATTCCTTGGTTGGTGCGAAGGCGTTCAAACTTGTGAAACACCGTTAAATGTGCGTGTTGCACAAAAGAATTGGTCTGGTAATAAAACTTTGTATGCACAACTAACACCAAGAGACTTTAATATTGTTTACATGGACGGCAACCAAAGAATAGATACTTTCGATACACATTATTATACTTACAAGGTTACAGAAAATGTGTCGCTGCCAGAAACATACGCAAAAACAGGTTATGTGTTCCATGGTTGGAAGACTGTTGATAATAACTATATTACTGGATGGTCTGCTGGTGAAGCGCCCGCTGATACAAATGGCACAGTGACGGTTTATGCCGATTTGGAAGCATACACATACAATGTAAAATATTATTGTAACGAAAACGATGACGAGTATAAGGCCAATGATTCAGTAGCCTTTGATGAATCATATACATATGCAACCAAGACAAATGGTGCTGATTGGTGCGATTTTGATGATGGTTATGAATTTGATAAGTGGGAATGCAAATATGATAACAATACATTTAATGTTGATGGTGACAGTGTTAACAAATGGAATATCTTGGACGATGTGAATTGTTATGCTGTTCCAAAGGCTGCCCCGTATACTATCACATATATGGACAGCACAAGCGAAATCTTTGGGCTTGAACCAGTTAAATATACGATGGTAGAAAATGTTTCGTTACCAACAAAGACAGATGTAGAAAGAAAAGTAGCGAAACCTGGTTATGAATTCATTGGTTGGAAAGATACCGCGGATGAAGATATTTCTGGTTGGATAGCAGGAGGAAAGCATGGTAAATTGACATTCTTTGCTCAATGGAATTGTACAGAAAATTATCATTGGAACGCTGAAAATACTTTGTGTGTACCAGACGGATGGTCTATTACATACAAATATCAAAATAATATATTGACTGGTTTGTCGCCGGAAAGTTATGTCTATGGCGAAGGCGCAACTTTACCAGACAACCCAGGTGTGACACATGACAGTTATAAGTTTGCCGGTTGGTGCACAGGTTATAATGAAGAAACAGGTGAATATTCTGGCTGTGGTGCGACATCTGTTGCTGCAGATGATACAGGCGACAAGGTATTCTATGCGACATGGGAATTTGTATGTGAATCTGGTAAATGGTTGCATGCTGGCGAAGATAAAATCTGTCTGTATGACAAAAAAGAAGCCGATTTGCCTGCGATAAGAATTGAAACCGCTAAGGGTACGAGTTATATGTTGCTTAAAGAAGATGCAGATTTGCCGATTAATAGCCGGTCACAAAAGAAATTCCACGTCCAAAAAGATGCAAATACGTTGTATAATGCCTATGATAAGTCTGTGGAAAAATGGTAAAATGTTTTAAAAATACTGTTTTTCTTTGTTTATGACTTGTTTCTTCAAAAATATTAATTATATAGATAAAGTATCTTGACCCAGACACTTAAAATTGCTATAAAAAGTAGAGATTTAAGTGTTTTTGGGCTTGGTCAAAGTCTCGAAAGAATGGTAAGGAAAAAAGAAATGAAAAATATATTAAAAATGTTGCTGGGGTCTGCAAACGATAGACTTGTAAAATCTTATGAAAAAACGGTTTCTGTAATAAATGGTTTAGAATCAAAATATGCTGCGTTAAGTGATGATGAAATTCATAATTTAACTAATGTTTTTCGCGAAAGATTGAAAAATGGCGAAAAAGAAAAAGATATTTTACCAGAAGTTTTTGCTGCTGTGCGCGAAGCATCTAAGCGTTCGATTGGATTGCGTCATTTTGATACACAATTGATTGGCGGCATGGTGTTGAATAACGGGCAAATCTCTGAAATGAAGACAGGTGAAGGAAAAACTTTGGTTGCTACCCTTGCTCTTTATTTAAAGGCTTTGCATGGCAAAGGTGCGCATTTGATTACTGTTAATGATTATTTGGCGTCGCGCGATGCAGGCTGGATGGGACAGGTTTATAGGTTTTTGGGTATGACCGTTGGTATTATCCAACATGATATGTCTGATGAAGAAAGACGCAATGCATATAATTGTGATATTACTTATGTGACTAATTCTGAATTGGGTTTTGATTATTTGCGCGATAATATGAAATTCACAAAAGAACAGCAAGTTTTGCGCCCTTTCTTTTTTGCTATTGTTGACGAAGTTGATAGTATTTTAATTGACGAAGCAAGAACGCCGTTGATTATTTCTGGACCATCAGAAGATACAAGCGAATTGTATAACAAGGTGGACGCTGTTGTTGCGCAGTTAGTGCCAGAAGATTACAAGAAAGACGAAAAAGATAGACATGTGACTTTGACAGAAATTGGTATAGATCATGCTACTAATCTTTTGAAACAAGCGGATATTTTAATCGGGGATAATTTATATGCTGCGGAAAATGCATTGGTCGTGATGCATGTTCAGCAATCTTTGTTGGCGCATCATTTATACGAAAAAAATGTTAATTATGTTGTTCGTAATGGTGAGGTTTTAATTGTAGACGAATTTACTGGGCGTGTGATGAGCGGACGTCGTTTTGGCAAAGGTTTGCACCAAGCAATCGAAGCCAAAGAACATGTAGCAGTACAACCAGAAAATCAAACTGTGTCCAGCATTTCGTATCAAAATTTATTTAGAATGTACCCTGTTCTTGCTGGTATGACAGGAACAGCAATGACTGAGGCTGCAGAGTTCGAAGAAATTTATAAGTTGCGTGTTGTGTCTATTCCAACAAATAAACCTGTGGCGCGTGTTGATCATCATGATGAAATATATCGTAACAAACAGGAAAAATATGACGCGATTATCAAACAAATTGCAGAATGCGTTGAACGTAAACAGCCTGTGTTGGTTGGTACTGTTTCTATTGAAAAATCAGAAGAATTAGCAAAAATTGTTCAAGATAAATTAGGAATTAAACCTGCCGTGCTTAATGCTAAGCACCATGAATCAGAAGCAAAAATTGTTTCGCAAGCAGGAGCACCAGGTGCTGTGACGATTGCTACGAATATGGCTGGACGCGGAACGGATATCAAGTTGGGTGGTAATGCAGAAGATTTGATAGCAGAACTTGATGAAAATGCACCCGATTTTGAAAAAAAGAAAAAAGAAATTATTAATACTATAGAAGCCAATAAAAAAATTGTTTTGGCTGCTGGTGGTTTATATGTTATTGGGACAGAACGTCATGAATCGCGCCGCATAGATAATCAGTTGCGTGGCCGTTCCGGTCGTCAGGGTGATCCTGGAGATTCTAAATTCTTCTTGGCATTGGATGATGATTTAATGCGTATTTTTGGTGCAGCAAGGTTAGAAAGTATGTTGACCACACTTGGATTAAAACCAGGTGAAGCGATTACACATCCGTGGATAACAAAGGCTTTGGAAAAAGCCCAAAAGCGTGTAGAAGCACGAAATTTTGAAGCACGTAAAGAATTGTTAAAATACGATAATGTTATGAACGATCAACGAACTGTTATATACAAACAGCGTAATGATTTAATGACAGCTACAGATTTGGAACCTTTGGCTACTGAATTAATAGGTGATGTTGTTGAATTGATTTGTGAAAAGAATATTCCTGAAAAAGTGCGCCCAGATGATTGGAATACTAAGGGAATACATGATGATATGATGCGTATTTTTGCATTAGACATTACTGATATAGACAATTGGAAAACAGATGAAACTATATCTGAACGCGGTGCTTATGAAGCGTTGTTTAATTTGGGTATGCGCCGATACAAACAGCAAAAAGAAAAATATGGTTTCGAACTGATGCAAATGGCACAAAAACAGATGATGCTGGGTGCTTTGGACGCTGTATGGAAACGTCATTTGCAACAAATGGATTATTTACAGGGTGCAATTGGTTTGCGTGGATATGCTCAAAAAAATCCTTTGTACGAATATAAAAACGAAGCCTTGGAATTGTTTAAAAACACAATTCAAAACTTTAAGACTATGTCGGTTGCTTATATTTGTCGTATGGAATTAACGCGTGCAGATGTTGATGAAACAGCAAAACAGCAAGCACAACACGATTCTGCTTTGAATCAAACTGCATCAGAAGGTAATATGGCGAATATGAACATAAGCCGTAATGCTTTGTGTCCATGTGGTTCTGGGTTAAAGTATAAACACTGTCATGGTAAATTGAATTAGTACAACAGACAAAAGGAAGGAATTTCTTATTATGGCAGATTTTGTACATCTTCGTGTTCATTCAAAAATATCTGTCGGGGCAAGCACCCTGCCCGTTGCTAGCAATAAAAAATTGGGAATCTTGAAAGGAATTCCAGAACTGTGTGCAGATAATAATATGTTTGCGTGTGCATTGACTGATACAAATATGATGTCTGGGTGCGCAGAATTTTCAGATGTTATGCCTTCTAATAAAAAACAACCTGTTATTGGTGTTGAATTGTCTTTGAATCATCATACTGCTGATCCAAAAATATTACGCCAATCTTCGCTGTCTAAGATAGTGTTGCTGGCTAAACATCATGAAGGTTATTTAAATCTGTGTGAAATAAGTCGAATAATGTATATGCGACAAGAAAATCATCATCTTGGACCGCATATTACTTTGGCAGAATTAGACAAATACAAAAATGATTTAATTTGTTTGTCTGGTGCGCATACAGGTCCAATTGGTATGGCAATATTAAACAATCAAAATGATGCTGCTGTTGATATGGCTAAAAAATTGTTTGATATGTTTGGAAACAATTTTTACATAGAAATTCAACGTCATGGTTTACAAGATGAAATAAAAACAGAACCAGTATTTTTACAGATTGCTCGCGATTTAAATATTCCAATTGTTGCAACTAATGATGTGTGCTTTGCAACACGTGCTGATTACGAAGCCACAGATGCTTTGGGATGTGTTCTGGGACAAACAAAAGTGATTGATCCGGACAGACCGCGCAAATCTTCGGAACAATATTTTAAATCTGCAGAAGAAATGACAGAACTTTTTTCAGATTTGCCAGAAGCAATAGAAAACACTGTGAATATAGCCAAACGTTGTGCTTTCTATGTCAATGTACACGAAAAACCGCTGTTGCCGCGTTTTGGTGGAGATTTAGAAACAGAATGTCAAATGTTGCGTGACGCAACGATGAATGGATTAAAAGCGCGTTTGGAACAACATAATATTACTGATACGGCACCTTATTATGAACAAGCAGAATATGAATTAGGTGTTATTATTGGTATGGGTTTTCCTGGGTATTTTTTGATTGTTGCAGATTATATAAACTGGTGTCGTAATAATGATATTTTAACTGGGCCGGGGCGTGGTTCTGGTGCGGGGTCTATTGTTGCGTGGGCGCTTGGTATCACGCATGTTAATCCATTAAAGTATGGTTTGTTGTTTGAAAGATTTTTGAATCCAGATCGTATTTCAATGCCTGATTTTGATGTTGATTTTGAACCTACGGGTATTGAGCGAGTGTTAGATTATGTTGGTGAAAAATATGGACGCGACTCTGTGTGTCGAATAATAACTTTTGGCAGTCTGCAGGCGCGCGGCGCGGTACGTGATATTGGACGTGTTTATGGTATGCCTTATTCTAAATCAGATAGACTGTCTAAATTGATACCGGCTGATGCAAAAACATTGCGCGAAGCAGTAAACTCTTCAAACGAAATTAAAGAAATTTTAGATAATGACCCTGATATGAAAAAGGTTGTTTCTGTTGCGGAAGATTTAGAAGGTTCAATAAGAAACCTGGGACAACATGCGTGCGGAGTTGTTATTGGTGATAGACCTACTACGAAAATCGCGCCAGTGTATCGAGATCCTGCGAACCCGTTGCCTTCGTGTCAGTTTGATGGACATTATTTGGAATCGGCTGGTTTAATTAAATTTGACTTTTTAGGATTGGAAACTTTGGTTGTGTTGAAATATGCGACTAAATTAATTCAAAAAACCCGAGGTATAAATATTGATTTAGATCAAATACCGACCGATGATGAAAAAACTATGGAACTTTGGCAATCTGGTTTAACCGAAGGTATATTTCAATTCGATGCTGCGTTTGTGCAACAAACTTTGAAGAAAATGCATCCTACAAGTTTCTTGGAAATATCGGCTTTGAATGCGTTAAATCGTCCTGGTCCTATTGCATTTATTCCTCAATTTATTGCGCGTATGCATGGTGAAGAACCAATTGAATACGTACATCCAAAAGCAGAACCTATATTAAAAGAAACATATGGTATTATTGTTTATCAAGAACAAGTTATGCTTTTGACGCGTGCATTGGCAGGCTTTACACGCGGACAATCTGATACTGTGCGAAAAGCGATGGGTAAAAAGAAAGCAGATTTGTTGGCGGAATTAGAAATTCTGTTTTTGGAAGGATGTAAAAAAGAAGAAACTTTGGACGAAGTGACCGCAAAAGATTTGTGGGAAAAATTTAAAGAGTTTGCAAAATATGCTTTTAATAAATCTCATGCTATCGCCTATTCTATTGTGGCGAATCAATGTGCGTATTTAAAAGCGCATTTCCCAGCGGAATTTTTAGCGGCGTCTATGTCTAGTAATATGAACGATACAGATCAATTGGCGATATTTGTTGATGATGCCAAAGCCAACTTTAATATTCAAATTGTTGCACCAGATATCAATGAAAGCGAATCTAGTTTTACGGTAAAGGATGGAAAAATAATTTATGCTTTGGCTGCAATTAAAGGAGTAGGAACAATTGCAACAGATGCAATTGTCGCAGAACGCGAAAAAAATGGTAAGTTTAAAAATCTTACTGATTTTGCAAAAAGATGTTCGCCAATCATTAATAAAAGAATATTGGAAGCGTTCGCAAAAGTTGGTGTTTTAGATTCTTTGGAACCGAATCGGGCGCTGATATTTATGAATGCTGATGCGATATTGGCATACGCTTCTAAATCTCGTGAAACTGCAAATTCTTTGTCTTTGTTTGCTAACACAACACAAGACGATGAAAACGAAGACAGATTGTTAAAAGATTTGCCCAAGACAAAACCATGGACTTTTGCACAAAGATTAGAAAACGAATTGTCTGCGTTAGGTTTTTATATTTCAGCACATCCTTTGGATCAATACAAACATTTGATAATGCGTGAAAAAATGGTGACCAGTCAATCGTTGATAAATATTGCTGACAGAAAACCCGTTCGAATTGCGGCTAATGTTAATTCTTTTTCAAGACGCAAAACCAAGACCGGTAAAGATATGTTAACAATAAATGCTTCTGACAGTTTTGGCAACATAGAGTGTGTTGCGTTTGGAGAAGCGTCAATAGAATTATCTGCGGTGTTAAACACGGAAACAGAGGTGGTAATTTCTGGAAAATCTTCTGTTCGTGATGACAGGGTTTCTGTGTTTGTTGATTCCATTGTGCCGTTGGCACAATGGGTGGCAAAGATTGCAAAATGTGTGACTATAGATATTCGAGATAAATCTGTGTTGCCGAATGTAAAAAAAGCATTGGCTGTTTTGCCATCTGGCAACACAAAAATAGTGTTGAATTTATATTCAAACAACCAAAAGACTACATTGGTGCTTAAAAACATGGTCGAACTGGGGGCAACAACAGCAAAAGATTTGGTGGCACTGGGTATAAAGGTAGATATAGAATGACAAAACATATACCAGTACTTTTGGATGCTGTAATGAAAGCGCTTGGTGATGTGCGCGGGCGCACGGTGGTTGATTGTACTTTTGGTGCGGGTGGATATAGTCGCGCTTTTTTAGACGCGGGTGCCAAAGTCATCGCTTTTGACAGAGATACAAATGTATTAGAAGATGCATTAAATCTAGAAAAACAGTTTGGCAATAGATTTAAATTTATAAATTCTCAGTTTACAAACATAAATAAATTGTCTGGAGATGATTTCGATGATGTAATTTTTGATTTAGGAATTTCTTCTATGCAAATAGATAATGGAAATCGTGGTTTTTCTTTTAGGTTTGATGCGCCACTTGATATGCGTATGGATACGCGCGGTGGAATTACTGCGGCTGATTTAATAAGAGAATCAACAGAAGCCACATTGGCAGATATTTTGTATGAATATGGCGATATAAAAAAATCTCGTTTTATGGCAAAACTTTTAAAAGAAAAAATGCCAATTACGACTTTCCAATTACGTGATTTAATTAAAAACCCAAATGATGTTGCACCTGTTTTTCAGGCATTACGTATTGCAGTTAACGATGAAATGGGACAAATAAAATCAGCGCTTGAAAGTGTTCATGGATTGCTAGGAAGTGGTGGGAAGTGTATTTGTGTGACTTTCCATTCTTTGGAAGATAGAGTTGTAAAAAACGCTTTTCGTAAATGGACGCAGCCCCAAGGCGATCCAAGATTGCCTGTACTTGTAATGCCAGAATATAAATTGTTGCGCCCTGCTGTGCCGTCTGACAAAGAGTTAGAGGTTAATCCTCGTGCAAGGTCTGCACATATGCGTGGCGTTGAAAAAGTATAATAATCTTGTTGACCTGATTTGCTGTTTTTTGATAAAATGACTAGAAACGAAAACAAGGAAGGAAAAATATGAAAAAATTATCGTTGAATTTGTTGTTAGTATTTACAGCAGTGTTTTTGTTTGAATCTGTGGCACAGGCAGTGTGTCCTGTGTGTACTATTGCAATCGGTGCCGGTTTGGAAGGTATGCGTATGCTGGGTGTTAAAGATATCTTAACTGGTATTTGGGCTGGCGGTTTAACGATATCTTTGATTGGTTGGACTGCAAATTATATGCATAAGCATAATGTAAAGAATCCTTTGTGGTATGGTTTAAATATTTTGGTGTATTGTTCGTTGCTGGCCAGTGTTTATTTTGTGCCTTTTGGACATCCTTTCGTGCAATGGTGGGAAAATTGTATGTGGGGCATAGATCAATTTTTATTGGGCATATTAGTGGGTTCAATTACTTTTGTTCTAATGGAATTATGGTATATGCGTATCAAAAAAAACAATGGCGGACACGCGCTGTTCCCTTTTCAAAAGGTTGTTATGCCATTCTTAGGTTTGTTGGTAATGACTGGTTTGTTTTGGGCAATTATTAAATGGTTTCCAACAATGGGAATCGTTTTGTGTTAATTTAATGGAGTTAAAAAGATGAAAAAAACTGATAAAAAATTATCTATGGAAGAAATGATTGAAAAATTGGACGCCGCTAAAAAAGCAAATCCTTTGGATTTGTCTTCTGACCAAGATTTGTCTATTGCGTTGATGAATTTGGTTTCTTTGGAAGAACATTTTTTCTTTAGTGGTGCAAAGACAGGAAAAACAGGCTTTTATGATTTAATCAACACTGTACGCAATATGCGCAAAGAATTAATGGAACGTATTGTTAAAAAATCTGGTCCAGAAGATGGTGAAGTTTGGTGTATTTCAAAACATTTATTGGCTGCGTCTATGCGTTTATACGAAGTTGGAACCAAAGCAATGGGGGCTGGACGCAAAAAAGATGCTATAGAAATGTTTACGCGTGCCTATGATTTATATTCGTTATTTTGGGGATTAAATATGCATTTAATTGATTTGGATGGCGTTCATGAATCTGTTCCGTCTTTCTATGACGGCGCAGCAGAAGCATGTGCGACAAATCACGAAGATAAAAAAAATGTAAAAAAAGTTCAAAAAAAGGAAGAAAAAGCGACAGGTGTAAAAAGACTGGGACAATGGGTAAAAAATGCTGTTAATTGTTGTATTGAATAAATTCTTGCATTGATATGGCAAAAAATGTTAAAATAGGACAAAAGAGAGAACAAAGTGGCGGGGGCTATTAAAAAGATTTTAAAATCGACTATGGTGGCAATTCTTGTGCCGATGGCGGTTTTTGCAGTGCAACAAAGAAATCCGCGTGGCTCTGCGGTAAGTGCTCGCAATAATGCTTATTCTCAAGAATCTCAAAACAATGCTCAAATAAGACGATCTGCAACATCTGTTATTGCTCGAAATGTTTCAGCGAACAACCGTAAAAAACGCCCCGTTGTGACTGCTCGTCCTGCAACTGTTCAGGATGTTAAGGCTCGTGGTGCGCGTTCGGTCGTAAGTAATGGTGTTAAATCTCGTGCTGCGAATAATGGTGGTGTGGTTCGTTCTGCTGTTCCTGTAAAGAAGACAACAAATACCGGATCTCGTGCAGGGATGGCGCGTGCAACGGCTGTGTTTAATGATGTGACAAAGATTGGTACCGGTTATGCTGCTTGTCGTGATGCATATGCTACATGCATGGATCAATTTTGTGCTAATGCCAACGATACTTACAGAAGATGCTATTGCAGCGATAGATTCCAAGATTTTCGCGATACATCAGACAGATTGGACACTGCATTGAAAATGTTGACTGAATTTCAAAACAATAATTTGAATGCTGTTGATAAAACTGCTGCTGAAGTTAGCGCGATGTATACTGCAACCGCTGGGGAAGCAGCAATAAAAAAAGACACGTCTGCATCACAGAGACTGTTAGATAGTATCAGCAGTGTATTATCAGGCAAACAAAATATTCAAAAACAAAACACCGGATTAAATTCGTTGGGCATATTAGATTTTAGCGGTTTTGGTGGCAGTGATGATATTTGGGGTGGTGATTCATCTTCTGTTTTTGGTGGCGACAGCACAACCAATTTGGCAGAATTAGAAGGCAAGGCACTTTATAACAATGTCACAAAACAATGTGCGGAAATAACACGCGAAGCCTGTGGCAGTGATGCTATGTTTAATTTGGCACGCAGTTCTTATTCTATATTAATTAGCCAAGATTGTAATGCGTATGAAAAAAATATAAACGCCAAAAAGGCTTCTGTTGAAGATACAATTAGAACGGCTGAAAAATATTTACGGGATGCGCGACTTGAAGAATATCGTTCACATAATTCTGCGGATGTAAATGAATGTTTGGCTAATGTAGAAAAAGCCATGAGACAACCTGTGACGTGTGGTGAAAATTATGAAAAATGTATGGATTATACGGGTCAATACATCAATGTGACCACCGGAGAACCTATATTTAGTCAGGCATTGTTTGGATTAAACAAATTGATTGTTTTAAATGGTTCTGCTGATGTGTTGGGGGGCAATGCTGATTTTAATAAATATCTTGATGGGAAACGTGTTTTTGCTGAAACTGCTTTGAATTCTTGTCGTGATATAGCGGACACGGTGTGGTACGAATTTAAACGTTCCGCGT
The DNA here is from genome assembly GCA_017524525.1 of Alphaproteobacteria bacterium. Lineage (GTDB taxonomy): Bacteria > Pseudomonadota > Alphaproteobacteria > Rs-D84 > Rs-D84 > Enterousia. Next base: position 5,372 of record JAFXVM010000005.1, on the reverse strand, counting down.
TAATTCAAATTGCTCAGGCTCAAGACGAAAGAATTCAACAGATTAAAGATTCTTGTGTGACGACAATCAAAGAATGTTATGACACTCAAACTGGCGCATTAAAAGGGATAGATTCTACAGAAATCAGTTCAACGGGTGCTATTGCTGCGGCGACTGCGCGTGGTATGTGTTATGACAGAGTTCAAGCATGTGCAGCGCTTTATGGTGACCCAAACGGGTGCAAATATGATGATAATACGAAAAAATTAGAAGATGCCGGTGGCGAAAAGAAATGTGGTTTAAAGGCATTGTTAACATTTGTTGATACCGTTGATGCTGCAAAGGTTGCCGAAGGGTGCGAAGTTGCGTTAACAAAATATGCACACGAATTATGTGATCCAAAAATTGGTTCTGATGCTGATATAGTTTATCCTATGGGGTGTGCTACAATGCCAAAATCTGAATTGCGTGCTGCTATGGATTTGCGTATGAATACATTTTGTGCGAAAGATTTGGTAGACAACGATGCGTCTAGAACTATCCAAGGTGATGCGACTGCATTTAATCTTGATACGATGAATCAGGTTATTAAAAGCATCTATGATGAATTGGGAATCGCGTTTACGGCTGGCTGCGAAGATGATGAGGAAATTAAAGGAAAGTGGGTTTCTGCAAACGAGATATCTAATCCAAATATAGCCACTTTGAAACAGAGTTTTTATAAAAAATATTACGGTGTTGAAATCACAAACATAAATCAAATAAACGATTTCAATTTGGCTGAAGTTGGTTGGTGTGTTGATGCTTCGAGCAATGCATCGTGTGAAGTATTATTGGGTATGGGATATGTTAATGACACTGATACTTGTACGCTTAACGATATTTGGTATACTGATATGTGTCAGATGGCGCTGGGCGGTCATATGGAAAACAATCAGTGCCACATAGACTATACTCATGCAACAGTTTCTGCTGATTAATTCTATACAAAGAAAGTTCAATCAATTTTTAATGGAGATATTAAAAAACGTGGCTAGTTTTTTATTCCGTTAAGTGTTTGCAACATTTTCATTACTACTTCACGTTGCGAATCGTTTGGAAGATTCCAGTACAGATTTATCAACTGTAATGTTTCATTTTTTGCCAAAGGATCATCTTCTTTTGGTTCAGAAACACGCATTGATCTGGTTGCTTTGGTTTCTGGCGGAAAATTACCAGGCAGTCCAGAAAAGAAAAACGCAACAGGTGTTTCAAGAGCCTGACTTAAATCAAAAAGACGCGCAGCGGGAATACGGTTGCCAGCAGTTTCGTATTTTTGAATTTGTTGAAAGCTGATACCACAACGCTGCGCCAAGTCTGTTTGAGACATTCCCAGCATAACACGGCGTAACTGTAATCGTTGAGCAATGTGATGGTCAACTTCGTTGATAAGACCTGCTTTGCGAACCATAGTAATCCCCTGTGTTATATGAAATGTTTCCTTGTTAATATATATATACAATTTTTCTTTTTGTTTTGCAATCAAAAAACATATATGATAATATTTGGCAGAAAAAGGATTTAATATTATGAAACCAATTGTTTTATGCATTTTAGATGGCGTTGGAATCAACCCAAAGAAAGAACACAATGCTGTTGCTTTGGCACGCATGCCCTATTTTAATGATTTGCTTAAGAAATACCCACACTCTAGGTTAGATGCCAGTGGTAATGCCGTGGGGTTACCTGGGGGGGTTATGGGAAATTCCGAAGTTGGACACATAACAATCGGTTCTGGGCGTATAGTAAACCAATTTTTGCGCAGATTTGAAATTGAAGATTTAAGTAAAAACAAACCATTGAAAGATTTTGTTTTATCTGTTCAACATGATGGTGGTACTGTGCATATTGCAGGATTAATGTCTGATGGGCGTGTTCATGCGAATATTGATGATACTTTAAAGGCGACGAAATATATTATCGAAAAAGGGTTGCGTGTTTGTATTCATTTTATCGCAGATGGTCGTGATACACCTCCGCAGTCTGCACAAAAATATATTGATTTGATAAAGACTGAATTGCGTGGCACCTTGGACAAAGGTTCTGTGTTTTTTGGGACTTTGTCTGGACGGTATTATACTATGGACAGAAATAAAAACATGGAAAGAACGCAATTGGCGTTTGATGCTATTGCCAAAGGCGAAGCAGAATATCGTGCAAAAACAATCGATGAAGCATTGGCAAACGCTTATGCGCGTGGTGAAACAGATGAATTTATTAAACCAACTGTTATTCAAGAAACAAAATTAACAACGCGCGATGGATTTTTGTTCTGTAATTATCGGTCTGATCGTGCACGCCAAATTATGCGCAAAGTTGTTGAAAACGGCTGTCATATACTTTGTTTTTCACAATATGGCGAAGGATTAAACGAAGTTTGCCCTGCACTGTTGCCAGATTTGAAAACAGAAAATACTTTGGGCGATGTATTGGCGGCAAACGGAAAATCACAATTGCGTATTGCAGAAACAGAAAAGTATAACCATGTGACTTACTTTATGGATGCAGAACGCAATATTGATTATGAAAACGAAGAAAAGGTTTTGGTTGCATCTCCTGCGGTCGCGACTTTTGATATGAAACCAGAAATGTCAGCCAAAGAAATTACTGACGAATTGTTGCCAAGATTGTCTAAATTTGATGTTGTTTTATTAAATTTTGCAAACGGTGACATGGTCGGTCATACTGGAAACGAAAAAGCCGCCATCACAGCAATGGAATTTTTAGACACACAATTACAACGCATTGTACCAGCAGTACTAGAATTAAACGGTTGTGTTTTAATTATTGCAGACCACGGAAATTGCGAACAAATGTGGGATGATGTTCACGATGTCCCGCTTACTTCGCATACAACTAATCCTGTGAATTTTATAATGGTATCAAATGAAAAATTTACGGTTCACGATGGCGGATTAAGTGATATTGCGCCAACAATATTAAAATTGGCGGATATAGAAAAACCAAAAGAAATGACCGGCGAAAGTTTAGTATAAAAAACTGTGATTACAGTGTTTTCTTTTTATTGTTTCGTTGTTGCTTAAAAAATTCGCGCAACATTTCAGCCGATTTATCAGCATATTCTGGCATTTGAATAATGTTTGGTTTCCATAAATGTTTATCTGTTTCAAATATTTTTGCGTTTGTGGTTATGCCACCGCCCTTTTCATCTGTTGCTGCAAAATAAATATTTTTTATTCGTGCAAAAGAAATTGCTGTGGCACACATGGCACACGGTTCTAATGTCACATACAAATCACAGCCATCTAAAAATTTAGTGTCTAATTTTTTACAGGCTTTGTTTATTGCGACTATTTCAGCGTGTTTAGTTGGGTTTTTGTCTGTTTGAACACGGTTTTCACCGCGTGCTATGATTTTGTTGTCTTTGATAATAACAGCACCAATAGGCACATCGTCATGTGATAATGCGCGTTTTGCAGATAAAAATGCTTGATTCATAAAATTCATAATGTAAAGTTTATACTATGAAATCGAATTTGCAAATTATTTCTGGTAAATATCGTGGCAAAAAACTTAATTTGCCGGCGGATGCACGTCCAACACAAAATATGGCGCGTGGCGCACTGTTTAATATGTTAAATGATGTATTAGACACAACAGAGCCTTTTGTTGTATGGGATGCGTTTGCGGGTTCTGGGGCGTTTGGATTGGAGTGTCTATCGCGTTTTAATAATGCAAAAGTTATTTTTACAGACAATTCCAAAAGTTCGATTGATACAATCAAAAAAAATTTAGCCTCTTTAAATGAATTTGCAACCGTAGAAATGACAGATTCTGTATCGATGTTATCTAAATATGGTGCAAATGCAGATTTGATTTTTATAGACCCGCCCTATGCCGATTTTGGTTTGGGCGCGTTGTTTGTCAAAAAGTTGGGTAAAGTCGCAAAAAATGGCACTGTTTTAATTTGGGAATTCGAATCAAATCAACAAACACCGAAAATTGATGATGTTTGGACAATTGCCAAAGATAAAACATATGGGCGCGCCAGATTCCTGATTTTGCGCAAGATTTGACTTGATTTTTCGATAAATTTATTACATAATATGCCCCGCACGACACCCTTGGAGGTCGCGCAAGAGTAAAAATAAAAACCATAAAAGGATTAAAAATGGCTATTAAATTAAATGCTGAAATTCGCAAAGTTGCTGGCAAGGGGGCCGCACGTGCAGTTCGCAAGAACGCTAACATCCCTGCTGTGATTTATGGCGAAAAGAAAGAACCTGTGTCCATTGAATTGAACGGACGCGATTTTAATATGTTGTTGGGACAACCTTCTCTGCGAACAAAATTGTTTGAAATTGATACACCAAACGGCAAAGAAGATGCTATGTTGATGGATATTCAATATCATCCAGTGTCTGACAAAGTTGTTCACGTTGATTTTAAACGCATCAATGTCAAAGAACCTGTCCGTGTTGTTGTTCCTGTGGAAGTTATCAATGCTGATGTTTCCAAAGGTATCAAATTGGGCGGTGTTTTGAACTTTGCTGTTCGTAAAGTCGGTCTTGTTGGTTTGGTTCACGATATGCCAGAAAAAATTACAATTGATTTGGCAGATGTAAATATCGGTGATACAATCCACGGTTCTGATTTGGTGTTGCCAAAAGGTATTACATTGGGTCTGCATATGGCAGATTTGGCTTTTGCTACTATCGGTGGTAAAATGCCAGAAGAAGCAGATGCAAAAAAAGCAGCCGCTGCTGCTGCACCTGCCGCTGCGCCTGCAAAGGCAGCCCCAGCAAAGAAATAATATCTTTGTTGAACATAAGATTAACCGCCCAAACGGGCGGTTTTTTGTATGAATAAAAACCGTGTAATATTTTTGTTTCACACCCCTTGAAAAGCAATTGTTTATAACTATATTTCGGTTAAGCAAAACTTTCTAAGGAGGCTTTAAATATGGCAAAAGTATTAGGTATTGATTTAGGAACAACAAATTCCGCCATGGCGTTTATGGACGGAACAGATCCAAAAATTATTGAAAATGCTGAGGGTCAACGTACCACACCATCTGTGGTTGCGATTACAAACAACGGCGAACAATTGGTTGGTATTACTGCCAAGAACCAAGCGGTGACCAATCCAGAAAATACTATTTATGAAATCAAACGTTTAATGGGGTTGCGTTTTGACAGTCCTGCGGTCAAAGAAATTGAAAAACGCGTTCCTTATAAAATCGTTGCGGGCGATAATGGCGATGCATGGGTTGAAGTTGATGGTAAAAAATATGCACCATCTCAAATTTCTGCGATGATTTTGTCTAAATTGAAAAAAGACGCAGAAAGTTATTTGGGCGAAACAATTACTGATGCAGTTATTACTGTGCCGGC
>JAFXVM010000004.1 GCA_017524525.1 Alphaproteobacteria bacterium | reverse complement strand
TTTGCCCTCAATTCTGCTAAGTAATCTTTGATGCCGATTTCGCCTGGCGCCAAAACTTTTTTCCCATCCGTCACATTACCCATCGCGTCTCCCATCTTTATCGACCCAAACGATATCATCCCTGTCACACGATATACGGTTCCCACTTTTTGAGATTTCAAAGAACCGGTTCCTATGTAGTCATCGCTCGCAAAACTATTGCAATCTGTCGCTGAACCACAAAGTTCGACCATTCTTTGTTCTGCCAAGTTTTGACAGTTTTCCAATGCTTTGTTATCGATGTTAAGGAACAAGCCCATCAACATAGAATCTAAATCTGTCATTTTGAAATCTGGATTAGCCTGTTTACACACAACCAATTTATCAATTGGGCACATATCATGTATGTAATCAAAATCCATACCAATACAATTTATAAAATCTTTGCCACATCTATCTTCGGATGTAAAGCAATCTTTGACTTCCGCAGTACAAGCATCCACACGCATAGCCGCCAATTTAGATACTACATAATCCCAAATCTGTGGTTCCATTCTTTCACATGGATCAATTTGCACTTTGCAGAAAGAACGTGCCATATCTGGTCGTGCCAAACACGCATCCATTGTCGCAGTACCCTTACCCGCAATATCATCTTTACATGCTTTTTGAATACAATTTGATATATCTGACAAACAAGATTGTCTTTTTTGTGATTCAACATTTGATTCAGCCAAACGAATCGTTGGGGCTGCTTCACGCAAAAAATCATTCCAAACATAATCTCTAACCGATACACATTGATCTAAAACTTTTTCGCAAATAAATCTTTTAGATTCCAAAATTTCCATTGTAGATGCAGTTATATCATAAGTGTCAACGGTTTCAACTTTGGTTCCCGCAGTACTTTTTGCTTTGTTGTTTTGCATATTTTCAGACGCAATGGTAAACACACAATTCGACCAATCTGACCCGCACGCATCGGCACTTTTCATACAGTTTCTATATTCAAGCATACATTCGCCACGACCATATTTATTTGATTCTTCCAAACTTTCTTTTAATGCACCACGCACAGCCGCTTTGGCTCTGGCTAATGTAGCATCTGCTTCTTGTTTTTTCTGTGCTACGCTGTTTGCCAATCCTTTGCAATCAGACACAATTTGACGAGAATACATCTGGGTTAACAAAGTCATATCTTTTGAACAAGAATCAGGCATTTGACCTTTACATAATTCATGTGCAGATGTATACAAAGCCTTACCCGTCTTACCTGACAAATCTACATCTTCCCAATCTTCGTCGGTATTTTCTTCATCATCTTCGTCATAAATAGATTTCCACATCGAAGCATCTTTTTCTTTGTCCGCCAAACTTTGAACTGAACCATCTTCATTATAGGTTCGTGTGCCATCACCGAATATGATATCTTTGTTAGCCCCAGCCTTTACCTTTTCAACTTCTTCTGTACCAATACGTTCTGCTTCTAATAAAACCTTTCTTATGTCTTCCAACTGCGCATTGTATACAGCGGCTTCATCACTGCAAGTACATGTTCCGCCATTTTCATTATCAGAAATACAAAACTGATCCATACAGCCATAATATGCATTATAACAATCTTCATTATAAAGACCTTTGGCTTCGACCTTTGCACGAACTTTGGTTCCTGCTTGCAACGCAGATTGTTTTTTCGCTTTGGTTGCAGCAAAAGAATCTGCTGCGCACACAACAACCGCCAAAGCACCTAAGAACAAACCAAATTTAAATATTTTTTTCATCTTGTTTCTCTCCACAAGTTTACATATTTATATCTTCGCAAGATTCAATTTCTTGGCAAAAATCTTTTTTACCCCCAGATACAGCGCCCAATGCGCCTGCACCCACAGCACCAACAACGCCGCCAATCGCAGTTCCCCATCCAGCGTTAACCATTGTTCCCATAGATGCGCCAGCCGCCAAACCACCCGACGCAGCCTTTAATGCAGACGCTGCCTTTGATTCACCACCCTCTTCGCATACCTGTTGAATACGACAAACATGGCAATTACGCAAATCAGGTTCAAAAGATACACTCTTTATATAACTGTAATTACTCTTAGATTTTTCTGGTTTTTCCGCTTTATAAGTTTTCAAACAAACTTGTTTTGCTTCTTCTACATCTTTTTCACGTGTCAGTTCTGCAATCTTGGAATCTAATTCACGCAAATTGCGTTGTTCAGCAGACATTTTCGCCAACAATTTTGCAGTATTAAACACATTGGTCCCCAAAGAATTCCTGCCAGACATTTTTTTTGAACCACTTTGAGAATCTGCGCACGCCGCCACAGTCTTATCTTGTTCAAATTGGTTAAAGAATTCTTCCACAGCCTTATCCGAATCGTCAATAACGGTTTTACGCAAACCAGCCAAACCTTCTTCTTCAGTTGGCAACTTTGTCAATCCAGTAACACTGCCCACAATCGGCAAACAAGCCATATCAGTTCCACAAACCTTGCCCAACTGTTCACCAAAATAATTCACACAACCTTGCAACATTTGATAATCCATCTGTAAAATTGCAGATTGAACAATGATGTCAAATTGGTCTGCTGTTTTGCACGATGGGAACATATCTTGTGGACACAAAGCCGCTATTTCATAAGGTTTTTTGCCAACACATTCTGGCTTTGTAAAATCAACACCACATTTATCTTGTAAACATTTATCCACATCGTTTTCACAGAATTTCGTTTGTAAAAATCCCAGTTTATCATTAATCACAGATTGAAAGCCCGGAATCATTTCATCACATTCTGTGATAATAGGACAAATTCCAGCAGCAACATTAACATTAGTCAAACATTCTGCATTCGTAGCCGTCGAACAATTTTCTTCCAAACAATCTTGAACTTTTGCTAAACAAGTAGCACGTTTATTTTTCTCCGCATATTTTGCAGCCTCTTCCAAAACCTTTTTCGATTCGTCTGTCCAATCTTTGACAACATAATCACGCACAGCCATACATTGATCCAGTATATTCTCACACGCATTAGAACGACGTTTCAAAAGCCCTGCGTCTAAACAATTTTCAAAATTCGTACCACAGCCACCCTTGTCAGCAATGCAAGAACGATACGCCAACAAACATTCTCCGCGATTGTATTTGTTCGTCGTGCCTAAATTTTCTAAACGCGCTTTGCGTACAGCAGATTCCGCCACACGTTTATTAGATTCCGCATTTGCTTTTTGTTCTTTCAAATAAGAATCATAACTTTTGCAATCTTGGATAATCATGCGTGAATACAGTTGTTCTTCCATTTCTGCATTATCACCACACGCCTTTAATTCATTTGCGCAATACTTTTGCGCCATATCATACAATTCATCACCCAGTTCTACATCATCACCAACTTCGCCTTCTTCGTCTTCATCATCGTTTAACCAAGACATAAAATTCGTACTTGAAATCTGCGTGCTGGTATTATTGTCCGTAAACACAAATCTAGCCTTGGCACCCAATTTTTCACGTTCTACGCCTTCTGTGAATAATTTATCTGCTTCGGCTTGAATATCAAGCACCGCTTTGATTTTACTTTTTGCAGCATTGATATTATCAGAACAAGCACAACGTTCCCCCTGACTTTCTTCTAGCAAACAAAAACTATCCATACATTCCCTATAAGCATCACGACAATTACCCGAAACACCATTTGTTTTTTCAGACGATTCGACCTTTGGAACAGACTGAACCACATCCTTAGATGCCTGTGATGTTTGCGCAGATTGATTTTGCGCTTGTTGTACATCAGCAGCACTAACAGACATTCTTGCCCCTGCTTGTGAACCACGTCCACCAACCCCAACACGAGCACTAGAATCCCCACGCACAGCACCATACGCAACCCCAGAAACCACCAACACTAATGGCAAAAATTTTATTATTTTCATGTGATACTTTCCTACATTTATTTATTTATTTTATCAAAAAAACTTGCATCGTGCAAGCAGATAAAAAATTCTTGCATTTTATTTTTTTGGCTTTTATCATTAAGGAGACGTTAAAACGAGGTTTAATTTATGGCAAAAGATGATGTGATTGTTTTCTCTGGCACAGTTGAAGAAAGATTGCCAAACACTATGTTTCGTGTTCGTCTTGAGAACGGACATGTGATATTGGCTACTGTGTGTGGAAAAATGCGCAAAGCGCGTATTTGGGTTAATGTTGGCGAAAAAGTTCATGTTGAAATGACGCCCTACGATTTAGACAAAGGTCGCATAACATTCGTAGAACGCACACACGCAACCCAAGAAAATACTCAAAACCATTAAAAAAATCACAATATGTGATTTTTTTTATTTTCTTTTTTTTTATAAAATACCCTTGCTTAAAACGCCCATATTTTGTTATCATTATATAAATACAGGGATATGAGAAAAATTTGTCTTGTTTTAATTAGTCTGTTTTTGTGCGTTGATTCTATCAACGCCGCTGTTCGTGATGCAAATACCGTTTCTCGTCAATCTACAAAAAATGATTCAACGGTTATAAATCGTTCTTCCAGAAAAAAAACTGTTGTATCTCGCAATACCGCTAACGCTTCAAAAGTTGCGACACGTAATGCGTCTTCAAAATCCATAGTTGGTCGTTCTGCTGTGGTTCAAAAAACAACACCTGTTGTTTCATCTGCCACCAAACAACGAACAGCACGCGCAACAACAACTGTAAAAACAAAAACTTTCGGGCAAAATTACAATTCTTGTCGTGATGCTTATTTCACATGTATGGATCAATTCTGTGCAGTTCAAAACGAAAATTATAGACGCTGTGTTTGTTCTTCTAAATTAAAAAAAATACAACAGCAAGAAAGTCTTTTATCACAAACAGATACCAGTTTAAAAGATTTTGAAGCCTTTAATTTAGATGTGATTTCAAAAACTTCTGGCGAAGTCAAAGCGATGTTATCTGCTTCCAGCGGCGAAAGTGCAATAAAAAAAGATTCTTCAACCAACGCGAACGCATTACAAAGCATAACAGACGTCCTTAACAATTCCAAGAAACAGTCTTTGTCAACCCAGGGAAAATTAGATATCGGTGGTGATATAAAAAATATTTGGTCCACAACAAATCTCATTGGCGGGACAGACATTGCAAATCTTACTGGCGATGCATTGTTTAACGCTGTTCATGCACAATGTGAAGATTTGGTCAAAGAATCTTGCCAAAACGCTGATTTCAAGATGGTTGCATCTGCGTATGGAATGTACATAGAAAACGATTGTGCAATAGTGGAAAACAATCTTAGAAACAAAATTAATTCTGCAAATTCCGCAATCAGGCAAACTCGACACAAAATGCAAGACACCAGACTTGAAACCTATGATGCTCATAATTCTTTAGTTGTCAATGACTGTATCACAAAGGTTCGCGAAAGCATAACTGCTGATTCTGTGTGCGGTGAAAATTACATACATTGTCTTGATTTTTCTGGAAAATACTTAAACGTTACAACAGGCGAACCGATTTATTCTCCAGATTTTTATCAAATAGAAAACCAAATTTCTCTATCTGGTGATGTATTGAAAAACAGTAAAAATACGACTTTCGTTTCAATGCTTAATAAAAAACGTGTGTTTGCTGAAAAAAATTTGAACTTGTGCCAAGATAACGCAGATGAAGTTTGGAATGAATTTTTACGGCAAGCGATTGTCGAAATATACCAAGCACAACAAAAAAGCGCACAAACAGTAAAAAATGAATGCTTACATGTTGTGAACGAATGCTATTTAAAACAATCTGATTCTTTAAAAAAGTTTGTCACAGATTCTTCTCAAATCGCATTTGTTCAAACGATGGAATTATCAGAAGAAATGTGCAAAGACAAATTAACCACCTGCAGCAATCTTTACGGTGGTGGCCCAGATGGTCTTGACACTTTAATTGCGACAATGACGGGGATAACGGATTTAACAATAGAACAATCTTGTCCTGATTTGTTGGCAAAGTTTGCACGAGATATTTGCGCAGTTCCTGCAAGTGATGCCACTCATTCTTACCCTTACGGATGTCGCAGATATTCGCCGGGCGAATCTTTTTACGCACACAGAGCATTATGTAACAAAGAATTGGTAAACCCATTTTCTCGCTCTGATATTTTAACAACACAAACATCATATAACGATTATTCAGCATATCTTGGTGTATGCAACAATTACAGAAAAAAGTACACCAGTTGCAGTTTCGGTTATTATTTATATAATGATGGCCAATTTAGTTTAAATGAAGCGACAGAATGTCATCCTTGTCAATCTGCTCAAACCTGTATGGGTGGTACAGAACCACCCCAAGACATTAATGCGAATTTATATCAAACATGCGGGCAATATTACATTGGCAGTTTATATCAACAGTTGGTAATATACGCGCTTCAAAATTGCACACGAACATCCGATAATTCATATACATTATCCGAATATTTATTGGCAGAAGTTAACAAGGTGGCTCAAAGTGTCAAAGAATCTCTTGTTCCAATGTTGACAGCGGAATGTATCAACCTTAATGGGATTTGGGTAAGCTCTCCTTGGGCGGACGAAGATAGTAATGGATACCACGATTTAACAGGCGATAAATTACACAAAGACTTCTATATCACCACAGGAGCAAATAAATTATGGGGATATTGCAAAGAATAAAAAAAACCGATTTAAAAATCGGTTTTTTATTTAAGCAGCCTTTTTACTTTCGGCATATATTTCTACTGGTGCTTTCTTGCCATTAACAACATCAGCATCAACAACTATCTCTTTCAAATCAGTTTTATCTGGTGCATCGAACATTGGTTGTAATAAAATCTTCTCTAATATAGAACGCAAACCACGCGCACCAGTTTTTCTTTCAATAGCCATTTTTGCAATTGCTTCCAAACCGTCTTTAGTAATGGTTAATTTTATTCCATCCATTTCTAACATAGCAGCATACTGTTTAACAATAGCATTTTTGGGTTCCGTTAAAATTTTAATCAAAGCATCTTCGTCCAACGCTTCCAAAGTTGTCACAATTGGCAAACGACCGATTAATTCAGGTATAATACCGAACTTAACCAAATCACTTGATTGAACGTCCGCTAATCTATCTTTTTCTTCGCGTTCTTTTTTATCTGCAACTTCTGCACCAAAACCAATACCTGCACGCGCAGAAGTTCTTGATGCTATAATCTTATTTAACCCGTCAAAAGCACCACCACAGATAAACAAAATCTTGCTGGTATCTAATTGAACAGTGGTTTCGCCTGGATGCTTACGCCCGCCACCACCCGCAGGAACATTAGCAACAGTTCCTTCTATTAATTTTAACAAAGCCTGTTGAACACCTTCGCCAGATACATCACGTGTCAAAGACGGGTTTTCAGACTTTCTTGAAATCTTGTCAATTTCATCGATATAAATAATACCTTTTTGAGCGCGTTCCACATCAAAATTAGCGTTCTGTAATAAACGAGTTAACACAGATTCAACGTCATCGCCTACGTATCCCGCCTCTGTCAAAGTTGTAGCATCAGCGATTGCAAAAGGGACATCCAACACGCGCGCCAATGTTTGAGCAAACAAAGTTTTACCAGTTCCAGTCGAACCAATCATCAAAATATTTGATTTTTGAATTTCTACATTAGATGCGATTGCCGCGCTATTTCTTTTGTAATGATTATAAACCGCAACAGACAAAGTTCGTTTTGCGCTATCTTGACCGATAACATATTCGTTCAAAAAATTATAAATCTGTGAAGGCGTCGGCAACGCAGCAGATTCTTTTGAAATCTTAGCCTGTTTATCATCCGCCATAATATCGTTGCACAAATTTATACATTCATCACAAATGCAAACACCGCGTCCACTGACCAACTTTTTTACTTCATAAACAGATTTACCGCAAAAACTGCAAAATTGTTGCGCATTTTCTGGTGTTGTGTTTTGTGTTTTATCGTCGCTCATCTTTTTCAACCTTGAATTTACAAAATTATTTTCTTGTTAGAATTCCATCAATTAAACCGAATTTCTTAGCAGCATCTGCATCCATCCAGTTATCGCGTTCCATAGCATCAAAAAGTTCTTTTTCTTTGCGACCTGTGAATTCTGCCATCTTTTGTGTAATAAGTTTTTTCAACCTTTGACCTTCGCGCACAGAAATTTCCATATCTGTAATCATACCCTGGGTTCCTGCTGATGGCTGATGTATCATCACTGTTGAATCTGGCAAAAGAAAACGTTTACCCTTTTCACCAGCAGCCAACAACACAGACGCCATAGAAGCAACCACCCCCATACCAATAGTCGAAACATTTGGTTTAATATATTGCATGGTATTCATAATCGCCAACCCAGCATACACTTCGCCACCAGGGCTGTTAATATACATAGAAATATCAGCATTTGGATTTTCGGATTCCAGAAACAACAATTGCGCAATTATAGTATTCGCCATATTCGTTTCAATTGGTCCAGAAACCATAACTATTCTGTCTCGCAAAAGACGTGAATAAATATCAAAAGAACGTTCACCTTTTGGAGATTCTTCAATAACAATAGGTACCAATGACATAAAAACCCCTTTTTTACACTAAATCATAGCCTAATTATAACACGCTTTTACCCGATTCGCCAATTTTATAACACATAAAACAAGATTGCTTTGATTTTTATTTTTCCAACGCTTTGATTCCTGGTAATTCTTTGCCTTCGATAAATTCAAGAAATGCACCACCACCAGTTGAAACATACGTCATATCTTGATGAACACCAATTGCGTCCAGCGCAGCCACAGTTTCGCCTCCGCCCACAACGCTTTTTATCTTTCCCATTTTGGTAAGATGCGCTAAATCACGTGCCAACGCAAACGAAGCCCGTCCCCAAACAGCACCCCATTCTGCCATACCAAAAGTCCCGTTCCAAATTACTGTTTTCGCGTCTGCTAAAATTTCGTGATTGCGTTCTATGGTTTTTTCTCCATCATCAATAATAACATCATCATCTTTGACATCCATCAAATCACGATTTTCGCGTTTCGCATTTTTATCAAAAACTTTGCCGACACCTTTGTCCAAAGGCAACAAAACTTCGCAACCATTTTGTTTTGCAATATCCATTATTTCAATCGCAGTTTTTGCCATTTCTGGTTCATACAAAGAATTGCCAACTGGCGCACCAAGCGCAAAATTAAATGTTGTCCCCATAGCGCCACCAACAATAACCTTGTCTGCAATCGTGACTAGTTTTTTCAAAACACCTATCTTGGACGAAACTTTGGCACCACCAACAAAAGCAATCAATGGGTGTTCTGGTTCTTCTAAAACGGATGAAATATTTTTTATTTCATTGATTAATAAATCACCGGCAAACGAAGGTAAATATTTTGTAATTCCAACCAGACTTGCCGCAGCGCGATGCGATACCGCAAACGCATCATTTACATACATATCAAAACCAGATGCTAATTCTTGTGCAAAGGTATCATCATTTTCTTCTTCACCAATATAAAAGCGCAAATTTTCCATCAAAACGACATCACCATTTTTCATTGATGTCAAGAAATCTTTTTTCAAACAATCATCAATAAATGGGATATTCATGTATTCAGCAATTGGACGCAAAGACAAAGTTTCATCCCGTTTTCCCTTTGGTCGACCCAGATGAGCGCAAATCACAACACGCGCACCATTAGAAATCAAATGCTTAATCGTAGATTGCGAAGAATCGATACGAAAAGTGTCGACAATTTTTCCGTCTTCAATTTGCACATTGAAATCATCACGCAATAAAACATATTTACCCTTAACATTAATTTCACGAATACTACGAATTGTCATTTTTTTCTAACCTCTCTTTCACTGGTCCAAAAGACTTTCTATAATGTTCATTTATACCATATTTTTCGATAGCCTGCAAGTGTTGTGGCGTTGGATAACCAGCGTTTTTATCCCAGGCATATTCAGGATATTTTTGTGCCAATTCTTTCATCAATCTGTCACGCGTCACCTTTGCAATAATTGATGCCGCAGCAATAGATAAAGATTTCGCATCACCCTTTACTACCGCTTCACCAGTTAAATTTTTCGGGACACGATTTCCGTCAATCAAACAATGTTCTGGTTGTGTTCTTAAATTCCCCGCAGCGCGTTCCATCGCACGCATCGAAGCCCACAAAATATTTAATTCATCGATTTCCGCAGGCGAACATAAACCAGTCGCCCAAACTATATTTTGATTATTCGTTATCCAATCAAACGCAATATCGCGTTGCTTTTCGCTCATCTGTTTAGAATCACTGATTAATGGCATATCATCAAAATCATATTTCAAAAAAATAACAGCCCCCGCAACCACAGGTCCACAAAGCGGTCCCCGCCCTGCTTCGTCAATACCTGCAATTATTTTTTTGCCACAATTTATTTCAATAGAAAAATCAGGGACACTGCGCATAATTTATAATGATGCTTTGTTAAAAGTATTATTTATAACGTATTCATCTTCACTGTTGTAATACGGCCAATTTCCTTCGGCTAATTCTTGCAACGCAGTCAAAGGTTGATTAAGACGCGCACGATACAACCACAAATTAGACATTACGCGTTTAATATAATATCTGGTTTCATACGCAGGAAAACTTTCTATGTACAACAAAGGATCTTTGGTTGAAAAACTTTTTTCAAACTTTGCTAAATTTCCAATTCCAGCATTATAAGCAATCAACATTTTTATAATATTATTTTGTACTAAATCTTGCTGTAATAAATCTACAATAAATTGCTGTCCCAAAAACATATTATGTTCTGGATTAGACATATCTATTTCAGACATTTTTACAGAATTTTTACGTGCTACTAACTTCGCAGTATTCGGCATCAATTGCATAACGCCATTTGCACCCACAGTCGATTTCGCTGTTTGCCTGAAACCGCTTTCCTGTTTTGTTATCGCCAATAACAAAGCCCTGTCAATAGACCAGCCACCCATTGGTTCCCAATTAGGCAACGGATATTGTGCTGAATAAATAATGTCATCATTGATTTCTAAAATTCCCCTGTCGCGCATAACGCCAGAAACCAAAATAGAAACACTTGGCAAACCATACAAAGACGACACAGCATTCACCGCGTGCAACATTTTATCCGAAGATTTCGCAGTCACAAGATATTTCAAATAACGTTCAGCCCTGTCTTTGCGCCCAACCTGAATTAAAGCCAACGCTTTTTTTCCATATTTGTCTTCGCGCAAAGTGACAATATCTTCATCCGAACATTCTTGGTCGAAAAATTCGTATTCAGGTTTATCACCCAGCATAGTTGACGCAAGAGCCCCATAAAAAGACATAGGACGCGCCGCAGCAATTTTCCAATAATCGCGCGCTTCGCTGCTGTCGCCATTTATATCTGCACTGCGCCCAGCCCAAAAAGCAGCCTCTGTTTTTCGTGCATTATTAATTTGTGTTAAATCAAGAATTTGACCGAAATATTTTTTTGCTTCTTTGTACTTTTGTTCTTTGAAATAAAGCAATCCCATAGACCATAATCCATATTCAGATTTTGCATCACTTGCCACAAAACCCCATTTTTTTGCCAATTCATATTCACCATTTGTATAATAAAGAAACGACAAACGTCCTGCCAATCTGCCGTAATCCGCTTCGGACACGCGAGATTTAAAAGATTTGTCTTCCAAAATTTTGCGTGCTGCCTTTGAAGAACCAGAACGAATCGCTTTTCTAAATTTATCTATGGTCTTGGTGGTTTTGTCATTATACTTTTTCACAGTCCATGTTTCAGATTGTGCTGCCTCTATATATTCTTTGCCAGTAATAATTGTTGGCAACGCAGGATTACGAACAGATGCTTTTTTGATTTTCGCCATTTTGACCAACCTGTCCGCACCAGGCATATCATAATATTTATTCATCCAACTTTGTAATTCACTGCCGCGCGTATGATAAGTTTTTGAAACATATCTTTGATATAAAACTTCGTTCATCAAAAATTTATCAGTCAATTTATTTTCAAGTTTTTTTGCAGCGTCTATTTTTTCTTTGTCTTGCAGCATAAATATTTGCGCATAAATCGCAGCATCGTCATCTGTTAAAATATCAACTGATTCAATCGCCATTGAAACCAGTGGCGACAAAATCAATATTAAAAATGCGATTATTTTTTTCATCATCAGAACAAAGAAGTTTTTGGTAACTCACAAACGATTGCGTCTTCATCAGCCTCTGGTATTTGGTTGATAATCTTTTTAAAATCAGAAACCTTTGAAAACTTTCTGTAAACCGAAACAAATCTTATAAAAGCAATCGGATCAAGATTAAGCAAAGAATCAGAAACCATTTGTCCAACTTGGGCACTGGTCACCGTGTCGTCCGCACTTTCTGTTTCAAGTCGTCTTTGAATAGACGCAACTAATTTTTCAATTTGTTCGTCTTTGACATCACGATTACGACATGCCAATTTAATAGAACGAAATAATTTTTCCCTGTCAAAAGCCTCTGTCTTTCCACTGTTTTTAATAACAATCAAATCGCGCATTTGAATACGTTCCACGGTGGTGAATTTCGCACCACATTGATTACAAACACGCCTGCGGCGAATAATCGCATCTCCAATATCAGGGCGGGAATCCGCCACCCTGCTGTCAGTAGAATTACAGTAAGGACATCTCATAATTTTCAAGGGTAGAAAAAAATCATGCACATGTAAAGTAGAATTTATTTAATAAAAAAATTGCTTTTTTAAAAAAATCAAGTGTTTTTTTTTCAAACCGATTCGCTTGAGGCTTTTTTATCCCCTTAAAATATGATAAAATATACAAAAAGATTGGAAGAGAGAAAATGCAAAAATATTTGAACCAGATTTTGTGCGGTGATTGCATTGAAATCATGCGCAATATCCCAGACACGTCTGTGGACGCTGTTTTTGCTGATTCTCCGTATAATTTACAACTGGGCGAAAAAACACTATACAGACCCGAAGACCAAACCGCTGCGCGTGCGGTGCGCGACAATTGGGACGCTTTTGAATCAAACGCGCAATATGATGAATTTACGCGTCAATGGATGCGAGAATGTAAACGCGTATTAAAACCAGATGGCGCAATGTGGGTTATCGGTTCTTATCATAATATTTTTCGCGTTGGCTCTATTTTACAAGATATGGGTTTTTGGATTTTGAATGACATCGTGTGGGTAAAAACTAATCCAATGCCAAACTTTCGCGGGACCCGTTTTACAAATGCTCACGAAACTTTGATTTGGGCAACACCAACCAAAACTGGCAAATACACATTTAATTACGAAACTATGAAAAAATTAAATGGTGGGAAACAAATGCGTTCCGATTGGGATATAAATATATGCTTGGGCGAAGAACGCATAAAAGATAAAAACGGCAAAAGTTTACACAACACACAAAAACCTATGGATTTATTACGTCGTGTAATTTTGGCATCCACAAAACCGGGTGATATTATTTTAGACCCATTTTCTGGTTCTGGAACAACTGCCGCAGTGGCGAAAGAATTAGGCCGTCAATTTATTGGAATTGAAAAAGAAGAAAGTTATATAGACGCTTCACGCGAACGCGTAAATGCTGTGCAGCCAATCGATTTATCGAACATAGAAGTCACCGCACCTAAACGCGAAGCAATCAAAGTTGCTTTCCGCGAATTAATAGACGCAGGTCTTTTGTATGTTGGACAAACATTGGTTGGTCCACGTGGCGACCGTGTTATGATAACGCATGACGGACAATTAATGCACACGCTTTACGGCAAAGCATCAATACACGTTATGGCGGCACGCATTCAACACAGTGTCAGTTTTAACGGATGGGATTATTGGTCTGCTGAAAAGAAAGACGGTTCATTGGTTGCAATCGATGAATTACGCAAATACGTCCGCAATATAAAACAAAATATCAAAAAAGCCGCATAATAAAATTTCAATAAAAAATATTAATAAAAAAAGAACGCCCTATGGCGCCCTTTTTTATATCTTTACCCAACTTTATGGATTCACAGCAGGTATGAAATTATCAACCACCACAACTGGCATTGGCAAATGAGAATTCATCACAGCATCATTTGGTACGCATATGCTGCCAGAAATTCTACAAGCAGAATTAATCAATTCATAAGTGCCAGCGTGTTTATAGTTAACCTGAACATATGGGCAATCCAGCAATTTACTGTTGAATTGACTGCACGCTTGTCTCCAAGATTCTCTATCTGTCACAGCCGCTGTTGGCGTAATATTATCTGGCAATTGTAAATTCCATTTCACATAGAAATCTTTCAAAGAATCTATGGTATGAGATTTACCCAACGCAACAGAATTCAACCCATCACCAACTTTACATGTAATATTATTCTTTTCAACCAAAGCTGTGATACCTGTTACAATACCGCCAACCCCAGCACCAGTCGCAGCACCAATCGCGGCCCCCTTGGCGATTTCTTTGCCTTTGTTTGCATCTTTGACTGCCTTCATTGATGGAGATATCGCAGCCAACAAACCTTTTAATTCACGAATTTGATATTGAATCTGGTTGACAGTTAAACATCTGTTTTCATGTTCACACAACACCCCATCGCCATTATCACGCAAAGGTTGGAACAAACATTGGCTAGCAAATTGAACAACATCAGTTTGTGTCACACCAGCAGGCGCACCACAAGTGACATTCGCATCAACCTGTATTGTGTTTCCACCAACATTCATTGACATACTTCTCAACACAGTTGCATTTGACGAAGGTGCTTTTACTTCATCAATCTTGCCAGCAATTTGTCTATTTTTATCGCTTGCCACACATTCATTAACTTTTGATTCATACAAATTGACTTTTTCGTTCAATTCATGCAAATCACGACATTCAGTTTCACTCATCTGCATTTTTGACAAATCAGTAGAAGTACTGAAAATAGGCGTTCCAGAGAAAGTTCCACTTGACGAATCAAATGTGACATTTTTGTATGCATAACTCTTCAATATTCCGCCATTATTAGACGAATATATTTTTGAAGCCAAATCTTTACGATAATTTTCGTCTGCACACGGGTCGCTATCTAAATAAGCATTGTGTTTCTTGTTATATGCGGCAGCACCTGCACCTGCACCAATCGCAGTACCTAACACAGTACCACCACCAACACCAACCACAGCAGCTGTTTTCGTATCATTCATCAACGAAAAATCAAACAAATCTTTGTTGCAAGTAAATGTAGAACCGGTCTTTTCCCAAACCTCAGCAGCATTATCATTACCCACAGCACCAAACAACCAACTGTTTGTAATCAGTTTATCCTTGTTATACGCAGCAACACGAATCAAACATTCACCCTTAGCCGCATCCCAACGCGCATAATGTCCACGATTTCCATCATAGCCAGTTGTATTAACTTCGACACCTTGTGGATTGTTTTTGGACAAACTGCCATTGTTTGCTTTGTTATAAGCACCCACTTTCTTGTTATATTCTGAATTAACCGCATTTGAATCAGAAACAGCAGCAAACGATTCGCCGTATGTATTTCTGTCCAATAACAAACAAGTATTTTCAGCCTGATTTGGTGTCAAACCCGTTTTACGCAAAACAAAGTTATAATATTCAGGTTGAATAATTCTGGAATTAAAATCTAACCAAACGTCAGTCGATTCGTTGTAAATATTACGACAATTAACACGAACATCACTGATACACTTATCGACCTGAGCCTGACATAATCTCATACCACCCACGATAGAATTACGAACATCTTCGTTAAACAAATCGTTTAAACCGCCCTGAAGCGCGCCAGTATTAACACATTGCAACAAATCATTCATACAATCTGTAATAGAATACTTAGAATTTTTCACCCCCCCATCAGGACAATCTGTTTGTGGCTGTGGATTATCAGGATTGTTTGGATTATCAGGATTATCTGGAATTGGATTATTAGGATTATTTGGGGTTGGTGTAATATTGAAACCACCACCACTGACAACGCCAGAAGGCACATTAACAGTATTCACAGCAGGATTGCCAATTGTTGTCAGCCCAGTCGTGGGCATTGTTGGCATACGCATTTTTGCAGCCGCAATACGACCACTTTGTGCCGCATCCGCCCCAAAAGTTGCCATCACCACAGCAACGCTGATTACTGTTTTTCCGCATAAATTCAACATTTTCATAATATTTCTCCCAAATTCCTATAAAACTATTATATCACATAGTCAGTATTAAAAAAAGTTTTTTTTAACAATTTTTTTGCAATATTATTTTTTTACACTATTGGTTGACAAATCTTAAATATTGTCTATAATATAAATATGAAAAAGATATTTGAATTTTTAAAACAGAACCCTTTAATCGTCAAATGGACGATATGGTATATTTTTGTGTTCTGGTTGATTACCCGCTTTGTATTTAATTTCGATATGTTTTCACGTCTTTATTGGTGGAAATTTTTCCATGCGACATTTCATGGTTTTTGGGGATTAACATTTGTCATATTGGTATATTCAGCAATACCAATTTATATCGCAACCACACTGACAATTTATCGCAAAAAAGCACTTTTGTTTAACATACCCTTGATATCATATCTACCGATTATATCTAAACTTTTCGCAAAAAAAGTAGAACCAGTCAAAGAAGAAGTCGCACCAGAGACAGAAGAAGAAGCCCCAGAAGAAGAATACCCAGCGGACCTGCCGCGTGAAATGCGCGTTCCTTATACACGCGCCAAACAGCACCAATCTTTCATGGGCAACGTTTCTGTGTATAACAAAAGACCTGTGAAAACCCCTGTTGTCCAAGCCGAAACTGAAGAAAACCCGAACATACCAATCCCGATGGATTTTGATTTAGGCGACGATTTGAACCAAGACATGAATGATTCTGTACCAACATTTACAGACATCAATTTTGATACCCCTATTGCAACAGAAAAAGAATTAGAAAACAACACAACAAAATATTTTGCATCGCACAACATAGAATTTGAAACATACAAAGAATATGTAGCAACTGAAAAGTATGTAATATACGAACACGCTGACGAAGATTTTTGGATTATGGACAACGAAAGTTGGTTTGCAGCAGGCAAACAAATAGATACCCCGATTCCAGAATTAATATCATTAGCAAAACAAAACAACCTGACGCCTGTGCTTTATTTGGCATCGCAAAACATTATGGACATCGAAAACACAATTAAACAATTCACAGATGCCGGTGTCAAAGTAATAACAAAACTAGAAGAATTAGATTAAAAAAAACCGCCCATCTGGGCGGTTCGTTTTAGAATGTATTACCGCGACCCTGCGCTGGTTGTTGACTTACTGTTGTCCCCCCCCAGAAGTTCCTTCAACCACACTATTCACAGAATCCATCGTAGACTTAGTAAATTCTGATTCCCCCACTTTCATTTTTTCTATTCTTGTTTCAGTATGTATATATTCACAAGTTCCAAGAGAGACCGTATTGCACTCTTTATCCTTATTACCTTTCCTGCGTGCTTGATAAACCTTGATAGTGGCAACACATTCATTTGTTGTGGCGTTATAATTAGTGCTTACCTCTTCTAAGTCACCAATATTTTTTACTTTCCCCGTCACTGGCAACTTTACCGTTTTATTATATGCATCGCATATCGCCTTGTTAGCAACATCCAAAGCATCTTCTAAACTGCCAACTTCTTTTTCGATTTTTTTGGCCAGTTCTTCTGCCAACGCAGGCACCTTTTCATCATTAATCTTTTTTGCTGCATCGCTGTAATCAGATGAAAAACGTTTTACCAAATCATCCGCGATATTCATTCTGGCACTCTGTGTCAAATTTGGATATCTTGCTTTTGTAAGCCTAAGCTCTCTAGTCATCAATCCGCTACTACCAAATTTGTCATAATCGCGTCCAGTCATACATGCCTTGACCTTTGGATCCGATTCAATTTGTGCAATCTTAGAATTCCATGCAGTATTTAACATATCAACTGTCTGGTTGGTCAAAGATGCTATATCTTTATTTTTTATATCATCCTCGTCACGCAACTTAAACACATCTTTGCCCGGATTTCCATCATTATAAGCTATTTGAGACATTTCCGGACCACGAACCTTCACAAGAATATCACCTTTTAATAAATCAGCCACTTTGAATACAGATGGACTATCGTGACATTCTTTGCCATCTTCTGTACATACTTGTGCACGCATTTGATTGGTTATCGTACTCGATAACAGCGAAATATTTGGACAAGATTGTTTATCGCCACAATATTTTTCCATCGCACTATCGAGCGCATTTTCGCATGCAAGTTGCATATTGCTGTCTATCTGCAAAGCAATACCTTGGGCAACCTTATAAACATATTCCATTACATTATCACTGTCATAAGAGCCACTGTCATTTGCAGTCTTACAGGCCGTCAATTTATCTTCTGGACAAAGACCCATAATAGCATCCGCCGACATACCAATACACGCTGAATAATCTGCACCACATGCATTATCAGATGTCAAACAATCTCTCACTTCTTTGGTACATGCATCAACTTTCATTGCACCCAACGCCGCTATGACACCATTCCACAAAGAAGAATCTGTCGGGGTTGTATATGAACCACCTGTTGCTTCTAGGCATGGTTCCAATTGAACCTTGCACAAAGATTTATATGTTGCTGGATTGGACAAACACATATCGTATGAATCACCTTCGCCAAAATTAGATTTACATGCCGTCTGGAAACATTTTGTAATTGTTGGTATACATTCCATACGCAATTTTTGTTCTGCGATTTCTTCTGCAGATTTCAACGCTGGTGCAGCATTACGCAAGAAAGTATTCCACACAGCATCATTTTTGTTTGCATTAACACACTGTTTGGTTATGCGTTCACAAATTGGCTTTTTGGCCAACAATTGTTCCATTGTTGTTGCCGCCAATGTAATATCAGCACCCTTAACTGTGCCTTTGATTTTTTGTTGTTTTGCAACAGTTCCCTGGTTATTATTTTTAACATTTTCTTTTGCAGCCAACGTCACACAGCCTGTATAGTCTTCACCACATTCAGCGGTTGTTTGCATACATTGCGCAAAAGCCACCGCACATTCGCCAACTGTGCCATATCTGTTTTGTTCTTTGTATTCTTCCAAAGCGGCATCACGCAAAGCCTTTTGTGCAGTTTGTAATTTTTGTTGGCTTTGGCTTTTTTGTGCCTTTAAACTGTTTTCATACGCCATACAATCAGATTTGATTCTTTGCGCATAAACCAATTGCAACATAGAACCATAACTTTTACAATTTGCAGGTATTTGAGCAACACACATTTTTCCAGCGGCTTTATATAATTCATCGCCTTTCTTGTCTGCAAATGTTGAAATATCGCCATCAGTTTTTCCATCATCAAAAATATCATCAGTATCAACAAAAATATTGTTATCAAACACAGACATATCTAATTTTCTAGCAAGATTAGCCTTATTATCTTTACTTTCTTTATCTGCAACTACTTTGTCCCCTGCCGCCTTTGCACGTGCAAGAATCGCAGATTCTGCATCGCCCATTTTAATACGTTCAACACCTTCAGTTGCCATGACATAAGATTGTTCATCCAATCTTAAAATATCTTCCAAGACTTTGTCATATTCAGCAATCTTATCGCTGCATTGGCAACGTCCCCCAGATGCATTGTCCAACATACAGAACGCATCCATACATCCATAAAAATTATCTTGGCACTCCTGGGGAACAGCAGTGTTTTCAGTCGCGGTTGCAACCTTGGTTCCGGTATTTATAGCCTTTTGCATGGTTCCAGCACGCGCCGCCACAACATTAGATTTTGGTGCAGTTTGTTTCACCGCAGAACGTGCTGACACACCACCATTTTTTTGCACTGTATCTTTCCTTACTGCAGAACGTGCAGCCACAGATGCAGTCTCAGCAGTCTCCTTTTGTGCCGCCTTTCCACGCTGATTAACAGCCGCCAAAGCCGCAAATTCCGCGACACACAATGACACAATCAATGCAACAAATATACGTTTACGCATAAAAATCTCCTTATTCCTCTTGTGAATATTTTATCATAAATCGCCCCCGCTTGCAAATAATTATTCAAATAAAAAACCGCCCAATCGGGCGGCATAAATTTAATCGATAACAGATTTTATTATTTACCTGTTGCACGACGTTTAACAGCAACTGCTTTCTTGGCACCTGTTGCTTTTGGCGCAGCCGCTTTCTTTTCAGCAGCAACTTTTGTTGTCTTTTCTGCTTTTGGTGCAGCGACTTTCTTTTCTTCTGCCACTTTTGCAACTGGTTCTTCTTTTTCAGCAGCGACTGTTTTTGGTGCAACTTTCTTTGCGTTTTCATCGCGATCAATCAATTCAATAATCGCCATTGGCGCAGCATCACCATAACGGAAGCCTGCTTTCAAAACGCGAGTATATCCACCCGGACGTTTTGCATATCTTGGTCCCAACACAGCAAACAATTTTTTAACTGCTTTGTCAGAATTGTTGCCCAATTCAGACGCAGTCAAACGACGGTTTGCAACAGTATCAACCTTTGCGCGGGTAATCAATTTTTCGACTACACTGCGTAAATCTTTTGCCTTTGGCAAAGTAGTTTTAATTTGTTCTTTTTCAATCAAGTTTTTCGCCAAACCAATAAACAAGGCTTTTCTGGCATTTGTATCGCGATTAAAAGTGCGACCTGCTACTCTATGTCTCATTGATTACTCCTTTTGTTGTTTCCGCCCTGATTTCATCAGGGATTTTTTGAGACGCCACAACCAAAAATTTCTTTCTGAATCGTGGATTTTGTTTTCGGCTTACCCAGTTTCTAGCATCGGGTAAGAAAATTGTAAGAATGTGTTAGTTGGAAGTGTTTGGTGGTTCGCGGTGTAGTAAACCTACATAAGAACCGCCAAACACAACAAATGGCACATTATCACAATTTTATTTATAGGGGTCTTCGTATTTTTTGGCCAATTCCGCAATATTTTCTGGTGGCCAACCTGGTACTTCCATACCCAAAGACAATCCCATTGCTTCCAATTGAGCCTTAATTTCGTTCAAAGATTTACGACCAAAGTTTGGTGTTTTCAACATATCGTTTTCTGTCTTTTGAACCAATTCGCCCAACCAGTTAATCTTGTCATTTTTCAAACAATTTGTTGCACGAACAGACAATTCCAATTCGTCAACATGTTTCAATAATTTTGGATCAAATGGCAAAACATCTTTTGCTTTTTCTTCATCGCTTGCTGCGCTGATTTGAGCAGGATCTTCAAAATTGATAAACACAGTCAATTGATCTGTCAAAATGCGAGCAGCAAAAGCAATCGCATCTTCTGGAGATACTGCGCCATTTGTTTTAACAGTCAATTCCAATTTGTCATAATCAGTGCTTTGACCAACGCGAGTTGGGAAAACATTTGATGCAACATTCAAAATTGGTGAATAAATTGAATCAACTGGAATTGTTCCCAAAGGCAAATCTGTTGCATTAACAGATGCAGGAACATAACCACGACCAGACGCCAATGTGATTTCCATATCCAATGACGCGCCATTATCCAAAGTGCAAATTTCAGCATCTTTGTTCATAACTTCGACACTGCCAGATGTTTCAATCATCGCAGCAGTCACAACTGCAGGACCTTTGACTTTCAAAGTTGCTTTGTGTTGACCTTCTGTCAATGCTTTGAAATAAACACCTTTTAAATTCAAAATAATATCAGTCACATCTTCACGTACACCAGCCAAACTGCTGAATTCATGTTGAACACCATCAATTTTAACATAGATTGGCGCACATCCCTGCAAAGAAGACAACAGAACACGACGTAATGCAGTTCCTAATGTTAAACCGAAACCTTTTTCCAAAGGTTCAGCGACCAAAGTTGCAATATTAGGGTTATTTTCATCGACTTTGATATTCAATTTTTTTGGCTTAATCAAAGTCATCCAGTTTTTTTCAATCATTTTTATACTCCATCAGGCTTAGTTTATTATTTTCACCAGATTAACGCACTTTTCCCGCGCACCCGCAGATTTTATAACAAATTTTTTGAAAAGTCAATTAATTTGAATACAAAACTCTTTCATTTATGTCGCCACGATTTA
The DNA here is from genome assembly GCA_017524525.1 of Alphaproteobacteria bacterium. Lineage (GTDB taxonomy): Bacteria > Pseudomonadota > Alphaproteobacteria > Rs-D84 > Rs-D84 > Enterousia. The sequence continues at coordinate 41,990 of JAFXVM010000004.1, read as the reverse complement.
AACAAGCAGGAAACATTATACCATTACCAGAAGTATTTGCATTCTTTAAATATATATGTGCCACAGTACAAGGTACATTTTCGCCCTGCATCCATGCTGTTCCCGGACCTTCAGTAGTGAAATAGTTTGGACAATGTGTACAACTGACCGCACCAGCAGCCGAATAATAACCTTTGGGACAAATGATTTTTTCACCATTTAGACACCTATACCCCGCAGTACAAGGTTCGCACACACCATCATTTCCGTATTTTCCATTTGGACAAATATCGCACCCCGTCTGCAAAGTCTCGGTTTGACCATTAACAGTTGTTGTTGCATATGTGACACCCTTTTTATCACCACTACAAACCTTACATTCTGCTAATCCTTCCACATCAGAATAAGTTTTTCCTGTGCACTTATGTCGTATACCGCTTTGACAAGAATATCCTACTGGACAATCAAGACAATTCTGATGGTCCGTCGTGTATTTTCCGTCTGGACAAAATTCACAACCAACATGTAATTCGCCATTTTTAACAACTGCTTTACCATCTGCATCACAGGTGGAACAGGCTGACGAGTTTGCTGCAGCATAATTAAGTCCATAACATTTTTCTCTTCCTTGGTCGTTGGTACAATTAGTGTGATAAGTAACGTTACCAGCACACGCATAGCCAGCCGGACAATCTTCACTGCTTTCTTTACCAGCAGGTAAATATTTTGTTGGCGAACAATATACGTCCATGTTATGTAGCTTTTTATTATTACAATGCATATAACAATCTGATAATGCACCTGCTCCGTCATCAGAAAACTGATAATCCCCCGATGGGCACACGTGCACACCAACAGAAGAGGAAGAATGCGAAATTGCACCAAATTTAAAAGTTCCGTTTGCCGGATTACAATGACTCAATAAACCATCACCCTGTGACATCCCCCCAGTGCAATAACATTTCTCATCACACTTATACGCTATCCCCATATAACAATACGAACCAGCACACGTAGCAGGTCGTGCCCCACCACATGTTCGATTAGAATCATTGTAATTTACACAACTGCTTATCGCACCACCAATTACACACAGACTACCAACACATGCAAAAACGACCGATAAAAATGCAGATTTTACAAATTTCATGATTAAGAAAAATACCTTTCGTTCCTTGGTTACCAGATTATTTTATCAATTTTAATTTTTATTCGCAATATTAAAAAAATTTTTTATACAAAAAAACCGTCCAAACGGACGGTTTTAATTTTTGCGAAAATGCAATTATTACACACGACGAACTTTCTTTGGACGGCACCCGTTGTGTGGAATACGTGTCGTGTCTGTAATAGATTGAACAACCAATCCTGCATTTGCCAAACCACGAACAGCAGATTCACGACCTTGACCAATACCGCGCATCAAAACATCAACTGTTTTCATACCCATTTCAGCAACTTTTTTACCAACTGCATCTGCAACAACTGTTGCTGCGTATGGTGTTGATTTTTTTGCACCCTTGAAATTATTAGCCCCAGCGGTTGCCCATGTCAAAACAGCACCACTTTGGTCTGTGATTGTTATACGTGTATTATTATTTGTTGCGACCACATGAGCAATACCATGTGATACTTTCTTTACAACTTTCTTTTTTGATTTTGTAACTGCCATTTGTGTTTTCCTTGTTTAGATGTCTTCAATTAACTATCGTGTTAATCTCTACCCAATTAATTTTATTTACCCTTAGTTGCGGATCCAGCAACAACCACGCGTTTACCCTTACGAGTTCTTGCGTTAGTTTGAGTGCGTTGACCACGAACTGGTAAACGATTACGATGACGAATGCCGCGATATGTTTTCAAATCTTGCAAACGTTTAATATTCATTGCAACTTCGCGACGAACATCACCTTCTACTTTGAAGTTTTGTTCAATATAATTTGAAATTTTGATAACATCCTCGTCAGTCAAATCTTTTGCGCGCAGACCGTCTTTCAATTTCAATGCAGAACAAATCTGTGCAGATTTGGCAGGCCCGATACCATGAATGTATCTTAACGCAATTTCAATGCGTTTTTCGCTTGGGATGTTAACACCTGCTATACGTGCCATCTTTTATTTTCCTTTGTTTTTTTAGTTTATTCGAATGTTTCCACTCAACCTTGCATTCAAAATCCACACGTTTTTTGAATGCGCCTGATTTTTACTGCAACCAATTTTATAATGCATCACAGCAAAAATCAAATTTTTATCTTAGCCGCGAAAACGACCTTTCTTTTGTCCGTTGTTCACGACACCTGTATACTTCTTTTCAACCAAATAAGATTTTATTTGATTCATAGTATCCAATACAACGCCCGCAACGATTAAGACACTGGTTCCGCCAATCATCAAAGGCATTCCACCACGAGTATTCAAAATAATAGGCAACACACAAACAACTATTAAATAAACAACACCAATCGCAGTTGTTCTTGATACAACACTGTCTAAATAGTGCATAGTTTGTTCGCCCGGACGAACACCCGGAATATATCCACCCATATTTTTCAAATTGTTGCTGGTTTCTTCGCTGTTGAAAACCACTGCTGTTTGGAAATACGCAAAGAACGCAATCAAAACAGTATAAAGCGCCATATAAGACCATGTTCCATAAGTGAAAAATCCAAGAATATTTTGAACTGTCAAATTTTCACTTTGAACAAAACGTTGTATAAACGCTGGCAACATCATAATAGATGAAGCAAACACAGGTCCCATAACCCCAGACATATTTACCTTAATCGGCAAATAAGAAACATTTGTATTCATAACGCCATTAGCCATCGCTTGACGAGGATACAAAATTTGAATACGACGTTGTGCTTGTTCCATAAATGCAATCAAAGCAACGATGCCAATCACAAAACCCAACACTAACGCAATCATCGCAGGCGACATTTGTCCAACGCCCGCCAACGAAAACAATTTTGCAATTCCACCTGGAACTTCTGCGATAATACCTGCAAAAATCAAAAGCGAAGCACCTTGACCAATACCGCGCGCTGTGATTTGTTCAGCCAACCACATAACAAACACAGTTCCACCAACCAAAGCAACTATGGCAGATAATTCAAACGAAAAACCTGGATTTGCAACAGCAGATATTCCGTTTACTGGTGCCATAGATTCCAAACTGCGCACGATTGCCCAACCCTGAACCACAGCCAACAACACTGCCAAATAGCGAGTATATTGGTTGATTTTAATACGTCCAGATTCGCCTTCTTTTCTTAAATCAGTCAAAGATTTACTGGTAGCAGTCAATAATTGAATCACGATAGAAGCCGAGATGTACGGGAAAATATTTAACGCCAACACTGACATACGAGATAATGATCCCCCCGAAAACATATCGAACATTCCCATCATACCATTGTCGCCATTAAACAAATGCAAAACAGCACTGGCATTAACACCTGGTAATGGAATGAAAGAACCAATACGATACACAATCAACGCACCCAAAGTAAACATGATGCGCTTTTGTAAATCAGTAAGGTTTCCAAAAATATTTTTCAAGAATCTCATGATATCTATCTTTTGTGATTAAAACACACCCGCCCAAAAAGGCAGATGTGTTTATATTGATTATTTAGATTGGATTTTTCCACCAGCTTTGACGATTGCTGCTTCGGCTGATTTAGACCATTTGTCAGCAACAATATTCACTGCTGTTTTGATTGTGCCTTTGCCCAAAACTTTCAAACCATCCAATCTGCGATTCAAAATTTTTGCATTCAACAAAGTATCGATATTGATTTCTTTCTTCGCATCAATTTTACCAGATGCAATGAATTTTTCAATATCACCCAAATTGATAGTTACATATTCTTTGTGGAAAGGATTGTTAAAACCAAATTTTGGAAAACGACGCAAAATCGGCATTTGTCCACCTTGGAAAGTAGCCTGTTTACGAGAACCAGAACGAGCCTTTTGACCCTTATTACCACGACCAGATGTTTTACCATATCCAGACGCCATACCACGACCAACGCGTTTAACATCTTTGCGTGCGCCGAAATTATCCATCAATGCATTTAATTTCATTTCTTTTTCCTTTTTGTCCTATGACTATATCATTATAGTCCTTTTCGCACATAATTCAAGATTATGTACTCGGTTAATTTTGCTTATTTTGCTTCTGCTGGTGTTTCTAATTTTTTACCGTCTCTGCCAGCAATGATTTCTGCAACTGTTTTGCCACGACGTGCAGCAACAGTTTTTGGAGAATTCATTTTTTCAAAAGCCAAAAATGCAGCACGAATCATATTGTTTGGATTATTAGAACCCTGAGATTTCACAACAACGTCCTGAACGCCCAAACATTCGAAAACTGCACGCAAAGCACCACCAGCGATGATTCCAGTACCAGGAACAGCACTGCGAACAACCAATTTGCTGGCGCCATATTTAGCAGCACTATCATGATGCAATGTACGACCTTCTTTCAAAGGAACGCGTATCATTTTTGCTTTTGCTGCTTTTGTAGCTTTTTGAACTGCTGCTTGAACTTCCAAAGCTTTACCTTTGCCAAATCCAACCATACCAGATTTATCACCCACTACAACCAGTGCAGAAAACGACATATTACGACCGCCCTTCACTGTTTTTGAAACGCGGTTGATAGAAACCAATTTATCTACTAAATTATCTGATTGTAATTTTTTATCATCAAAACGTGCCATTTTTTTGCTCCATTAATTAAATTTTCATACCGTTTGCGCGCATAGAATCGCCCAAAGCTTTCACGCGACCATGATATAAATAACGACCACGATCAAAATAATAATTATCTTTGATACCTGCTTTAGCCATGCGTTCCGCAAAAATTTTGCCAACCATTTCAGCCCCAGCGATATTCCATCCTTTTCCTTTGAAATCTTTTTCTTTTGAAGATGCTGCACACAATGTGTGACCTTTTACATCATCAATAGCTTGGATTTCAATATGACGAGCAGAACGAAACACCGACAAACGAATTTTGCCAGGATTTTTTCTTTTCAATGCACCGCGATTTGCCAATGCACGTCTTTGTTCTGAAGATAAATGTCTTAACATTTTATTTTTCCTTATTTTATATCCCCGTAACAGCGGGAATTACTTATTATTTCTTTTTACCTTCTTTGCGACGGACATATTCGTCTTTATAGAAGATACCTTTACCTTTATATGGGTCAGCTTTGCGGATTTTATGAATTTTATCAGCAAATTGTCCCAATAAATTTTTATCAATACCAGAAATTGTAAATTCTGTTGGTGTTTCACCCATTGTCACAGTCAAACCTGCTGGGATTTCCATAACAACATCATGAGAAAAACCAACAACCAATGTGAATTGATTTCCTTTGACAGAAGCCTTATAACCAACACCTTTCATGTACATTGGTTTTGAAAAACCTTCTGAAACACCTTTCACAGCGGCTTTGATATTACGAGTCATTGTTCCCCACATAGCACGAGAAGCTTTATCTTCTGCGTCTTTAGGAGTCACAACAACATGACCGTTTTCAACTTTGATATCAACCAAACCAGCGTTTTTAGTATTCAATGCTACTTTCAATTCGCCTTTTGGACCTTTAACAACCACAGCGCTACCTGTTATTTCAACCGATACGCCATTTTTAATTTCTACTGGATATTTTCCTGCACGAGACATAACGATTTCCTTTAATTAGATAACTTTGCATAAAACTTCACCGCCGACATTCATCAAGCGCGCCTTGTGGTCTGTCATAACGCCATTTGGTGTAGACACAATTGCGATACCCAAACCATTTAAAACACGTGGCATTTTCGCAGCCCCAGAATATACACGACGTCCTGGTTTAGAAACAGTTGTGATTTCTTGGATTGCGCCATTACCATTAACGTATTTCAATTCAATTACCAAATTGGTACGTTTTTCATCAATTTTTTCTTGGCGAAAATCTGTTATAAAACCTTCGTCTTTCAAAACTTCCAACACAGCAACACGCAATTTGCTGTTTGGAACGGTGACGAATTCTTTACCTGCATTTTGTCCATTACGGATGCGGGTAACCATATCTCCGATTGGATGTGATATTGACATATTTTACTCCTTACTTTGCAAGAAAATTCTTGCTCTTGGGCTGCATTGTCCACAGCTTGCTTGTTAATCTTTACCAGCTTGATTTACGAACACCTGGTAATTTGCCTTCTGATGCTTGAGTTCTAACCTGTTGACGGCACAAACCAAACATACGGAAGAATCCGCGAGCACGCCCAGTAATCGAACAACGATTATGCAAACGAGTTGGATTCGCGTTGCGTGGCAACTTCGCCAATTTTTTCATGGCATCCATACGTTCTTCTGGTGTTGCGTTAACGGACATTTTCGCTTTAATTGCTTCGCGTTTTTTTGCATATTGCGCGACCATTTTTTTGCGTTTAAGTTCTCTATTTGTTAACGATTTCTTAGCCATTTTTTATTTCCTTAATTTTTATTTCAAAACCAATGGCAAGCCGATTTTAGTCAGCAATGCACGGGCTTCATCATCTGTTTTCGCTGTTGTACAAATAACGATATCCATACCACGAATAGCGTCAATTTTATCAACAGAAATTTCTGGGAAAATCAAGTGTTCTTTGATACCGAAAGCATAATTTCCACGACCATCAAATTTAGATTTTGAAAGCCCGCGGAAGTCTTTCACGCGTGGCAAAGCCACTGTAATCAATTTATCCAAGAAATCATACATTCTTTTGCCACGCAAAGTCACTTTGGTTCCAATCGCTTGACCTTCACGTAAACGATAAGTTGCAATAGATTTCTTTGCATGTGTGATGATTGACTTTTGTGCTGCAATCGCTGTTAAATCAGCCGCTGCACTATCCAATTTCTTTTTATCAGATACTGCTTCGCCAACACCCATATTCAAAACGACTTTGGTGAGTTTTGGAACTGCGAACATATTTTTGTACCCAAATTCTTTAACCAATTCAGGAACAACATTTTTTTCATAAATTTCACGCAATCTGCTTTGCATTTTTGTTACCTTTTGTTATCGGTTCCGTAACAGCGGAACCATATTAATTAAATTTGTGTTCCAGATTTTTTTGAAACGCGAACTTTCTTGTCACCTTCCATTTTGTATCCTGCACGTGTTGCTTTCTTGGTTTTTGGATCAATCAATGCAACATTAGATACATGAATTGGTGCTTCGCGATCAACAATATGACCTGGTTGTTCTTGTGTTGGTTTGATGTGCCATTTATGACGATTGACACCTTCAACTACTACACGGGATTCTGTTGGACGTGCTTGTAATACTTTACCTTTGACGCCTTTGTATTTTCCCGAAATAACTACGACTTCGTCGCCTTTCTTAATTTTCATTTTTTCGCCTTTTTGTTGTCAAAAGTATTATATCACTTCTGGTGCCAAAGACACAATTTTTTGAACATCGTATTTACGACGAACTTCACGTGCAATTGGGCCAAAAATACGTGTTCCAATTGGTTCGAAATTGTTTTTGTTAATCAAAACAACAGCATTATCATCAAAACGGATGATAGAACCATCTGGACGTTTCACAGGGAATTTTGTTCTAACGATAATAGCACGTTGAACTGTTCCCTTTTGAACTTTGCCACGTGGAATGGCGTCCTTAATAGCGACAACAATTTTGTCGCCAACTGTTGCATAACGACGATGAGAACCGCCCAAAACCTTGATGCACATAGCTTTGCGCGCACCAGAGTTATCTGCAACTGTCATAACTGTTTCATTTTGTATCATAACTTTTTCCTTAAATCCTGCAAACAAGGCAATCCCTTGCTGCTTTGTTACCGGGTTTCGACTGCCTTGAATTTTTTGTTAAATTTTTAAAATTCAAGACCTCAAAAAACCCACCAATTATTAGTCAACATTAACAGTTGTGTCTTTGCTGACCCCAACACGACCCTTTACAATCCAAGTTTTTGTCTTGGAAATAGGACGATGTTCTTCAATAGCAACGACTTCGCCAACTTTGTATTCGTTGTTTTCATCGTGTGCCTTGTATTTTTTATTCTGCTTCACGAACTTACCGTACAAAGGATGACGAAAACGACGTTCAACTTCGACGACGACAGTTTTGTCATTTGCTGTACTTTTAACAGTTCCTTGCAGTATACGTCTTGGCATAACTTTTGTCCTTTTTTGTTTTCCGGCTTTTGATTTTACACTAAAAAAACCAAAAGTCAAAGTTTTAGTTATTTCGCAGCATTCAACTTAGTTTTTACACGTGCAATTTCGCGACGAGTTTTGCGCAAAACATGCGTTTTTGGCAATTGACCCGCAGCCAGTTGAAAGCGCTGATTCATTTGTTCTTTTTTCAAATCAACCAATTTGCTTTCCAAGGCTTCTTTTGTCAAAGCCTCTTTTTCTGCTGTCTTGGCTGTTTTACTTACTTTCTTTTCTGCCATCTTTTCTAACCTTTTGCACTTGTTTTTAGTTTACTTTGCGTTCTACGATTTTTGTTTTAACTGGCAATTTTGCAGCAGCCAAAGCAAACGCTTCATACGCGATTTCTGGTTTAACACCATCCAATTCGAACATGATGCGGCCTGGTTTTACGCGACAAATCCAGTATTCCACAGCACCCTTACCTTTACCCATACGAACACCACCTGGTTTCGCAGTCACTGGCACATCTGGGAAAATACGAATCCATAATTTACCCATACGTTTCATGTGACGAGTAATAGCGCGACGCGCTGCTTCTATCTGACGTGCAGTCACACGTTCAGGAGACATTGCTTTCAATCCAAACGACCCAAAAGCCAATTCACTTCCACCTTTGGCAGCCCCGTGAATACGACCTTTGTGCTGTTTGCGAAATTTTGTTTTATTTGGCATTAACATGATTAAAACCTTTGATTTTAATTATTATTTGCTTTTTTCTTTTCGCTGCTGCCGGCATATTCAGTCGGACGCGCCATTTCGGACGCCAGCTTTTCTTTATTCACAACATCACCAGTGTAAATCCAAACTTTTACGCCGATAACACCGTATGTTGTTTTGGCCTGAATTGACGCATAATCAATATCTGCACGTAATGTATGCAAAGGAATGCGTCCTTCACGGATTTGTTCGCTGCGCGCAATTTCAGCACCATTCAAACGACCAGAGCACATAACTTTGATACCCTGAGCGCCTGCTTTTTGAGCATTTTGAACTGCTTTCTTCATAGCACGCTTGAACGAAACACGACCTTCAATTTGTTGTGCGATATTTTGTGCAACCAACTGCGCATTCAAATCTGGACGACGAACTTCATAGATGTTTACAACAACTTGATCGTTCTTGACCAATTTTTTGATATCATTGCGCAATGCTTCAATATCTGCACCGTTTTTACCAATAATCATTCCTGGACGTGATGTGTGGATAGTGACAACTACCTTTTTAGCAAAACGTTCAATAACGACTTTGGCTAACCCTGCTTTCTTTAATTTCTTTTCAACGAACTTACGGATTTTGATATCTTCTGCTAACAAAGCGGCATAATCTTTTTTGCCAGCAATCCAGCGAGAATCAGTAATCTTGTTTATAAATTCGCGTAATGAAATCGGTGATACTTTTTGTCCCATTTTTTCACTCCACTTTTATTTTGTTACTTTTTTAGTTTTTTTCTTTTCAGGAGCCGTGCCACTTTCCAAAACAATTGTCAAATTAGAAAATGGTTTCAAAATTGGACGAGCACTTCCACGAGGTCCTGCCATAATACGTTTCATTGTCAACGCTTTACCACACCAAATTTCTTTGATGAACAAAGAATCTACTGGCAAATTTTTATTGTGTTCTGCGTTTGCAACAGCAGATAACAATGTTTTCAAAACTTCGCCAGCTACGCGTTTTTTCGAAAACTTTAAAACGTCAACGGCACGATCAACTGGCAAGCCGCGAACCATATCACAAACCAGATTTAATTTCTGGTGGCTGATGCGAATCATTTTGTTGAACGCACGAACCTGATTGTCTTTTATTCCATATCTTGTCATAATCTTACCCTACCCTTATTTTGCTGCTGCTTTCTTGTTTGCGGCGTGACCTTTGAAAGTACGAGTTGGAGCAAATTCACCCAATTTGTGACCAATCATATCTTCTACGATAGACACAGGAATAAATTTGTTACCATTGTGAACTTCGAAAGTCAAACCAACCATTGGTGGTACAATCGTACTACCACGAGACCAAGTTTTAATAGGTTTATGGTCATCTTTTTCAATAGCCACCGCTACCTTTTTCAAGATAGACGGATGTACATAAGGACCTTTCCATACTGAACGAGACATTTTACACTCCTATTTATTTCTTCTTTGCCAAATGTCTGCTGCGGATAATCATCTTTGCAGTACGTTTATTGCTACGCGTACGATATCCCTTGGCTGGAATACCTGTGCGGGATACAGGCTCATGTCCTTTGGAATGACCATTACCACCACCCATTGGGTGATCATTAGGATTCATTGCCATACCACGTGTAGATGGGCGAATTCCCAACCAACGTGCACGACCCGCTTTACCTAAATTAACATTGCGTTGATCTTGATTAGAAACAACACCAACTGTTGCTAAACATTCAGAATGAACCTTGCGCAATTCGCCGCTGTTCATTTTTATCTGGGCGTAAACACCGTCTTTACCCATCAACTGAGCATAACAACCAGCACTTCTAGCCAATTGACCACCAGCACCAGGTTTTAATTCTACATTATGCACAATTGTTCCAATAGGCATATTTTTCAATGGCATTGCATTACCAGGTTTAATATCTGCACGTTCTGCAGAAATAACCGTATCGCCTTCTTTTAAATCACGTGGCGCTAAGATATAAGAGCGAACACCATCTTGATATTCAATTAATGCAATAAACGGAGTACGGTTTGGATCATATTCCAAACGAACTACTTTTGCTGGGATATCTTTTTTCTTACGATCAAAATCAACCAAACGATATTTACGTTTGTGTCCACCACCCTGATGAGGAACTGTGACATGACCAAAATTATTACGTCCACCTTTGGACTTTAAACCAACAGTCAAAGACTTTTCAGGCGCACCTTTGTGCAATCCACTGTGGTCAATCAAAGTTAAACCACGTGTTCCTGGTGTTGTTGGCTTGTAATGTTTTAATGCCATTTTGTTTTACCTTTGTTTATGTTTTGACACTAACACCCTTATGTTTCGGGTTCTCTGCCAAAACGTTAATTTTTACATATCTGTTGCCAAATCCAATTTTGCATCTTTTGGCAAAGATACATATGCTTTTTTAACTTTGCGTTGTGTACCAGTACTGCGACCACGGAAAGTTTTCACTTTGCCTTTGGTAATAACGATATTAACTTTTGTTGGTTTAATACCGAATAACACTTCGACTGCCTTAGCAACATCTTCCTTAGTAGCAGACATTGCAACTTCAAACACAACAGCATTGCTTTCGGATAACTTTGCAGTTTTTTCCGAAATGATTGGGCGACGCAAAACATCATATGTTTCTGCACGCGCAACTAATTTCTTTTCTACTTTTTTTTCTGCCATATCTTCAAACCTTTAATTATGCGAGTCTCGCTTCTACTGCTTTAACAGCATCTGCTGTCAAAACTAATTTTTCATGTTTCAAGATATCCAAAACATTCAAACCAATTGTTGGCAATACGTCAACATTGATAATATTCGCAGCAGATTTCTTGAAGTTTTCATCAACTTTTTCAGCCCCAACAAACAAAGCAGAAGCAATATTCATTTTTTTCAATTGTTTTGCCAATGTGTTTGTCTTTGCTTCTTTCATTTTTTCGCTGTCGATAATAATCAAAGAGCCTTCTTTGACCTTTGAAGACAAAGCCATTTTCAAACCAAGCGAACGGATTTTCTTTGGCAAATCAGTGCCATGATCACGAACCACAGGTCCATGAACAACACCACCGCCACGCATGTGAACATTGTATCTTTCACCTTCACGAGCATTACCCGTTTTCTTTTGTTTGAATGCTTTTTTACCACTTCCTGCGACATCAGATACAGTTTTTACTGCATGAGTCCCAGCGCGAGCATTTGCACGTTGCCATGTAACAACACGGTGCAAAATGTCTGCACGTGGATCAATTCCAAAGATGCTGTCGGACAATTCTACTTTGCCGACTGACTTTCCATCTAAATTTAAAATATCTACTTGCATTTCATTCACCTTTTATTGTGTCGTTATGCTTGTTCTGCTTCGTTCACAGGTTGTTCTGCAACAGTTTCTTCTTTTGCTGCAACAAATGTTGGAACTGGCAATTTGTCTTGAACTTTTTTAATTGCATCACTTACCAACACGAATGTGCCGTTGCTGCCTGGAACTGCGCCTTCAACGAAGATTAAATTTTCAGCGTTATCTGTTCCAAACACTTTCAAATTTTGAACAGTCACTGTTTCGTTACCCATTTGACCGGACATCTTTTTACCTTTCAAGACACGACCTGGCCATTCACGCATACCTGTACCACCCAAAGAACGATGAGCCTTTAATACACCGTGAGATGCTTCTTTACCGCCAAAATTGTGGCGTTTCATAGCACCTTGGAAGCCCTTACCTTTGCTAGTGGCTTGAACATCAACATATTGACCGGCAATAAAATGTGCGGCAGACAACTGTGTTCCTGCTGGAATGACACAATCATCAGAAACGCGGAATTCTACAACCTTGCGATAAGGTTTTACACCCGCTTTCTCTGCTGCTTTTGCTTGAGGTTTTGCAACATGTTTTGCTTTTGCTTCGCGCAAGCCCAAAATATTTGCAACATAACCATTTTTTTCTGTTGTACGATTTCCAATAACAGCACAATCCCCAACAGATAAAACTGTTACTGCATGGGCAACACCGCCATCATCATAAAGACGGGTCATCCCTATTTTTGTTGTAATTAATCCGCTACGTTTCATTTTTTTGCCTTTTTTTGTCAGTGGTTAATGAACACACACCGTTCATTAACATACACATTTTATAATTTAATTTTTACATCAACACCAGATGCCAAATCCAACTTCATCAGTGCATCAACTGTCTGAGGGGTTGGGTTAACAATATCGACAACCGCTTTGTGATTGCGGATTTCGAATTGTTCACGTGACTTTTTATCAACGTGTGGAGAACGGTTCACTGTAAACTTTTGAATCAAAGTTGGCAAGCGAACGGGTCCAACGACATCCGCGCCTGTGCGCTTTGCTGTTTTAACTATTTCTTCTACTGATTCCATCAAGACCCTGTGGTCAAAAGCGATTAATTTGATGCGAATCTTAGATGCTGGTACCATTGTTCGTTTTCCTTATTTTTTTTGGTTTATTATTGTTTTGCGGGCTATAGGATAAACCCATAACCCGCAAAAATCAACAATTATTTAACAATTTTTGATACAACACCTGCACCAACTGTGCGTCCGCCTTCACGGATAGCAAAGCGGCGACCTTCGCTCATAGCAATAGGAGCAATCAATTGCACGCTAATGCGAACGTTATCACCTGGCAAGACCATTTCTTTGTCTGCTGGCAAAGTAATTGTACCTGTTACGTCTGTTGTGCTGAAATAGAATTGTGGACGATAGTTAGAGAAGAACGCTGTATGACGGCCACCTTCTTCTTTCGTCAAAATATAAACTTCAGCTTCGAAATCTGTATGTGGTGTGATAGAACCTGGTTTGCAGATAATTTGACCACGTTCTACATCTTCTTTCTTTGTACCACGCAACAACAAACCTACGTTATCACCGGCTTCACCTTGATCCAACAATTTACGGAACATTTCAACGCCAGTAACAGTTGTTTTTTGTGTTGGTTTCAAACCTACGATTTCGCATTCGTCACCTACTTTGATTGTACCAGATTCGATACGACCTGTTACCACTGTACCACGACCTGTGATAGAGAACACGTCTTCAATTGGCATCAAGAAAGGTTTATCAACTGGACGTTCTGGCATTGGGATATAGGAATCACATGCTGCCAACAAAGCATCAATAGATTCTTTGCCCAAACCATCTTTCTTGTCTTCCAAAGCGGAAATAGCAGAACCACGGATAATTGGAGCGTTATCGCCATCGAAATCGTTAGCAGACAACAATTCACGAATTTCCATTTCAACCAATTCCAACAATTCTGGATCGTTTGCCAAATCGCATTTGTTCAAATAAACGACGATTTTTGGAATACCCACTTGACGTGCCAACAAAATATGTTCGCGTGTTTGTGGCATTGGACCATCAGTTGCCGCCACAACCAAAATCGCACCGTCCATTTGTGCCGCACCAGTAATCATGTTTTTAACATAGTCCGCGTGTCCTGGGCAGTCAACGTGAGCATAATGACGATGTTCTGTTTCGTATTCAACGTGAGCAGTATTAATTGTTATACCACGTGCTTTTTCTTCTGGGGCGTTATCGATTTGGTCAACACCTTTTTGTGCGTCAATACCAACACCATAATAGTGAACGATAGCAGCAGTCAAAGTTGTTTTACCATGGTCAACGTGACCAATAGTACCAATATTGACATGTGGCTTTGTTCTTACATATTTTTCTTTTGCCATAATTTTTCTCCTTAAGGCTCTTTTTTTTGTTAAACTGACTTTTGAAATCTAAGTTTCGAACCCTATCATAAACCAGAAATCAAAAATCGCAATCTTTTTTTACTTTGTCATCTTTTTTATTACTTCATCAGCAACATTCTGCGGAACTTCGGCATAATGTGACAATTCCATGTACGGATTTGCACGACCTTGTGACAAAGAACGCAGGGTTTTAACATAACCGAACAGATTTGCCAACGGCACATACGCAGAAATCATTTGGTTACCGAATTGTGTTTCAATACCATTGATTTGACCACGACGACTGTTCAAGTCACCAATAATGTCACCGACGTATTCTTCCGGTGTTGTGACCGAAAGCTTCATAATCGGCTCCAATAATTTTGGCGATGCTTTCTTCATCGCTTCGCGGAAGCAAGCACGCGCCGCAATTTCAAAGCACAATACATTAGAGTCAACTTCGTGATATTTACCATCAACCAATGTTGCCTTGAAATCCACAGTTGGATAGCCAATCAAAACACCTGTTTGTTGGGCTATCTTTAAACCCTTTTCAACGCCAGGAATGTATTCTTTTGGAATCGCACCACCGACAATTTTGTTCTCGAATTCATAGCCTTTACCAGGTTCCAAAGGTTCAAATTCAATTTTAACCTGGGCATATTGACCAGAACCACCAGATTGTTTCTTGTGAGTATATTCTTCGGTAACTGGTTTGCGGAATGTTTCACGATATGCAATACGTGGTTCACCGACATTAACATCAACCTTAAACTCACGCAATAAACGATCCACCAAAATTTCCAAATGCAATTCACCAACACCCGCCAAAATAGTTTGACCTGATTCTTCGTCCACAGATACGCGGAAAGATGGGTCTTCTTTTGCCAATGCCTGCAATCCCAATGACATTTTTTCAATGTCCGCCTTGGTCTTTGGTTCAACCGCAATAGAAATAACCGGTTCTGGGACATGGATACTTTCCAAAATAATTGGATTTGCTTCATCGCAAAGCGTATCCCCAGTAATGGTTTCCTTCATACCAACCAATGTCACGATATCACCCGCAGACGCTTCTTTAATTTCTTCACGAGTATTCGCATGCATCAACAACATACGACCAACGCGTTCACGTTTATCACGATTAGAATTGTAAATATAAGAACCAGATTGCAACTTACCAGAATAAATACGGATAAACATCAAGTTTCCAACAAAAGGATCATTTGCAACCTTGAACGCCAAAGCACTGAACGGTTCGTTCACACTGGGGTGACGTTCCGCCGGTGTTTCACCGTCCATTTTTGTTCCTTTGATTGCAGGAATATCCAATGGCGATGGCAAATAATCAACAATCGCATCCAACAAAGGTTGCACACCCTTATTCTTGAACGCAGTTCCACATAATACAGGAACAAAATTCTGGGCAATCACACCTTTGCGAATTAATTTTTTCAAAGTATCAATATCTGGAACTTTGCCTTCCATATATTCTTCCATGATAGCATCGTCCAAAGTCACCGCTTCTTCAATCAAATGATTGTGTAATTCTTCGGCCTTTGCTTTTAATTCTTCTGGAATTTCAATTGTTTTTGGATGTGAACCGGTTTCATCTTCCCAAATCAAACCCTTCATTTCCAAAACATCAACAACGCCGCGGAAATCAGATTCAGCACCAATTGGGAAATTCAAAACCAATGGATTTGCACCCAAACGTTCACGAATCATATCAACACAACGGAAGAAATTTCCACCAATTCTGTCCATTTTATTAATAAAACAAATACGTGGAACATTATAACGATCCGCCTGACGCCATACTGTTTCTGTTTGTGGTTGCACCCCAGACACAGATTCAAATACCGCAACCGCACCGTCCAAAACACGCAAAGAACGTTCCACTTCCATTGTAAAGTCCACGTGTCCCGGTGTATCAATCAAATTGATACGATGATCGCGCCAAAAGCAAGTTGTCGCAGCCGATGTAATTGTAATACCACGTTCTTGTTCTTGAACCATCCAGTCCATAGTGGCGGCACCATCGTGCACTTCACCAATTTTATATGTTTTTCCGGTATAGAACAAAATACGTTCAGATGTTGTAGTTTTACCAGCGTCAATATGCGCCATAATTCCTATATTACGGTACATATGTAAAGGGGCGGTTTTTCCAACAGACATTGTTTTTCCTTTCTTTTATGTAATTACCAACGGAAGTGAGCAAACGCCTTGTTTGCTTCTGCCATTTTATGTGTATCAATCTTTTTCTTGAACGCACCACCTGTGCCATTCAAAGCATCACGTAATTCTGCAAACAAACGGTCTTGCATAGAACGTTCACCGCGTTTACGGGCAAACATAACCAACCAACGAAGTGCCAAAGTTTGTTGACGTTCTGGGCGAACTTCGACCGGCACTTGATAAGTTGCACCACCAACACGACGACCTTTGACCTCTACTGATGGTTTCAAAGCATCAACAGCCTCTAAAAACACAGTCAATTCATCTTTGCCATCTTTGGCCAAAGTTTTTAATTTTTCCAATGCACCATAAACAATGTTTTCGGCAACTTCTTTTTTACCGTCCCACATAACGACATTAATACATTTTGCAACAACCAGATTATTATATTTGGAATCTGGCAAAATTTCACGCTTTGTTGCAGCTTTACGTCTTGACATATTTTATCCTTTTTATTTCTTCACCCAAGTACCCCTAGATTACTCACCCATATTCATGGATGTATTATTTCTTTGTTTTTGCCCCATATAAAGAGCGACCTTGTTTTCTCGATTCGACACCCTTGGTATCCAAAACACCACGAATGATATGATATTTAACACCAGGCAAGTCCTTTACACGACCACCACGAATCATAACAACGCTATGTTCTTGCAAATTATGTCCTTCGCCAGGAATATATGCAGTCACCTCACGTCCATTTGCCAATTTTACACGGGCAACTTTACGTTGAGCAGAGTTAGGTTTTTTTGGTGTTGTGGTATATACACGTGTGCAAACACCACGTTTTTGCGGACATTCCATCATATCAGGCGCGGTACTTTTGACCACTTTTCTTTTACGAGGTTTCCGAATCAGTTGATTTACTGTTGGCATTCAAAATCTCTTTGTTTTTACTTTACTTTTTTTGTTACACAAAACACCCGTCGCAGATTATTCCAAACGCATGCGTGTGGTTATAACTCCGCCAAAGGTGCAGTTTTCTGTGTTTTTTACTCTCCTTATTTACACGGAAAGCAGGTTTAGTATATAATCAACTATTCAAATTGTCAAGAAATATTCGCGAAAAATCCGCCAATTTTTCGGTTGCATAATGACTTTATCTTGGATTTCCGGGCATCATACAAAGTGCATTAAAAAAATATAAATAAAATCAATATATTTTACAAAAAAATCCGGTCATACGACCGGACCTTTTGTTTGAATAATTCCAGATTATTAGAAATCGATACCGAATTTAGCACCCAAGCCAAACCCATCGCGGAATTCCCAATCACCTTTATTGGTTGCACGTGTATGATCAACATCTTTGGTCAAATATACACCAACGAACTTGGTCGCATCAATGTTATAATTTGCACCAAAGGTCAATTCCCATGATCCCATTACTTCATTGTAATGATCCATCAATTTGGTATATTCTGCACCCGATACCAAATTCCAATTCTTGTTCAAGACCAATTGCCCATCAACACCCGCACGCAGTGTATGTGTTCCTTTTACATTGGCATTATCCCAATTGAACGATTCTGTATTCGCATAATCCATCAATACATGACCGGCAACAGTATAATCCGCCGCGGCATATCCCCCACGAACACCAACCATCCAAGTATAGCGGGTTTCATCTTTGTTCAAGAAACGACCGCGGAAGAAATTATTACCGCCACTGCCCCAAACTGGACCAACAGCATAACCACCAATGGCATCCAATTTCCAATTTGTGTCATTTAACATACGGAACGCCATATTCAGTCCCATTTTATCCCATTCGGCGCGCTTAAACCAATCTGATTGAGACAAATCGGCCGCAACTTCTACCGACAATCTATCTGTAATTCCATAACCAAAGTTTTCCATAATACCTGTTCCATCAACACCGCGTGTTTCTGTTTCTAACGCCGTCACACTATAAAAATGACCCTTTTGCGGCATATATAATGGATTGCCATCAATAACATTAGCAGCATGTGCCCCAGATACAGCAAATACAGCAATCAAAGAAGATAAAGCTAATTTTTTCATGAATAATCCTTTCCTTTTATTGTTAATTGAAACAGGAACATCGTCACCTGTTATTATTATTTTACTATGCTTAAATTCCCAGTGTCAAAAAAAAGATAATTTGCTTTTTTGGCATTTTTGTGCTATAATACGCGCTGTCGTTTTTGAGTTTTTTTTACGCACGCGCAACCCCACAAAAATCATAGGCTTTCATTAAAAATTTTAACAATTTATTTTTTAATCAACAAAACACACCCGACGATTGCAAGGATATTATTTTTTTATTTTTTTTATCTCGCGCCAGTCAGCACGATTTTTTATATGGTCTTCATAAGAATTTGAAAACTTGTGTCCGCCATTACCATCGGCAACAAAAAACAGATAATTTGTATCCGCCGGTTTTAATACCGCACGAATCGCCGCCGCACCAACATTGGCAATTGGCCCAGGCGGCAAACCTTTATTGCGATATGTATTATACGGATTGTCCAATTTCAAATGTCCCGACAACAATGGTTCCCCTTGCATATCGCCAAGTCCATCTGTTAAAACATAAACAACTGTCGGGTCTGCTTGCAACCGCATACCCGCACGTAAACGATTTAAATAAACACTCGCAACAATTGGCATCTCTGCTGTATGCGGTGTTTCTTTTTGCACAATTGATGCCAAAGTCACAACATCACGCCAACCGGTCAAAGGCTTTGGAACATGACGCGATTCCATCTTTGCTTTGACAGAATCCATTTTACGACGCGCCAAATCCAACACCGCCAATCGCATTGTCCCACGTGCCACTTTATATGTATCTGGGAAAATATCGCCATCACGCACACCACATACCGGTGCCATATTACCCACCGCACAATTTACATCCCCAGACAAAGAATCATCATTTGCCAACAATATCTTTATTTGCTTAATCGTCATTCCTTCGGGAATTACAATTTTGGTTGTTGCGACATCACCATTGACCAACATTTTTGCGATTCGCCACGCCGATGCCCCACGCGGAACCTCGTACTGACCAACTTGAATTCGACCACCTTGGGCACGTACGGCTAATTTAAACGAAGACGCAGAATCCACCAAATCATGCTTTTTCAAAACATTTGCAACATCCGTCACCGTTGCACCATTTGACACAGTAATTAATACAGGTTTACGCGTAGAAAACCCAAATAACATAAAACATAAAATCAATGCCACAAATGCGAAAAACACAGCACCAACATGTTTTTTTATCATACGCCTGAAAATAGTTTTGAAGGTCTTTGCCATGTAACGAATTATCACAAAAAGAATTTACATTGTCAAAGAGTTAAAAAATTTTGCAAATTTACCTGGTTTAATAAATTACGTGCAGGTAAAAATAAATTATTCGGTAATTTATCATAATCGAACCATTGCCATTCTGCACATTTATTCGGTTCCCTAATTTCCGGTCTGGTATTTATTCCGGGAATAAAATAATGCAATGTCACATAATGCTTACCAAAACCAAAGACATCATTTGTAAATCCCATTGAAATAAAATTTTTTTGTGAAACTTTTATTCCTGTTTCTTATTCTAATTCACGCACAGCACAATTCAACGGTGTTTCGGCATATTCCAAATGTCCCCCCGGTGGTGCCCATGTTCCATTACCATGTTCCGACAAACGCTTTCCCAATAACAGTTGGTTCCTATAATTTGTCACCCAAATTCCAACACCGACACGAACAATTTGATTTTCAGCCATTTTTTGCTCCATATACGCACTATAACACCCAACAAACGAAACACAAGTATTTTTATAAACATTGACAAACAAATGTTTGGTATTATAATAATATTATCATGAACAACAAATTAGTTATAAATTTTAAAATTACAAATTGGTGCGATTTGCATTGTGCTCACTGTTGTGAACGCAGTCATAAACACAACAAACCAAATTTTATGTCTTTGGAAAAATTGGATAAATATGTATCAGAATCTATCACCATGGACATTCGCCCAGATCAATTATTAACCATTGGTGGCGGTGAAGCATTGGCACCATACATGCTAAATAATCCAACATATATTCCAAATGTTTTGAACACGGTTTACAGCGCTGGATATATCCCAACGCTTAAAACAAATGGCACATGGGGAAACAATAATACATTACGCAAAATAATACTGTCGGATATTGCAAAAAAGGCTTATCAATACGACAAATTAGTCACACTGGATATTTCTGTGGATGAATTCCATAACAACCAAACCGGTGTTATCAAAATTATTAACGACATAGTCCGCAATCCAGGTCTGTCGTTTGCCATCAGATTTTGTTTGGTTGGATTTAATACAACCGCATCCAAAGCAGCATTAAACGATTTACAACAACAATTACAAAACACAGGATTATCCATAGAACAAACATTTGCCGGGGATTGGATAATAGAAATTCCAAATTCTGGTGATGGTTTATATGTTTATAATGACTACGGCGCACCAATATATAACCTGGGACGTGCAAAACAAACAAAAACATTTACATCAACCAAAAACCCAAACGGCAATGACGGATATAATTGTTTACAAATCGATAACCAGGATTGTGCGATTTTGAATTATACATATCGTGAACCAATCAAAAATCGTCCATTAAATTTGGTATTACAATCATTAATGACACACACAACAAATCAGAGATAAAAACACAAATAAAAAAACCGGTCAAAGTGCCGGTTTAATTTTGTGGTCGGGGTAACAAGATTGTAATTCCCACTCATTTCATTCGCGGGCCCCTTTCACTCCGCTGCGCTTCGTTCCGAACCGGGCATTGTTTCACAATACCAAGGTATCAAATCATACCGCTACCACAACAATAAAATTAAAATCGGCGCTTTGGCCGATTTGAATTTTATGGTCGGGGTAACAAGATTCGAACCTGCGACCTCTACGTCCCGAACGTAGCGCTCTACCAGACTGAGCTATACCCCGTACATGACCGACATATTAGCAATATAAAATCAAAATACAAATATTTTATTTTACTCGCTTAAACACAACCGATGCGTTTGTTCCACCAAACCCAAAAGAATTGCTTAACGCTGCATTCACCGTCCGCTTTTGTGCAACATTTGGAACCAAGTTAAAACCACCAACTTCATCAATTGGATTTTCTAAATTGATGGTCGGCGGAACGATATTATCACGAATAGAAAGCACACTGAATATCGCCTCTATCGCGCCGGCGGCACCCAACAAATGTCCCGTCATAGATTTTGTTGACGACATGCAAGCACCTTTATCGCCAAACAATTCCCGCACAGCCGCTAACTCACCAACATCACCCAACCCAGTTGATGTTCCATGTGCATTAATATAATCAATATCATCTGGTTTTAAATTTGCATCACGCAAAGCAATCTTCATTGCACGCAACCCACCTTCGCCATTTGGTGCCGGCGCAGTAATATGATGTGCATCCGCCGTCATACCGCAACCTGCAACTTCGGCATAAATTTTTGCGCCACGGGCGACCGCATGTTCATATTCTTCCAAAACCAAAATACCGGCACCCTCGCCTAATACGAAACCATCTCTATCTTTATCCCATGGACGCGATGCATGTGTTGGGTCATCATTACGCGTTGATAATGCCTTCATCGCCGCAAACCCAGAAACCGCCAATTCCGTCACAGCCGCTTCGGTTCCACCGGCCAACATAACATCGGCACTGCCGCTTCTAATAAAATTCACCGCTTCAGCAATTGCATGTGAACCCGTTGCACATGCTGTGGCCACAGAAATATTTGGGCCACGCAAACCATATTTTATCGACACATATCCCGCTGTCATATTTATAATTGACTTTGGAACAAAGAAAGGACTCACAAATCGTGGACCTGACTTCATCAATTCCACACAAGTATCATAAATTGTTTGCACACCGCCGATACCACTGCCGATTGAAACACCAAACAAATCTTTATCACCATCATAGTCAATCAAATTTGCATCACGCATTGCTTCATCTGCAGCAACCATACCATATATAATTGCCCTATCCATTTTACGTTGTTCGCGTGGTTCAACAACACTGTCCGGATTAAAATCGCCTGGTTTTTCACCACGCACAGGAATCCCCGCAATTTTCGATGCCATATCGGTTGTATCAAAAGTATCAATTGCACGCACACCCGACACACCATTTAAAATATTTTTCCATGCATATTCAACACCGGTTCCAACGGGTGATACAATACCCATACCGGTCACAACAACTCTTCTCATAACTGTATATCCTTTTTTGTTATAAATCCGCTATATCATAATATATTTTAGCAAAAATATACAGAAAAAAATACGCCGGCAAATGTCGGCGAATTTTTAATCACAAACCTAAAATTATTTTCTGTGTGCATCAATGTATTTAACAGCATCACCCACAGTTTGCAATTTAATAGCATCTTCATCAGGAATTGTGATGTTAAATTCTTTTTCAACTTCCATAACGAATTCCACGACATCCAAAGAATCCGCGCCCAAATCATTCACAAAAGTTGCGCTTTCTGTAATTTGGTCTTCTTTAACACCCAATTTTTCAACAATAATCTTTTTAACTTGTTCAAAAGTTGACATTTTAAATCCTTTATTTTCGTTAACTTTTCCGCCTTACTAACCCACAGGCGCTAATTGCTCATAATGTATCATTTTAGAACCCTTGTGTCAAGAGATTATAACAAATTATAACAAAAACTTGACAAACAACATTTTAACATGTAAAGAAACGATTTCTGCGACAAGCCCCCATAACACCACTTCTAACAATAAATTATATGGGTTGATTGGAAGCAGAGATTGTTTCGCAGTGTATTAGACATACATAAGAAACGATTTCTGCGACAAGCACCCATAGAATTTATTGTATCCCGAATTGCGCAAGCAAAGAGTTCATATTCACACGCACATCTTCGCGGTCTGCCGCCCATACCAAACGCCGCATAAAGAATTTATACACATCATCCATACGTAAATTTGGCATATGAGCCGCAGTCACAACTCTACGCCATGCGACACGCGGATCTGCCAAATGATTCTTGCAACGTCCCATAAACACCCAATCACCACCTTCGGGCATATTTTCCAACAACACAACCGCAACATCCGGCAAAGGCCAATCACGCCACAGATAATGATTAAAATCCAGTTCATCCCAGCGCATCGATAACACTTTATTTTTTGGCAAGAACGAATATATCAACATCAAAAAAGCATTACGCATGGTTTCATCGTCCATGGCACGAATTGCATCCAACAAACGCGAAATATTTTCTTCATTTAATGGACTGATGCGCCGCGCCTGTTGAATTTTTGGCAATCCAGCCACAGGATTTTGTTTTACATATCCTTGGTCCACCGCATACTTAAATATGCTAAGCAATACTTCTTGCATGCGCGCAGCAATCACATTTCCACCAATTTTTCCAACAACATTTTTAATATCGTCTTGGGTAATATCTGCAATATTTTTATCAAACAATTCACTTAAATGCATATTTACCGCACGCACCAATTTCACTTCGGAATCTTCACATCGACGAACTTGATTTTTTAAATATATTTCCCAAAATTCTTTGAAAGATAATTTTTTCCGTCGTATTGGGATTTTTTTTGTTGCATCATTTAACACCATTGCAACCTGAGCGCGTGCCGTTTCAATATCCATTTCCGGATACGCCCCAATAATAATACGCGTATCTTTACCACGCACACGTTTACGCACAAAAAAAGTTTTTGCGCCACGACTGGTTATATACAGACGAAGCAACGGTTCTGAAATATCTTGGACAACATCAAAGCCGGTTGCCGGTGTCGGCAAATTATCCAAGATATAGGGATTAAAGAAAAACTGATGAGCCATAATTTTTCCTTTTGTTTAATTAATGCTTTCTTAATTTCAATGCATCCTTTACCAAATTCCATTTTGCAGATTCAACAGACCGATACAACTTTACAGCATCTATATATTCGTGATTTTTCTTAGACATTTCACATTCGTTACACGGACAATACTTATTATCAACAAACATACCACAATGATCTAATTCAATTGTTTTGATTGTATCGTCATTTAACATCCCAAACACAGGAAAAGGATAAACTTTCAAGCAAACCTCTTTTTCCGTATTTATGTCATACCCAGAACAAATAATTTCACTACGTTTATTTTGCATATCACGATATGCATCTTTGCATTGTTTACGTAATTCCCGATATTGTGTCCAAAAATTCATCACACACCCCTTTTAATCACTTACCAACCTTTAATGCATTAATAAATGCAGACTGTGGAATTTCTACATTACCGAAAGTCCGCAAACGTTTTTTACCCTCTTTCTGTTTTTCCAACAATTTGCGTTTACGCGTGATATCGCCACCATAGCATTTCGCCGTCACATCCTTGCGATACGCCGCAATGGTTTCACGTGCGATAATTTTTCCACCGATTGCCGCCTGGAGCGGTATTTTAAATTGATGTCGCGGAATTAAATCTTTCAATTTTTCAACAATTTGTCGACCACGTGATTCCGCAGACGACCTATGACACATAAAAGACAGCGGTTCAACATTTTCATCATTAACCAATATTGACACCTTGACTAAATCTGATTGTTGATACCCACACACCGAATAATCAAACGATGCATAACCCGAAGAAATCGATTTCACCCTGTCATAAAAATCAAACACAATTTCTGCCAACGGCAACCGATACGTCAACACCGCACGATTACCAACATAAGAAATATTATCTTGGACACCACGACGCGACGCACATAATTCCATAATGCCACCCAAATACTTATCCGGCATCATAATTGTCGCCAACACCCATGGTTCTTCTATAAAATCGATTCGTGTTGGGTCTGGCATATCCGCAGGATTTTCTAAATCCATCACCGACCCATCGCGCAGGTGCAATTTGTACAACACACTGGGCACAGTATTAATCAGCGACAAATTAAATTCCCGGCTAAGACGTTCACTTATAATTTCCATATGCAACAGTCCCAAAAAACCGCACCGCAATCCAAACCCCAGTGCACTTGATTTTTCAACCGTAAACGTGAACGAAGCATCATTTAACGCCAACTTTTCCGCACCATCGCGCAAATCAGGATAATCATCCGCCGCCATTGGAAAGAACGAAGAAAACACCACCGGCACAGACGGTTTAAATCCCGGCAATGCATCACCGCCACATTTTGCATCAACAATCGTATCACCGACCTTGCAATCGTGTATTGTTTTCATCCCAGTAATAATAAATCCAATTTCACCCGTATTTAATTCTGTGACATCGACCATTTTCGGCGTAAAGTATCCAATTTTTTCGACGGCATATTCCGCCCCAGTCGCCACGAATCGAACCTTTTGCCCACGACGAAGCGTTCCATCAACAACACGCACCAAAACAACAACGCCCAAATAAGAATCATACCAAGAATCCACCAACAACGCCCGCGTTGGTGCGGTATCATCACCATGCGGCGCCGGTAACTTTGTGACAATTTCTTCTAACAATTCTGGCACACCTGCACCGGTTTTACCCGACACACAAATTGCATTTCGGGCATCCAAACCAATTGCATCACTGATTTGTTGCCGCGTTCCATCGACATCACTGGATGGCAAATCAATTTTGTTCAACACCGGCAACATTTCCAAATCATTATCCAACGCCAAATAAGCATTTGCCAATGTTTGCGCTTGGACCCCTTGGGTTGCATCGACCAATATAATTGCACCTTCGCATGCGGCCAAACTGCGCGATACTTCATAAGAAAAATCGACATGCCCCGGTGTATCCATCAAATTCAGTTGATATTCATGTCCATCATGCGCCTTATATTTCAACCGCACAGTTTGTGCCTTTATCGTGATTCCGCGTTCGCGTTCAATATCCATAGAATCCAACACTTGCGCCTTCATTTCGCGGGATTGCAAACCGCCACAAAACTCAATCAACCGATCCGACAGAGTTGATTTACCATGATCAATATGTGCAACAATAGAAAAATTCCTGATATATTTTTGATTCATTACCCTTTTATCCTTTGCGGCAATGATACACCTGTATATTTAAATTTTCAACCGCAAATTTTTACCGAAACGAAAGTTGAGGGCTAAAAATTTAGCGCCACGCCGTAGCATAACTCGCTTTAAAAAAAAATCTTGTAATTTATCGGCGAAGGCGGGCTAAAATTTTTACCGAAACGAAAGTTGAGGGCTAAAAATTTAGCACCCCGCCCAACGCAATGACAATATTAATTCTGCCACAATTGAACTTTGTACTTTGAACTTTGTACTCTAAAAGTGACCTTTTGGTCACTTTTACATTGCGAACATCAACAAAGCACCCACACCCGCGAACACGATTGCCGCGACCGTCAATTGCCAAAAATATTTTTTAACGATTGCATTTGCTTGTTCTTGGAAACGCCACAACAAAAATCCCACGATTGCGAAACGCCCTGTCCTGAAAATTGCAGAAACGCCCAAAAACAGCAGTATTGGATACCCCATAAACCCGGCACAAATCGCCAACAATTTATACGGTATTGGCGTCACAGCCGCGAACACGATAATCCACACACCATGTTGAACAAACAATTGTCGTGCCAATTCAAACTTTTCCATATTTGCGATATTTTCGACCAACCAAATACCGACCGTATCAAACACCCACAACCCAATTAAATAAGCAATTGCCCCCCCGACAATTGACCCAATTGATGCCGCGACAACCGTCGGCAACGCGCGTTTTTTATTTGCGATAATGGGCGGCGTCATAAACACTTCGGCTGGGACGAACAAAAACACAGATTCACACACAGACATCAAAAAAACGAACCAAGAATAAATTTTTGTATCTGCCTTGCTCAGCATAAATTCACCAAATTTCATCACTTCCTCTTTTGCTATACATATAATATATGAACACACCCGCCCCCGCAAGAGATTTGTAAAACAAACCCACTTGCAACCAAATTAAAGCATGCTATACTAAACAAACAAAAAAAGGTACAAACATGAAAAAACAAACGCCGCGCGGCAATCGCATTGCATCCAAAGTTCAAACAATTGTCGCGGAAATACTGCGCGATAAATTCAGTGACGACCCCATACTATCGGGCATTTCGTTGGTTGATGCCGAATGTTATGGCGGACTATCATTTGTCCGTTTGTATTATTATACCAACCAAGACCCAAATTCCACACAACAAAAATTAGACACCGTCACAAAAACAATTCGTTATGAATTGGCGGCGCGCCTAGACCAAAAATATACCCCAGAAATAAAATTCATATACGACGACACAATGGATCGTGCCACCCGCATCGAAGATTTATTGAAAAATTTATAATCTTTTTCGTCATACCGCCTCTCCCTCTCGTCATACCGGCACCGGGCCCCGCGAAATTGCAAAATTTCGTGGGTGGATCAAGGCCGGTACCCAGTTTGTGCCTTTGGCACAAACCTGTATCATTTTGCCTTATTACGCAAGTTGACGCTTTGGCGTCAACTGAATCCCGCACGTCTGCGGGATGACGACCGAACGGAGTGGGATGACGATCAAGCGGGGCGGAATTACTAAATAGGATGACACAACAAAAAACCACCCATTTGGGTGGTTCGGGATTCTAACATTTATTTTTTTATTATGCGGTTATTAATTAACTGCACTTACGTTTTCTGTATCCATTGCGGTCCATTCATAATGACCATCAAAGTATGTCAACACGCATGGATTTGCCGCTGTGCATGACGAACTGTAATTGCCACCAGACACATTAACACTGGACAATCCTGCGCCCATTTTTGAAAAGTCGATTGCCGCCGAACTGTTGATATCTGCGTTCATGATTGTGCCATCAGCGATTTTTGCAGATGTCACCGCACTGTCTGCGATACCGGCAGTCCCCGCTTGACCCAAGGCAACGTTAGTAAGCAAACCGTCTTGTTCTTGAACAGATACAACCACCTTGCCAATATCACCAGAAACAGCCGTCCCACCCATAGTCACACCGGTTGTACCACTGGTTAAACCAACATCTAATGCGTTAATTTTTGTGTCAATCCGTCCGTCGATTACGCCGTTACCACTGCTATTGATATTCGACAAACTTTTATCGGCATACTCAGAACTTGCTGAATTTTCCGCTTCCTTAACACGTGCTTCGACCGCCGCCATTGTTGGAACATAATCATCCATGTTTCCCACTTTGTACACAGATGTTTCACTGGGGTCCTGTGTCCAAGATTGGTCAGCAGTAATAGCATCACCGTTCAGTGGTTCGTTATCGTTTTCTGAATAATGATTTTCAATACCAGCACCATTTAAATACATAATACCTTTTTGGATATTGTAATTACGTGGAATCAAATTAGGATCTTCTGTATCTGCAACAACGTTGTGTGCCGCATTAGTAGACTCTTCATCTTCTATATTAACATCAGTTTCAAATTGACCCGTGATAGCATCTGAAGTATTTGACGCTGCGGTATTAATTGCATTACGGACCGCGGCTTCGGTTGGAACCAATGTATCCACTGCACCAGTTGCTCTAACCGTTGTCGTTTTCATGTTTTTAACCGCGGTGATTGATGGTGCATGATCAGAATCATTATCAAATTCTAAAACATTTGTTTTTTGTACACCACCCACAGTATCAGTATTCTTAACGAAATTTGATGCTGAAATATTACCTTTGGTAACGGTGACTGTACCATCACTGGCGGCGATGTTTGTAATAACATTACCTGTATTATTACCTGTAGAATCCACAATGTTGATGTTTGCGTTTGCACCGGTACTGGTCAACTTATTCTGTTTTGTGGCGTCCATTGCGTCCACGTACGCTTTTGACGCGATAATTGTGTCGCCATCTGCGGCTAATGCACCCCAGCCAGACAGGATTGATGCCATTACTCCGCAAAAGGCAAGATTTCTTATTTTCATGTTAGTTTCCCTTTGTTCCTTCGTTTGTTTGTTCGGTGGAATACAAAACACCTTCGTATAGGCAAAATCCCTCCGACTTGTTATCTTTATTATATCATACTTTTTTGTTTTGTGCAAACCTAAAAATCAAAATTTATGTGTAATATATAAAATGATATTATTTAATTTTTTTATTACCAAACATCATGTTTTGTGCAGGTTTGCGACCGTTGTTTGTATGCATATTGTCCCAAATTAGCAAAATTTTATTTGTGTTTTTTTGTGCGTTTTTCGAATCGAAATTCCGCACCCATATCCAAAAATCATATCGATTTTTTGTATAGACAAGATTGATGCCAATGGCGTAAAAGTTCCCCTCTATGGAGGGGTGGCGCGAAGCGCCGGGGTGGTTTCCCGAAATTCCCCTCCTCAGGAGGGGAATTATCGCCGGTATGACGAAGAAAAAATACGCAGTATAGCAACGAAAAAAACACTTTTGGCTGGGGTGCATTAGCCGCAGATGGCGACACAATTATCGCGTCAAAAGCGTACGTGGACGCAATGGACGCCACAAAACAGAATAAGTTGACCAGTACCGGTGCAAACGCAAACATTACTGTAAGCGGTTCTGGTAATGTTATTACAGACATTACTGCTGCAGATGGCGCCGTCACAGTCACCAAGGGCAGTATCGCTGCAACAGATTATATCAAAAACGGTACCAACGCATTGGATTTAACAATGGCAAGCGGGGAAAGTAAAGATTCTATGGCACCGTCTATTACTGCTGTTGAAGGTATGAAAACAACATCAGTTGCTGAAGCTGGTTCAACAAGTAATGTTAAAGTTCCAACCGAAACCGCGGTCCGTAGTGCAATTGATACCTTAAATGCTGCTTTATCTGGTAATATTGATGCTATAAAAGGTTTGTTTGAAGAAGGAATGGGCGAAACTGCTATGGAAGCATATGCAAGTTGGGTTGAAGATGGAAAGAAGACAAGTGGGGAAAAATATGATGCTTTAATCGCCGCTATAGCAGCAGACCCTAAATATCATAATGTTGTTACCGATGATGCAAAAGACCATCAAAATCTAATCCCACGTAATTCTAATATTACAAAGGGCATTGCGTATGCTTTGGGTACCGGCATTGAACATCATACATCAAATTTTGATATAGACACAGAAGGTGTAGCAGACAAAACAGATGCCGCATGGGAAAAAATAAAACACGACAAGGCAACCGATGATTATGTTCCAACAGTCGCCGCGGTTGAAAGACGTGTTGAAAGAGCGGTTACTCAAGCCGGTAACAATATCAGCAAAGAAACAAACAACGTTTTGACATCGCATGCTAATAACACCGCACAAAATGGCAATGATAATAAACTTACAACAGTTGCCGCTATTGCTGCTACAACAAAATATGCGGCGGGTACTGCACCAACAGCAGCCAGTGGAAGATGGCAGACCACAGATTCTACTGCAACCGCCACATACGCTTCTGATAGAGATTTGACAACCCAAAAAGCGGTTACCCAACAATTCGAGGCATTAGATCAATCAACATATGGATCTAATACTGCTACAACTGGAACTGGTGCTGTCACGATGCCTGTGACCGCAGTAACCCAAACAGACGGTTTAATCACAGCCAGCAGAGGTAAAATCACATTTAATGATGCAATGGATGCAGGATTGTCCAATGTCAATGTTTCGGGCAGCAATTACAGTTCGTCATGTACTGCATCGAATCCATGCGTGTTGACATACTTTGATGGTCATTATGAATGGACCGCAATGGATACAGAAAACGTAAGTGCAGTTAATTAATAACCGCATAATAAAAAAATAAATGTTAGAATCCCGAACCACCCAAATGGGTGGTTTTTATTATCTTTCAAACACAGAAAATACTTCCCAATGGGTTGTGCCGACAAATTGATCAACCGGCGTGACCGTTTTCAACTTAAAACCACCACGCAATAAAACATCCCTATCGCGCGCCCATGTATCCGGATTACAAGAAATATAAATTACGCGTTGTACTTTCGATTTTGCAATCAACTTTGTTTGCGCAAACGCACCGGCACGCGGCGGATCCATAATTACTGTATCAAACCGATTTAACACAACCACAACCAAAGGCTTTTTAAACAAATCGCGCGATGTTCCAACACCATTTATATCAAACCCGGTCGCATGTGTCGCAAATGTAAAATTCCCAATTCCACAAAACAAATCTGCCACCCGCCGCGACCCCGCAACCGCCGCAACCACCATGTCACGCAATTTTTTTTCTGTGTCCAATGTTGGCTGCAAAAACGC
This sequence comes from Alphaproteobacteria bacterium, assembly GCA_017524525.1. Taxonomy (GTDB): domain Bacteria; phylum Pseudomonadota; class Alphaproteobacteria; order Rs-D84; family Rs-D84; genus Enterousia. Next base: position 9,846 of record JAFXVM010000004.1, on the reverse strand, counting down.
ACCGTCCGGGAAAGGAACACGCACATCATCAAACGCAACAATCGGCTTTTCATAATCACGCACCACACCACCGTTCCAAGTAAACCTGATTATTTCCTGTGGTAATTTTTGCACCGCCGCACGAAATTCTGCATCAAAATAAGGAATATCAACCGTCACATTTACAACAATTCCATTTTCGCATTTTGTCACCAAAACAGATGCCACACCTGTCCATGGCAACCCAGCCAAATTCGGCAAAATCGCATTTATTTCCGGCAAAACATTTGGGCAATTTGTAATATTTACTATGTCACGACTGGCGGCTTTGTAAAAGCCGAATTTTCCTGGTGCCGCGACAAAGTCTGCGCGTCGTCTTTGCCCCGCCCCGCCCCATATCGGTGTCACCATATTTTGTATTGTCGGCAAATCACGCATTTTATTTTCACGATACGCGGGCGTATCAAAATCATACGCGCACCCACCACAAACACCAAAAAAAGGACATTTTGCCATCGATTTTCCTTTGTATTCTTAACCGCATTTTAGCATAATTTCTATTGATTCCAAGTTGTTTTATGAATAAAATATATATGTTATGAAAAAAGATACAGATAAAAAAGTTGCTTTGTTCGCCGGCGCATTATCTTTGCCATTTTTGGCGCGTGACGAAATGCGAAAAAATGGGTGGGATGTGTATGTCGTGGGATTAAAAAATTTTTATGACCCGGCATTAAATCCTGATTTGGTTATTCGCCTTGGCGGTGCCGGTCGTGCGGCACGCGAATGTAAAAAACGCGGAATAAAAAAACTGTGTTTTGTTGGCGCATTGGGACATGTAAATTTGGCTGATATTCGGCCGGATTTATGGTCAATCGGTGTATTACTCAGTGTTATAAAACATCAACGGGGGTATGATTCTATGGCGGTTGCATTTAATAAAGCTTTGGAAAAACGTGGTTATGAAATTGTCGCGGCCCAAGATATCGCGCCAAGCCTGACCTTTGAACATTCTGGTATTCAAACCAAGACAAAACCGTCGCGGGCGGATATTGCAAACATGGAACGCGCAATCGATGTATCACACACTATTGGTATTGCTGATATCGGTGCATCGGTCGTCGTTGATAAACAGGTCATCGCCGTAGAGGCCGCCGAAGGAACCGCACGCATGTTGGATCGCGTGGTTGAAATGCGTAAAAACAAACGCGGACACGCATCAGGCGTATTTGCAAAAATGACAAAGCCAGGCCAGGATTTACGGATTGATATTCCGGCAATTGGATTGGATACGGTGCGCGCCGTTGCCGCGGCGAAATTACGCGGAATTGTCGTGAACGCAAAAACATGCTTTGTAATCGACAAGGCGGCCGTTATTGCCGCCGCAGACAAGGCAAAAATATTCATAATGGCGGTATAAAACCGCCATTTTTATTGATGTCCCATATGCTTTGTAAAATCATGTAAATCTGTATCTGTGGCGCTTAAAATTTTAGCAATACTGTTGCTGGACGGCCAACGCGGTTGACCACATTTTGACCATCGTTTACTTTTATTAAATGTTGTCGCATCTAAACCACTGGTTCGCGCCAACCCAGAACAAGACATACCATGTTCAACGGCGAATTTTTCGATTGCTTGCCATACTTCTTCATGTGTCATAAAAACCTCCCATTATTTTGCCGCCACATAATAATTTTATGGCACAATGACACAATCAACAACCAGTACAATTTCCCAGGATTCCAAGCCATACAAATATACTAAAAAAAAATTTGACAAAAACACTTGACAAATGTATTAAATTGTATTACATTACGATTCGTCAAGAGGGTAAAACCGTTTGACTTTGGTTGCATCTGCAATCAAATACAGGGGCCCAGGGATTCAGACTCCCTCCTACATTCTCTCTCCTCTGGACCTTGGACCCCGAACATTTTATCAGTTTAGAATGCCCGTTTCTTTTTCTCCTTTCCTTCCTTTCTGGGCATTCGAAAATACCGCCGGCAACGGCGATATTTTTTTACCTATAATTCAAAGAAAAACTATTCACCGCTATTACTATTACCAGAATCATTAATAGAAAAGTTTTGGACAACACCCGCACCATCAACAATTTGTATTGGTGTCCATGATGAAACTTTATCACTTCCGCTGCCGGTCACGCTTAACATATATAAACCCGCATCCGGTCCGTCCGGCAAAGCCAGCCTATCCAAAGTCATATTAATATTATTTTCAATCGTCCGCGCCAAATTATCAACATATGTCTTGTTATAATAATTATTACGCAAATAAGTTTTTTCCACATACAAAGGCAATTCAACCTCTGCCAAATTCAATGTATGCCATGTTTCAACTTTATTGCCATTGTCTTCGTATGTAAATTCGTCGACATAACGCCATTGCAATTTACCGTCAAACACACGAATTTGCGATTGTCTGGCGGTACCGGCCTCTATGGACAATTGTTCCAATAATTCGCCCATATCAACAGCAATTTCACCAGTTTGTTCGTTTAATATAATATGACCATCAACCGCCGGAACCAACTTTATTTGCTTGCCCGCCAAATCCGCATCTATACGATTTACAATTTCAGTCAAATTTGTTTCAGTGACATAACCATTTAACAAATCCGTCAAATTATAAACATTTGTCCATGTTTTTATATTTTCACCATTTGTATCTGTTTTTGGGTTGCCTGTTTCTGGGTCAATTTCAAAATCGTTCATATAACGCCATTGTAATATACCATTATCAACGCGTATTTCCGCAGACCGCACAGAATCAATTCCCAATGCAGTTTTCAAATCATCAAACTTTATACCAATTTTTTCACCCCCACCGGTTATCGGTGTAATTTCAATAAATCCATTTTCATCGGGTGTCAATTTAACCTGTTTTTTACCCAATTCGGTATCCACATATGTCTTTAACGCATAATCTTGCAAAGTTGTCGACAACCCAGTACTTGTTATATAATTTTGCAAAGTCGTACTCAAACTGTCATTACTAACATACGCCGCCAATTTACCATCAATCAGCGTATCAATACTCTGCTCTACCACTGTCCATTTTTTAACATTTTCATTTGTTTCCGGATTAATTTCATATTCATCCATATACCGCCAGCGCAATTTACCATCCTCAGTAATTTCCATTTCGATTTTTTCTGCCGCCGCCGGTATGTTTAAATCTTGGACCAACTTGTCTTTTAATTCGGTATATTTGATTCCAATTTGATTATTATTTATTTGGACGAAACCATTTGCATCCGCCGTCAAAGCACCTTGGAACCCTGCCAATTCATCACTTTTGACATAATCAGACAAATCCACAAAATCACTTATACCCTTATTAGTTTTATGCCACACATCCGCACCAACATAACGCCACTTTATTTTTCCGTCATCATCAATTTCCATTTCTATTTCGCGTTCTGTTGGAATATCCAACGCATCTTTCAGGTCTTCAAATTTAACACCAATTTTATTATCAACGATTTCAACATACTTATCTGCATCCGCCGTCAAAGTTCCCTGTAATCCAGCCAACTCACTGCGTTGAACATAATCCAACAAAGTTTGTGTTTGAACATAATTTTCCAAACTAGAATCTATCAAAGATTTGATGTCCGCGGTATTCCATTTTTTCGTAACACCATCTTGTTCATATTCATCCATATACCGCCACTGTAATTTACCATCTTCGGTATAACGAATTTCATTTGATCTGGTTCCAGAAATTCCCAACGCATCTCTTAAATCTTCAAACCTGACACCGATTGTTCCACGCTCTTGATCTATGGCGATATAACCGTTATCCGCTTCGGTCAACATACCTTGTTTTCCCGCCAATGCGGCACTTAATGATTCATTATTGGTCGCCAAATCATATTCATCTAAAACCTTACCCAAATCTACAATTTCCTGTTTAGTATTTGCACATGCCGTTTTGGTTGCATTGGCATAACACCACCACAATTTATAATTCGCATCAATTTCGGTCAAAATATCTTTATCGGTTCCTAATGCAGTCTGCAAATCGGCTTTTAACGCCTGGATATCGATTGAAATAACATTGTTCCCCGGCCCCGATATATCAATATATTCCCCAGACCCCACAACCAAAGTATTTTGTTTGCCGTCTTTTAAATCATCAACCTGGTTTTGCAATGCATCCAATTCTGCACGCAAAGCGTCAACATCTGCATTTGACGCCCCACTCCCAGAAGTTTCACCACCATCTGTTGGCGTAACCGGTTTTGTTGAATGCGATAAATTCAAATACTTACCAATTGATAAACGCGCAGACGGAGAATTATTTGACACAACATTTGCACCACCCGCAGTCTGGACACCGTTTGACACCAACCCAGAATAAGATTGCGATGCTGTATTATTTGTTTTTGTCGTCACCGTTGGCGAAAACCGCAAAGACGATGCACGCCCGGTCACCGAACCTGAACCTGTTGCCACCGCATTTGTTTTTACACCATTATCAACCGTCGCACCCGTTGTTGCGTCCACCCCTGCACCAACAACTGTATTTCCATTTGCGCCCAACATACGCACAGACGAAGCCGCAAACCCAGGCACACCAAGCATGCAAACCACACTTGTTAAAATAAACGAATAAAATCCTGTTCTACGTTTCATCTCTCTCTTTTATACCCTGTGCCTTAAAAACTGTACCGTAATCCCACAGACACAGAATTTTCCAATATCAATCCTGCCTCTATCTGCAATATATGTTGTTCATATTCACCCGTATATTGATCCCACATAAAAGGTTGCGATAAATCAACCCCCTTCATCACAGACAACCGATACCGAACATCAATAAATGTATTATCTGCGACCTGTTTTGCATAACCCAATGCGGCACCAACCTTTGGTGATATGGCACTGTTTTCGCCTGAATTACCACCAAACAACAAACCTTCTATTTTTACAGTTGGTTTTGCAACACCAATTCCCGCCCCCAGGTAAATTCCAGATTCAAAATCATGGTATATATTGGCCGTCAAATGCATTATATTCATAGAAAATTGTGCGACATCATCGGCATCTGTAAATGTTGAAGACATGCCAAATTCTATATCACCACGCAACCCAGATTCAAATTTTTTACCGAACGCAAATGAAAACCCAGTCACAGATTCAAACGAATATGTATCCTTGCTGAACAACAAATCAGCCCCGGTATAATCAGACCGATAATCATTTTCCCAAGACCACAAATTCATCATAAAATTTGCCGCAACATACCAATCCCCAACCTCATTAGGTTGCGATTTTTGCACCCTTTGAAAATTATAAGGTTGACTGTTTCCAGAATAATCATTTTGCGTACAACACGACACATCGCCACACACACAACCACATGGACGCGATGGTGTATACGCCATCGTTGCAAACGCCGTAATCGGCGCAAAACCGCACAAAAACATTGCACACGCAATCGTTTTTTTAAACATTTTTTGTACCATATCTTTTTATAATTTTATCATAATTTCAGTATTTTTCCAAATCATAAAAAGCACATTTTCTAAAATATTTTAATATTTGACCAATCTGTTATTTTTTTCTAAGATTAACCCTGAAATGGAAGAAAAAGCATCAACTATATCTTTAACAAATGTATCGGCATCTTATGATAATGGCGCCGATGTTTTAACCGATGTATCATTTAATATAACCGGTGGTGCAATTTATTTTCTAACCGGGGCATCTGGGGCTGGGAAAACGACATTGTTGCGCTTGATTTACCAATTGCATAAACCGCGCACTGGTCAAATAAAATTATTTGGAAAAATCACAAACGACATGTCCCGCGATGATATTACGGCTTTACGCAAAAAAATGGCAATTGTATTCCAAGAATATTCATTATTATCGCATTTATCTGTGTTTGACAATGTTGCATTACCATTGCGTGTTCGCGGTATGGCGGAAAACAAGATTCGCGCCCTTGTGCCAAAGGTATTGGATTGGGTTGGACTTGGCAAATACGCAAATGAAAACCCCTTGGCACTAAGCGGGGGACAACAGCAACGTGTATCGGTCGCACGCGCCATTATTGTTCAACCGTCTGTTTTGTTGGCGGACGAACCGACTGGCAATTTGGACGATGATAACACATCGCGTTTAATGGATTTATTTATACAAATGAACAAAATGTTTGGCACAACCATCATATTGGCAACACATAATCGGCGATTGATTGAAACATATAAATTTCCGGTGATTCATGTTGAAAATCATCATGTAAGTTTTGTGACAAAATCATCTGGGACAACCGACACGACACAGCAAAAAAAATTATGGAAGGGTCCCGCGCCAAAAAATTACTTTAACGAACTATCAAAACAATTTGACGATATTGGAAACTTATAATGAAACAGAAACCGGTTGTTTTTTCACTAATCAAAGAACAAAGCACATTTATGACTGCGATTATGTCAGTGTTGACATTTTTATCTGTTTTAACATTGGGTATTGCATTGATGATTGGTACCGGTGCGATTCGTATGAACACATCATGGGATTTATACGCAACAATCCAAACCACCGATTCAAACGATGTTCAAAAAATTCGTGATATTTTGGCAAAAAATAAGAATATTATAAAATCCGCAAACGAAATTTCCGCATCACAAATGAACAATTTAATGTCGCCATGGGTATCTGGGGGGACTGCATTGCAAAAATATTTACCCCAAATGTGGGAGGTTAAATTTGCAACCCACAACGATTTAAAATCTGTTCAAACCCAAATAACACCATACTCAAAATTTTTAACACACAGGGCGGCATTAAGCACGCCAATTCGTGCCGGTTGGTATTTAATTGCAATTTCTGCATTGGTATTGGCGGTTGCATTGGGATCTATTACAATATGTATAACATACATCGCACATAATACGGCAATATTGCACAAACGCGAATTGGAAATTTTAAACCAAATCGGGGCCAGTGATTCTTTTGTTGCAAATCAAATGCAAATAATTGTTGCCCGCATTTGTACACGCGCAACAATTTATGGTTTTATATTGGCCGTACCATTTTTGCTTTTAATCAGTGCCGCCGCCCACAGCACTCGCGTTGGATTAATGGCGATGATTGGATTGAACACATTTGGATGGATATTACTTATATTATTGCCAATCGCAATCACAGTATTTGCGACATACATAACAAAACACACAACCAAAAAAATTTTAAAAAACAGTTAAAAAATGAAAATATTTACACCATCTTTTTTGATATTGGGGTTATTTGTGCTGGGCGGTATGATATATAAACTAACATCACCAATGGGGTGTGGTCCAATTTTACCAGATGATAACATTTTCGTTTTAACTGGGGATGAACGTCGTGTTCCATTTGCGATGCAACAAACGAAACAATATCCATTTGCACAAATTCATATAATTGGTGTCGGCGGTCATAAATTCGACACAAAAAATACAAAGGTAAAAATGGAAACAAAATCCAAATCAACATACCAAAATGCATTGGCGATAAAGGATATTGTTAAACAAAAACACATGAACAGAATTGTTGTTGTCACAACCGAAGAACATATGAAGCGATCTGTTCATTTAATTCATCATGAAATTCCACGTGTTCAAATTGTCACATGTTCGGCACCATTGATTGGTATGCCGGCATCAATGCGACTTCAACGTTGGACCGTTGAATATGTAAAATACTTGGTCACACTTTTTGGTATCAAAGAAGGATAGGTAAATGTTAAGGACAATTATTTTTAAAACAACACTGGGGCTTTATTTCATTGTATGGACTCCGTTTTTATTTTTAAGTTTAATATCAAAGAAAATTTGCCGCATGGCTGTATTGGCTGAAACACGTGGTGTATTATATTTGGCAAACAAAATCGGCGGTATAAAATATCAAATTCACTATCCCCCGCGGGAAGAAAACGGAATTCCAACAAAGCCAGACGCAAATGTTCGACTTGATGGCAAGGCGATTATTGCCTCTAAACACATGTCAATCTTAGAAGTTGCAATCTTGGTATTAAACATTCCAAATTCATTTTTCATTGTGAAACGCGAATTGATTTGGATACCTGTATACGGTTGGGCATTTTTCCGGATTGGATTATTACCCGTAAATCGTAAACGCGGACAAACCAACATGAGAAAATTAAGCGAACGCGTTGCCAACAAAATAATGAACGGACAAAATTTAGTTATATTCCCCGAAGGGACACGTGTAAAACCGGGTGTTCGCCCGGCATTACGACGCGGATTACTATATTTGGCACATGAATTAAAATTACCAATTTTACCGATCGGCGTTGATACTGGATTATATTGGCCAAAACGCGGATTAATAAAACCGGGCACTGCAAATGTGTATTTTGAAAATTTGTTGCCATCAACCGCAAATTTGGAAGAAATTGCAAATGCAATTAATCGCCACAGCGCATAAATCCAAAGGTCAAAGTGCAAAGTGCAGAGTTCAATTAAGGCTATAATATGATAAAAAATAATATCGCAAAGGAAAAAAGTAAAAAATTTGCATTAAGAATTGTGCATCTGTATCAATACCTAATAAACGATAAAAAAGAATTTGTTTTATCAAAACAAGTTTTGCGCAGCGGCACAAGTATAGGTGCAAATATAGCGGAATCTGTTTGCGCAATAAGCGAAAAAGATTTTCTGTCAAAGGTATATATTGCATTAAAAGAAGCAGAAGAAACTTTATATTGGTTAGATTTATTAAAAGAGGCAAAATTCATTGACACAAAAAGCCACACAAGTATCTCTACAGACTGCAAAGAAATTGCGAAAATATTAACAAAAACAACACAAACACTGCAAAATAAAATTGATAGCATTAATTGAACTTTGCACTTTGAACTTTGCACTTTGAAATAAAAAATATAACAGAGTAGATGCGCCGTTGTTTGTGAGTGCAGTGTACATGACGTTACATAAACGAACAAACAACAAGCATATACCTGTTATATTTTTTATTTACACCAAGTCTTTCTTTTGCCACCACTATAAGCCCGTCCCAACCCTTCGCGAATTAAAACACGACCAATATCACGACCGCGTGAATCACGAACATTTGCATCAATTCGCCCAAGGTATTTATCGTCTTTGATATTTTCAAGTTCAACAACACTGTCCACAGGTAATAATTCAGCCAACCGATTTTTCGCAACATTTGCCGCAACAATTTCATCAACGCATTCACCATGCAATTCCGGTGTATCCACATTGCGAAGTCGCACACGCACAGACACCATCGTATCATCTTGCAATTTCACACCCGCAGAAAAAGTATCGCCATCGACAACATATTTTACAACCGCCGGCACAGCATTTGCCGATGGCGTAATAAACGCACAAACAATTGCGATAAAAATTCCTTTCCTTTTCATCATAACTTACTGCAACTTCGGCGACCAACTGGGTTCTACACCGTTCACACCATCTGGCAATTCAATATCATACAGGTTTTGCCCAGTAATATCAACACTACGCAAATGACTGGTTCTATCCATACCATCAAAAGATTTTTCTGTTTCATAATAAACCAACCGACGCGATCCTGGTGCCCATGACGGTGCCTCCATATACCAACCACCCGCCAAAATTTTTTCGCGTTGTTCGTTCGTCACGTCGGTGTAAGTCTGGTCAAACTTGGTGTTGCCCGTGACGGTTATAAGTTCTTCGGGCGCGCCAAGCTCTTTGATATAGCCGGCGTCGACGGGCGAGGCCATTGCAAAAAGTTTGACGGTTCCAATCATGTCGCGAAGAATCGAAAACATGTACTTGTAACGCTTGACACTTTTTTCCGAAATGCGCCCGTTGACCATCAT
>JAFXVM010000003.1 GCA_017524525.1 Alphaproteobacteria bacterium | reverse complement strand
TTTGCCCTCAATTCTGCTAAGTAATCTTTGATGCCGATTTCGCCTGGCGCCAAAACTTTTTTCCCATCCGTCACATTACCCATCGCGTCTCCCATCTTTATCGACCCAAACGATATCATCCCTGTCACACGATATACGGTTATTTGCAGGGCGGTTGTTTTTCAATTCGTTCCTAGTTATTTTAATCGGTTTTTTTGATACCATGTTATTTGTGGAAAACAAAGCAACCAAAAAGGAAAAATTATGAAAAAAATATCGGTTTTTGCATTAGCGGCATTAATGCCAATTTGTGGCGCTTTCGCGGGTTCTGGTAATCATATGAATAATAATATGATGAACAATCAACCAGCAGTTTGGACAGTGACAGAAGTTATGTCTTTGCCAGATAATACGCCTGTTGTTATGCGTGGTCGTATAACAAGAAATATGGGCGACAATATTTTTGTGTTCGAAGATAACTCTGGGACTATTATGATGGAAATCGAAGAAGATGATTGGAACGGAAACACTGTATTGGTTGATGATATTGTGACAGTATATGGAAATATCGACAAAGGTTCTAATTATACTGAAATAGATGTAAATTCTGTTGTAAAATAAAAATGCCCAAATGGGCATTTTTATTTCTTTTTTTATTTTTGTTTTTGTGTTATAATTGCTTTGTTATGAAATTAAAAAAATCTTTGTTTTTTACATTAGTAATGTTGTGTGTTGCGCCTGCGTTCGCGGGTTGGCAATACGATGGTTATTACATAGATGATGGTTTCCAAGATAATGACAGAACGCGTTTCGTAATTGGTGCGCGTGGTGGGTTGTCTTGGGGTAATGCAAAGATTGAAAATAATATCGGCAGTCTTTATGGTTATTACTATGTTAACGAAGATAATGGTGATGTAATTTCTGCCCTTGCTTGGCAGGCGGCGGGTGAACCATCTAATTATCTGGATGTGGGGTATGGCGATTTATCGACTTTGCCAGCGAAAGAAAAGTATTCAAAAACAGCGTTTGCTGCGGGTGCAAGTATCGGTTTTACTGTGCCGTATCATCCTAATTGGAGATTGGAAGCAGGATACGACCATATTTCTGAAACGGATTATAATCAAACCCCTTTGTTTGAAGGTGATTTATATGTGACTGGTGGGGCTGATATAAGTGAAGCAATTGTTCATGTTGCTAGTGGTGGTGCGATGGCCACTGTGTCTACTGATATAATATCTGCGATGGCATATTATGATTTCTTTGATGAAGAAGTTAAACCTGTGAATACGGTTGTGCCATATATCGGCTTTGGTTTGGGCTATGCAAGTTCGCGGACAACATTAAAACTGTCTGATATTTATGGTGATTTGTCCACAGATTCTGATTTGCAAAATTATGGTACGGCGACAGATGGGGTTATACAATTTACACCGCCATCTGATAAATCTAAATATCCTTCGTCTACGAATGTGGCGGCAATTGGTGCGTTGGGTGCGTCCTATGGAATTAATAATTATACTTATCTTGATTTCAGTGCGCGCGTTATGTATATTCCAAAAATTACTTGGAATCTGGTTAACAGTGATGCGTCGCAACATCGTGAATGGTTCAGTGCCAAGAATATGATATACACTAATTTGATGATTGGTATTCGTTTCGAATTTTAATTAAAAAATATTTTTTAATCAAATTATGGTTCGTTGAATATGCGGGCAGGGTCTACGGAATTTTTCCCGCGTCGAACCTCTAGATACATTTCTGGTTTGTTTTCGTTCATACGACCGATTGGTTCACCCGCCAGAACTTCTTGTCCAACCAAAGCGTCTATGGACCCCATGTTTGTCATTACTGTGTTGTATCCGTTTTTGTGCGACATAATTATTACTTTGCCGAAGCCACGGAAAGAGTCGGCAAACTTTACAACACCGTCTGCGGGCGCCATCACCAAAGCATCCCCGCGTGTGCGTATGCGCCATCCATCTGATTTTAATCCCAATGCTGTTTTTTCGCCATATCGTACAACCAATTTACCACGCACAGGGACATTTAATTTGCGTTTTGAAAATTTAGCATCACTTAACATTTTCGAAGAACCAACGCCTGCGGACAATTCGGAAATACTTTTTGCCTTGGCTGATAATGTTTTTAATTTATTTTGAATTTCAATTTGTTGATTTTTTAATTTTTCGTTTTGTGCAGAACGTGTTTTCAAAAGTTTATCAAGTTCCGTTTTTTCTTTTGTGTATTTTTTCGCGCTGCGGTCCAGTTTTTCTTTTTCGATAACCCGTTGTTCGTGTATTTCGTTTAATTCATTTAATTTTTTTGTAGCGAACATAATTTGAGAATCAAATTGGTCTGCCGCTGCGGATAATACAACAGAAGTCAATACATAATCGTGCATGGTTTCTGCGTTAAAATTAGGATTAGATGCGATAAATAAAATACTGGATGTTGCATCACTGATTCCTTGGTTATGTTGGGACAATTCTTCGTTGATTTTATCGCGTTGTTTATCAAGTTCTGCGATGCGTTTGATGAGCGCAGAGCGTTTTTCTTCTAAATCGCTTACACGGTCAGCCGCTTTGACCAACTGTTTTTTTGTTTGTTCTACGTTTTTATTAGAAGTTTGTAATTGTTGTTCGATTTGTTTGTTTTGTTGTTCTGTCTTTTTTATTTGGTTTTGTATTTTTGCCAATTCACCCCCTGCGGCAAACGCAGAATAAGCAGAAAGCCCAAACAACAATCCAACAAAAATCAATTTGTTTCTTAACATCTGTTCTTGATTTTAACAAAATAATAAAAAATTGTAAATTGCTCTTTTGGTTATACTGGTTGACAGTATTGTTTTTTTGTGTTATTATATCCGCTCGGCAAAATAAAGTGATTTTATGAAAAAAGTTAGTGTTTTTTATTCTAATCAAATGCAAGTGGAGAATATAGATTTATCTGTCCCATGTATTGTTGTGTTGTCTGGCTTAAGAAGTGAAAACCCAGAAGGTTTGTCGCGAAATTTGTTGAACAAGATAGAAGTTATGTTGCGTAATATGGATTTGAAAGCGAATGTTTGTGGTAATATTCATAATTTGTATTTATTAAATGACAAAGCCGCAAATCTTATAAATAATGTGAACAGTAAACTTTTTGCCAAAGGGCACAATCCTTTTGTTTTTGGTTTTCAATTGTTGGTGCCGGGATATTTTAATAAATTTGCTGATGATTTATTTAATATGACTATTCTGCCGCGTATAACCGATGCCAAAGGCAACGCTTTGCCAGTTGAAGTTGCCAAAGATAATTTGCGCAAGATAGTTTTCTTTTCTCACAGTTATGGTGCGCGTATGGTTTCTGTTTTAGACAAGAAATTAACAAAAAAATTGTCTAAATTAAAATACACACCTGAACAAATTGCAGATATACAAAAACAATTGGTATTTATTGAAGAAGCACCGATTTGTGTTTTTTCAAATTTAAAATCAACATGTATAAAATTTGTTTCTTTGTTAGATGGGGTTATGACGTATAAAAAATTGTATGACACAGATGAAAGTGTCACTTATTATGAAAAATATAATATTGTTTCTGTGCCAAAAATGCATAATGTGTCGATTGTGGACGCTGCAGACAAAGAACATTATATCTGGCCGTTGAATGTTCGTAAATCTATGACAGAGCAGGGACAACAGACAATCAAAATTTTAAATCGTGTTTTTTATAATGCTTTGACATTGCCGCGTATAGATGGTGTGAATTCTTTGGCGAATATCAAAGATTTGGATAAAAATATTGTTCAAAAACCTTTGCTGAAAAAAATAGAAAAAATCCCAACAGAAAAAGCAAAAAATGTGGCTTTTGTATCTGTGTCTGTGTTGCAAAGATTAAAAACATATGCGAAAAATTTATCTCGATAGAACAAAAAATCGTGTTGCAGAATTTTTCTTTTTTTATTATGCTGAACTTTGATATAAAAACAAAGGTGGTTATATGCTTAAAAAATTATTGATGATTGCTGTTTTGATTTCCCCGATTGTTGCAGATGCGGCCCAAAAGACTGCTAAAAAAGAAGAACCGGTTGAACATTTAACTGATGAACAGATTTATGAAGAATTGAAAAAATTGGCGTCTGTGTTTGAAATGGCGCGCGATAAATTTGTCGAAGAAGCAGACGAACGCAAAATGTTAGAAGGTGCGATGAACGGGATGTTGGCTGCGCTGGACCCGCATTCTTCGTATTTATCCAAAGAAGATTTCAAAGAATTTAATGATAAATCTCATGGTGAATTTGGTGGGTTGGGAATTCAAATCACCAGTGACAAAGGCGCTATACGCGTGATTTCGCCAATTGATGATACACCTGCTGCCAAAGCGGGGATAGAGGCGGGTGATTATATCACTCATATTGATGGGGAACAGGTTTTCGATATGAATCTTAATCAGGCTGTTAAAAAGATGAAAGGCAAACCTGGGACCAAGGTTAAACTGACAATTGTTCATTCAGGTGAAGAGCCGAAAGAAATAACACTTAAACGTGCTATTATCAAAGTGAAATCTGTGAAGTTTAGCGAAAAGATGGATGCAGCGGCAACTGATGATGATAAATTACCAAAGATTGGTTATTTGCGTATTTCTGATTTTGGTGCGACAACTTCCAAAGAGTTAAAAGATGCAATCAAAGATTTGGAAAAGAAAAAAGTCGCAGGTTATGTTCTTGATTTGCGTAATAACCCAGGGGGGTATTTGACTGCTGCGGTGGATGTGTCTGATGCGTTTTTAGATGGTGGTGAAATCGTGTCTACGCGTGGGCGTGAAAAGGCTGACATAGAAAGAATGTTTGCTAAATCTGGTGATTTGGTTAACGGAAAACCAATAGTTGTTTTGATAAACCATGGTTCTGCATCTGCGTCTGAAATTGTTGCTGGTGCTTTGCAAGACAATGGTCGTGCGATTGTGATGGGGTCGCAAAGTTTTGGCAAGGGTTCTGTGCAACAACAAAAACCTTTGGGAGATGGTTCTGCGATTCATATAACAATCGCGCGTTATTATACCCCAAGTGGACGTTCTATTCAAAACGAAGGTATTACACCTGATATAGAAGTGTTGCAGAGTAAATTGGAAGTTTTGGAAAAGAAAGAATCTTTGTTCACAGAAGCCACTTTCAATAATTCTTTGAAAAACGATGCGTCTAAGAAAAAAGATTCATCAAAGAAAAAAGATACTAAAAAGAAAGCAGACGAAGATGATGATGACGAAAATTATTTGAATTTAACTGATGAAGAAAAAGATGCACGCGATTATCAATTGCAAAGGGCGATGGATATGGTGCGCGCTTTGTCAAAAGTTGGAAAAAAGAATCTTGAAAAAGTAGAAGATACACCAAAAACTGAAGAAGTTAAAAAAGATAGTAAAGAATCCAAGAAATAAAAGTTGATTATAAAACGGGGTAGAAACCCCGTTTTTTAAAACAGTGTGTTAAAACCAACGTGGACAGATTGTGTGTCTGCGGAAAGTTCAACATTTTTTGGAACGTATTTATCAACCAAAATCCATGTAAAAAGTGCAGAAACGGCTGCTCCTGCAATACAATCGTGCCAATAGTGTGCGCGGGTTTTTACGCGGGTATAGCTGGTAAAAATGCTCATGAAATACGGGGTTATAGCATACCGAATGCCGTATCTTTTGTGAACGTACATTGCGCTAGAAAAAGCGCCAACTGCATGACCTGATGGAAAAGATTTTTTGTCTTTTTTGTTTGGACGTTGCTCTAATTTTAATGATTTTATTCCTTCGCTGGCAATTTGCCCTGCTAATACAGATTTTCCCAGTTGTAAAACGCCATTGTAATCATTTGCGGCGATAGAAAGTCCCAGCGCGTATGCGGGTGACATAACCAACATCATATCGCCAGCTTTGGTCCAAGAAGAAAAAGGCCCTCCAATTGCATGTGTAACATTTGAATGTATTACGCAAATAATAGCGTATAGTACAAAAAGAGTTTTTTTCATTTATCGTCCTCCTGTGTTTTCTACAAAAACACCACCAAAATCTTTGGTGGTTGGAGGTTAGTTACTATAAAGTAGAATAGTGTGCTTATTTTGCGGCAAACCGCATTATTCACAGCCCTCCAACCATTTTTTATGATTGGAGCTTTTTCGTCAGCTTTTGACGCTACTTTTTCGGGTAACTACACCCCGATGGCAAAACACTTGCCACCGCTTGCATGTTAGACTATTATTGTGAGAAAAGTCAAATCGTTTTAATTTTTTTATAAAATATAAATCTTGCCTTAGATTTTGAAACGCTGTAATATTCTGGAAACTTATTGAAAAAAATAATAGGAATTAAGAAATGGCGAAATTAATTGTTGATGGAAATTGGGCTGCGGCTGATGTCGCGTACAGATGTGTTGATTGTGCGGCAATTTATCCAATTACACCAAGCAGTACGATGGGTGAATTGGCTGACGAATGGTCTTTTCAACACAGAAAAAACATTTGGGGTGTCGTGCCAGAAATAATCGAGATGCAATCCGAAGCAGGTGCTGCAGGTGCATTACATGGCGCATTACAAATGGGGGCATTGGCGACGACTTTCACGGCATCCCAAGGTTTGCTTTTGATGATTCCAAATATGTATAAAATTGCGGGGGAACAAACACCTTTCGTTATGCATGTAGCAGCGCGCGCTTTGGCAACACATGCGTTGTCCATTTTTGGTGACCACAGTGATGTTATGGCTGTGCGTAATACAGGGTTTGCGTTGTTGTCATCTCATAATGTTCAGGCAGCACACGATATGGCTGCAATAGCACACAGCGCAACTTTGCGTTCACGGGTTCCTTTTTTACATTTCTTTGATGGCTTTAGAACAAGCCACGAAGAATCTGCTTTGGCACGCATAGATGATGATGTTTTGCGCGAAATGTTGCCAGATGATTTGGTAAAACAAAACCGTGCGCGTGGCATGTCGCCAGATAAACCAACTGTTCGTGGAACTGCGCAAAATCCAGATGTTTATTTCCAAGGACGCGAAGCGGTAAATCTTTCTTATGATGCTTTGCCAGACATTGTTCAAACAGAAATGGATAAATTCGCGAAATTGACTGGTCGTAAATATGGCGTTGTTAATTATATCGGCGATAAAAAGGCAAAATATGTAATTGTGTCTATGGGGTCAAGTTGTGAAACGATTGAAGAAACTTTGGCTTTCTTGCCAAAAGGTGTTGGTTTGATTCGTGTTCATTTGTTTAATCCTTTTCCTGTGAAAGCATTTTTGAAGGTTTTGCCAAAAACTGTTGAACAAATTGCTGTATTGGACAGAACAAAAGAGGCAGGCAGTATAGGGGAACCGCTTTATCAAAATGTGCGTAATATTATAGATTCAAAAATCGCTGTGTTTGGTGGACGTTATGGTTTGGGGTCCAAAGAATTTAAACCGCGTGATGTTAAAGCGATTGTTGAATATATGATGCGTGGTGAATTGCATCATAATTTTACAGTTGGTATTGATGATGATTTATCAAATTTGTCTTTGATGACAGATAAAACTTTTACAATTGAAAACCCAAAAGTTAAGACAGCGATTCTTTATGGAATTGGCAGTGATGGGACCGTAGGGGCGGTGAAAAATATTGTAAAGATAGTCGGCGAAAATTCTGATTTATATCCACAATCTTATGCTGTGTATGATTCTAAAAAATCAGGTGGCGTGACGCAATCTCATATAAGATTTTCATCTACACCGATTAAAAGCGAATATTTGGTAGAAAGCGCAGATTTTATATGTGTGTCTAATTTTATGATTGCACAAAGGTTTGATGTATTCGCATCTTTGCGTGCTGGGGGTACAGTGATGATTAACACGTCGTTGTCGCCAGATGAAGCGTTTATGAATTTGCCACGTGATGCCCAAGAACATTTGATTCGTATGCGTGCTAATTTGTATTTCTTGGATGCTAATACAGCGGCAGCAGAGTTAGGCTTAGGAAACAGAATTAATACTTTCATTATGTTGAATTTCTTTAATTTAACAAAAGTTATTAATCCTGAAAAAGCGAAGGAAGCAGCCAAGGCCGCTATTGAAAAAACTTATAAGAAAAAAGGTATGGATGTAGTGCAAGCCAATTGGGCGGCGGTTGACAAAGCGGAAAGTTATTTGAAAAAATATAGTTTCCCATCTTCTGTTTCTGAATTTGCGCCTGATTTTATACCTGCGATGACTGCGGATGCACCTGCTGAGATTGCAGGGACTTTGGGTGAAATGGCAGCAGGACGCGGGGACGACATTCCTGTATCGCGTTTCAAATTAGATGGAATTTTTGGTGGTGGGCAGTATCCTGTTGGAACTTCAAAATATGAAAAGCGAGCAATATCAAATCGTGTCGCAACGTGTGATTTAAGTAAATGTATTCAATGTGGTAAATGTTCAATGCTTTGTCCGCATGGTGCGATTCGTATAAAAGTCATGAGCGAACAAGAAATGGAAAAAGCGCGTGCAAATGGCGTAACGGTTGTGCCAATGAAGACACCTGAATTGGGGGCAGGGCTGTTTTATACTTTGAATATATCACCTGCTGATTGCACAGGTTGCGGTTTGTGTATGAAAAATTGTCCTGTGTCTGCTTTGACTATGGTGCCAATGAACGAAGGAATTAAAAACCAAAAGGCTTTTGATGCTGCATTAAAAATTCCTGATTTTGATAAATCAAAATTAAATTTAAATATTCCAAAGCATGTTGAATTGTTGCCTCATTATTTTGAATTTCCTGGGGCTTGTGCTGGTTGTGGTGAAACGCCTTATATTCGTTTGATGGCGCAATTATTTGGGGATAAAATGGTTGTTGCAAATGCAACAGGGTGTTCTTCGATTTATGGTGGTAATTTACCAACAACACCATGGTGCAGTGATTCAAACGGACGCGGACCTGCGTGGTCTAATTCTTTGTTTGAAGATAATGCTGAATATGGTTTAGGTATGCGAATCGCTTTGAATCAAAGACGCAGTGCTTTGCGTTCGGTTTTGTTTGAACTGGGCATAGACAATGTAGAAGGTATTATGTCAACGACTGGCACAGAAGAACAACGCAAAGTTCAAAAAGATTTACAACAGAAACTAGCCAAAGTTGAAAATCCGCGTGCGCGGTATGCGGAAAGTTTGCTGGATGCGGTTGTTGATAAATCTTTGTGGATAGTTGGTGGTGATGGTTGGGCTTATGATATTGGTTATGGCGGTGTTGATCATATTTTACATAGTGGTGAAAATGTAAACATACTTGTATTGGATACCGAAGGATATTCAAATACTGGCGGTCAACAATCTAAATCTACACCGTTTGGGGCGTCGATGAAATTTGCTATTGGTGGCAAAGAACACGCAAAAAAAGATTTGGGGATGATTGCCATGATGTCTGGGGCTTATGTTGCGCAAATCGCACTGGGTGCAAACCAGGCTCAAGCAATTCGTGCTTTCCGCGAAGCAGCCGCTTTCAATGGTCCGTCAATTATTTTAGCGTATGCGCCATGCATTGCACATGGTTTTGCGCTGCAAAATGGTGTAGAACATCAAACTAATCTAGTGAATACGGGCGCATGGCCACTTTACAGATTTAATCCTGCAAATATAGAAAATGGTCAAAATCCGTTGACCTTGGATTCGCATGTTGATAATCCTTTCCCGTTGGAAGAATTTATGAAAAGCGAGACTCGATTCGCGCTGGCGCGTTCTGTAAATCCTAATTTTGACAGACTGGTTGAAGAAGCCAAGGCGAACAATTTGTACAAGACAGAATTGAAACAGCATATTGCGAATTTCACAGTTCAAAAGAACAAAGATAACGGGGAGGGGTAGAAAAATGAAAAAAATAATTTTGGTTTTATTGTGTGTTGTAATGGCAGGCTGTACATTTCAAACTAAACATCGTGGATATGTTTTCCCAGAAGATTTGGAAAGTAAAGTTGCAAACATAAAAACTACGTCTCAATTACAAGAAGAAATTGGCGACCCACAGACACGTACTATCTATGGTGATGAAGTTTGGGTTTATTACAGTGCTGATGAAAATATGCATGGACCTTTCCCGATTACTTACGATAATAAAACTGTGCTTTTGGCGTGGGTTAAAAATGGGCGGGTATTAAAAACTCAGGTTTTACATGATGACGATTTGAAGGATGTTAAAATTGCAGATGGTGAAACTAAGATACCTGCGGCAATTGAACTGAATGCGCTGGAAGAATTGTTTAATAATATCGGGCGTTTTTCGCCAGCTGGTCTGGGTCAATAATTTTTTAGACAAAAATTTGTTTTTTCGGTTTTTTGTGTTATAATGCCAAATATAGAGAGGATGGCAACCGCAAAGGTGTGTAAAATATGCCGACAAAAAAATTAGATTTTAAAACAGGTCAATATGTTGTTTATCCAACCCAAGGTGTTGGTAAATTGATTCGTATAGAAGAACAGACAATTGGCAATCAAAAGATAAAAATGATGGTTATTGATTTCGACAGAAATCATATGACTTTGCGTGTGCCGGTTGAACGTGCTGAAATTTCTGGTTTGCGCCCTTTGTCAAGCGCAAGGAAGATGGATGAAGCAATAGCAGCGGCTAAGGGCAAGGCTGGGGCAAAACGTATGATTTGGGCAAGACGTGCTGCGCAATACGAAGAAAACATTAATTCTGGCGATCCTATGAAATTGGCAGAAGTTGTGCGTGACTTACAAAGACGTACGGCGACAGACACTATGACTTTCTCTGCGCGCCAGTTGTATTTGCGCGCGCTTGAACGTATGGCGCAAGAATTCGCAATTTTGCACAAAATGGATTTAGATGAAGCATCTGACAAAATTGAAGATATTTTAGGTGTGCCAAAAGAAATTGATTTAAATGCAACCGATGAAGACGAAGAAGAGGTTGATGAAACCGATGAAGAATAAGTTTTAACGCGCCACTATTTTGGCGCGTTTTTTTCTTGTATTTATTCTTTTTTTTCGCAATCATTGATACATAGAAGATACTTAACAAAGGAAGTAAGAAATGGCAGGCAGTATAAATAAAGTTATATTAGTTGGTAATATCGGTCAAGAACCTCAGGTTCGCACTATGCAATCTGGACAAAAAGTGGTAAGTTTTTCTTTGGCCACATCTGACAGATGGCGTGATAGACAAACTGGTGAACAGAAAGAACAGACAGAATGGCATCGTGTTGTTATTTTTAATCCTGCGTTGATAGAAGTTGCAGAACGTATGTTGCAAAAGGGAACAAAATTATATTTGGAAGGTTCTCTGCGTACTCGTAAATGGCAAAATCAGCAGGGGGTTGACACTTTCACGACAGAGGTTGTGTTAAATCCGTATGCTGGTCAAATGGTGATTTTGTCTGGCGCCAAGACAGCAGATAATTCAGCAGAAGGTTCTGCTTCGGTTGCGGCTGCGCCACGCGAAGAAGTTAATATTGAAGATATTGCAGATGATATTCCATTTTAATAAAAAATGTTTTATAAAAAAACCGCCGTTTTGGCGGTTTTTATTTTGCTTGTGGATTTTATGATAGTTTATGAATTACTAAACCACTGCGCAATTTTGGTTCAAACCAAGTTGTCTTTGGTGGCATAATGTTGCCTGTATCTGCGATGTCAATAATTTGACGCATTGTCACAGGATACAAAGCAAACGCAACAGCCATTTCGCCAGAATCTACGCGTTTTTTCAATTCGCCAAGTCCGCGAATTCCACCAACGAAATCGATTCGTTTAGATGTTCTTAAATCGCCAAGGTTCAATATTTTATCAAATACCAAATTAGATAATACAGTCACATCTAGAACGCCGATTGGATCGTTATCATTATATGTGCCTGCTTTGGCAGTCAAAGAATACCATTTGCCGCCCAAATACATTGAAAAGTTATGTAATTTATTTGGATGATAAATATCGGCACCCATTTCAACTACATCAAAAGATTCGCGCAATTTTTCAATAAATTGTTCAGGTGTTAATCCGTTTAAATCTTTGACTACGCGGTTGTAATCGATAACATGCAATTGGCTTTCTGGGAAAATCACAGCCAAGAAGTAGTTGTATTCTTCGTTGCCTGTGTGATTTGGATTTTGTTCGCGTTTTTCAGCACCCACACGTGCGGCTGCGGCTGTTCTGTGGTGTCCATCAGCAACATAGAATGCAGGAACTTTTGCAAATATTTCTGTAATGCGTGCGTTTGTTGCATCGTCATCAATTTTCCAGAAAGTATGTCCAAAGCCGTCTTCGGCAACAAAGTCATATTCTGGTTCATGATTTTTAATCCAATCTGCAACCAAATCATTCATTTCAGCAACATCAGGATATGCAAAAAACACTGGTTCCAAATTAGCGTTTTGAATACGAACGTGAATCATACGATCGTCTTCTTTTTCTTTTCTGGTCAATTCATGTTTTTTAATTTTGCCAGTCATATAATCGTCTACATTAGCGGCAGCGACCAAGCCATATTGAGTACGCCCGTCCATAGTTTGAGCGTAAATATAATACATTTCTTTGGCATCTTGGTTTAACCAACCGTTTTCTTGCCATTTTTTGAAGTTTTCAACTGCTTTGTCATAAGTTTTTTGTTCGTGTTCATCAGCAATTGGGTCAAAATCAATTTCTGGTTTAATGATATGCAATAAAGATTTTTCACCGGCTTCGTTTTTTGCTTCGACAGAATTCAAAACATCATAAGGACGTGAAGCAACTTCTTTTGCCAATTCTTTCGGTGGGCGAACCCCAGCAAATGGTTTAATTTTCATGATATTTTTCCTTTTTTGATAGTGTTGTTTTTTATCAACAGGGCTGATTATAACACAAAAAAAATCGTTTTCCAGTAATGCAAAAATTTTTTTATTTTACGTTAAATGGGCATGAATACTAATGGTTGTTTTTTTGATCTCTTGTGTAACACTTTTATTCCCTTGAATTGTTTGTGCAGAAATGCGATTATGGGGGTATGAAGCGGGTTGTGTTGTTTTTGTTGTTAACTGCGTGTGGTGGTGTAAATTGGGGTGCGCCTGATGGGTTTGTGTATGCGCCAATTCAAACAGATACTTATGAAATCGCAACTTGGCAAAAGATAAATAATCCAAAAAATAATACTGTTCATATTTATATCGAAGGTGATGGGTACGCTTTTGATGCGTATGGCCAACCGACAAATAATCCAACGCCACGTGGAACTTTTGTTCGTGATTTGGCGGCGGCTGATGGTTTTGAAAATGTTGTTTATATGGCGCGGGTTTGTCAATTTATAATGGATAAAAATTGCGACGAAAGCGATTGGACAAATGGCAGGTTTTCCAAAAAAATCATAGATGCTCAAAGCAACGCCATAAAACAAATTGCGAAAAATAAACATATTGTTTTGATTGGTTATTCTGGGGGGGCTATGGTTTCGGGGTTGGTAATAAATCAAAACCCAAAATTAAAGTTTGATAAATGGATTACTGTCGCGGGGGTGTTAAATCACAAACAATGGACTGATTATCACAAAGACGAACCATTAAATAAATCTTTGAATATGGAAAAATTGCCGTCTGTTCCGCAAAAGCATTTTGTTGGGGGGCGCGATGAAAACGTTCCTGAAAGTTTGGTAAAACAATGGGCGGATGAAAAAGATATTATCATCATAAAATCTGCGTCACATGACGGTTTTGCAAATTTTAAAACGGATATTTTGAAATCTCTTTAAAATGTACTATAATGAATGTATAAGTTTAAGGAGAAAATTATGGCTGAACAAAAGAAAGTTAAATCAGCAATTCAAAAAATAAAAAACACAGTTAAAAAAGTTGTAAAACCAAGCAAGGCTAAACGTATAGTTGCGGGGGCTGCATTGGTTGGCGGGTTGGTGTTTGGCGGAAATGCTTTGAAAAAGCCTGATGTCAAAACACAACATAAATCACCAAAGCAAACTGAATTGGTCGCCCAAGATGTTGTGCAAGAACCACAAAAAGTCAAAGTTTTACAGCAACCGATGGATTATTCGCCTGTGAAGTTGAACACTGTGGAAGATATGTATGCTCTGTTCGATAAATCATTAAACATAATTTTTGCAGAATTGATTTTAGAAGAAGTTCCTATGAAGATTGCTTATGATGATCATGGTTTATACAGGGGTACAAAAAATACATTTGGCGTTGGTTCGACTTATTCGCCATTAGACATAAACGATTACGATAACCCAGAAGCAAAATGGTATCATTTGGCTTCAAATCAAAAGATTTTTGCAAACAAAACTATAACTTATGCAGACATGTTGAAATTGGTTATTGGTTGGGCAAAATACAGAACGGTGACGCAGAATCCAAAAACTAAGCAGTTTGTAAAAAGTGATAAAACAGTCCTTGATCGTATGTTTGAAAAATTACAAGGATGTGAATTAACACCTAATGAATTTTCTGCGATATTCTGTATGGCTTATAATAACCCCAGCACTATCAATACGATTTTTCCAAAAATCAAGAAAGAATACAAAGACAAATTGATGTGTGCTGATATTATTATGTTTTGGGACAGAAATGTCGCGTCAAATTCTGGGTTTAAATACAGATGTGCAAATGAAGCGGCTGTGTTTTTAAACCAAGACAGTTTATGTGAACAAATGCTGAATTTTTCTGTGTGTCCTGGACGTCGTTCGTCTTGTTTGGGAACAAAACATGTTCAAAGAGCGACTTTGAACAAATGGAATTACAAGGAATGGTGTGAAAAAACGGCTGCGGCTTATTCTAATGTTGTTTATACCAGTGTCCCAGGTCTCACAGTTGGCGAAATATGTAATGATAAAAATGTAAAAAAACTTTTTACTTATGTAGTGCAAGAAAAACAAGACAAAAACGTAGAAGAAATCAAAGACGAATATGCCAAAGCAAATCATTTTGTTGGTCAAGGCAATTATGAAGATGCTTTGAAACAATTTTTATCTATGGAAAAGCAGGGCGTTTATGGAACTGATTTGTTAAATGATATTGCTGCGACTTATGCTGAATTGCAACAATATGATAAAAGTTTGGAATATTTTAACAAGATTTTGGAAACAGATGAAGTGTCGGCATATTCTAATGCGTGCTATAAAGCAGGAAGTGTTTATGAAACGGCTGGGAAATACAAAGATGCCATCGCAAAATATCAGCAAGCAATAAAATATTACAAAAACTATGGTGTTGCTGGGGATAATGGTCGCGTTAAATATGATAACCTTTATCAAAAAGCGATAACACGCGCCCAATCCAGACAAAAATCTGAAAAGCAATTATCAAAAAACAAAGCGGATATGAATGCTGTGATACGCAGAAAGCAGGGAAGAGTTTAAAAGATTTAAACTTTTTGTACTTTGAATTCGCTTACTGGGTATGTGTTGTTAAGTTCTTTTGCTTTCTTCACAGCAGCATTTATTGCCATTCCTTCGATGGGAAAAGGTCCAGCAACAATTTGTCCACGAAAACTTACTATATAAGCCATAGGTTCGTCCCTTTGGTTAAATTTGTTATTGGTTCAAAATTTTATCAAACAATATTTTGCCATTTTTTGATGTTGGCTGCAACCATACGCGCTGACCAGATATGTAATGAACATTTGGCAGGTCGTGCTTTAATTCAGGGATAAAGTGCTGTAAAATTTGTGATGCATAACCGCTGTCTTTGTCTCCACGAATAAATATTGTTTTTTCGGGGTCTTGAATAATTTCTTTGATAAAATCTATTATCATAAGACTCGATTTTAATTTTTTGTTGATAATCAACTGTTTTAATTTTTTGTTATCCCATTGATTAGAATGATATGGGCATAATTCTAAATCACAAAACAGTGTTGCGACCAATCGTCTTAAGTATTTATTTGGTACAATTGTTTGTTTAATTGATGTTTGGGAATCTGTTGTATCAATACCCAATGCTTTTAACCACCATTGTCCACCACCAGTATTTTCTAATTCTGGGTCCAGATAATAAAAAGGGTACATTCTGCGGTCTTGGATAATGTTTTGTTTTGTAATTTTTTGCAACAGCGGATTTTCCCAATTTCTGTATTCTTCGGCATAAGGAATCCCAGCGCGTGGATTTAATGTCACAACAAAACATTTTGCCAAAGCCAAATCCCCGACAAAAGGTTCAGGTTGTAATTTTGGGTGTATTTTTCTGGGGGCTTTGTCTGCATCAATTTCTTCATTTGAAATCAAAAGTTTTGCTTTTTCGATTTCTGGGTATTCGTCTTCCAAGATAAAAGTGTCTTTGTAAAACTTAGCCTGTCTCCAAAACTGGACAAGTGGTATTTTATCGCGTGCAGCATTTTCTTGTTGAATGATTTTTTTCATTTTAGCTTCGTCTATTTTTAACATGTTTGTTCCCTCTTGGTTGATTTTAAAGAACAGTTCTTTTGAATTCGGCATTCATTGGTGAAACAATACCCGCTTTTTCCATTTGGTTTAAATATTCAGCGGCTTTGTTATAACTGATATTCAAATTGCGTTGAAGAAAAGATATGGTCGCGTTTTTTGTTGTTTTTACTAAATTAACGGCTTGGTCATAAGAATTCATATAAAACCTTCCTTTGTTAGTATATTTTTGTTGTGCTTGAATACATTGTACTATTTTTTAAAATTCCAGCAAGGTGAATTTTTTATTGTGCTGTCTGCACAATTCGCGAGCCGAATTGATACAAATCGGACAAGAGATTGATGGGATGAAAGATGTTTTAGAATAAATAAATTTGTGTTAACTAACAATCTATGATATAATTTTTCGTGAATAGAAAGGAGTTTTTATGAAAAAATTACTTATTTTACCCATGTTGTTGGCATTGGCAGCATGTAACAGACCTTCATCAGAAGCAGAACTAAAATGTGATATAGATTATGATTATAAAACATATATGGAAGAAGGCATGACAAATTCTTCAAAAAATAAAATCCCTGTTATCGTCAACGTAAAAACATATTCTGATAAAGCAGAAGTTTCTATAGACAAACAAACAGAAATTTTTACACAAATAAAAAATGAAGAATATGAACCAGGTTATTATTTATTAGAATACAAAGGAATATTACCAGGCACAACAAAAGAAGCAAAATTATCTATGGCTTTAGATTCAAAAAAACATATGATAGTTCAATATGATATTTCTTTTGAAAAATACAATTCTGGCGTTGGATATTATTGTGAACCAGTAAAACAAGAATACAAAGGTAAAGAATGGAGTGCAAATGTGCCTTTTAGAAAATGATATTTTATAAAGAGTTCGAAAGTGGCGAAAAATCGCCACTTTTTTAATTTTAACTTTCGAACTCGGTGAAAGTATTAGAAAACAAACAAAAACCCGCTCTGAAACGAACGGTTGCTTATGTCCGCCACACTTCGTTAAAACTTCGTGTGACACTACTTCGTGATAACTGCTCCGTCCGCGTGGGCTGCCACACGAAGCGTCGCAGACGCGAAGTGTGGTTGGGGTACACGGTGCCTTGATAAACAATAAATAAAATAAAAAAAATTTCGTGAACTTCGATTTTTGTAAATTTTCTTAATCGTTCATCTGCGTACTCGCTTGCGTGGCAATCGTAACGATTTTGGTGCGTTGCACTTCCAAAATCTACTGCTTGTCGAACCTGCGGTTCTCGTCTCGTTACGCCCAAATAACCAAAAATTAAAACACCCAAAAGGGTGCTTGAATTTTTGGTTGGGGTACACGGACTCGAACCGCGATATACAGAGTCAGAGTCTGCTGTTCTACCATTAAACTATACCCCAATTCGTTTCCGTATTATATATGATTTATTTGTTTTTTCAATTAAAAACTAATTTAGTTTGCATATGTGTGTTTTTTGTCCTATGATTATATTCAGCAAAATAAAAGGTGAATTATGCGACATCTTATATCTAATATAATTTGTGGTTTTATTTGGTCTAAGCGTTTACGTGACAAAGTGCGCACGCGGATTCGTTTTCCGCAAACGCGGGACTATGTTCGATATGTTTGTAAATTCGCACGTAATATGGAAAAGAAAAAGATAAGAACAGTTGTTGGATATGGATGCAAAAATTTTATCGTGATTTTGAATAATAAACATGTTTTCAAATTTCCTTTGTTGACTGATGGCAAAGATGTTTCGATTCGTGAAAAAAGAATCGTTGATGCGTTTTATGGAATTTCACCAATTAAAATTCCTTTGGTAAAAGTAATTCCTTATAAGAATATTTACATAAGAAAATATGAATTTGCCAAAGGGACTTTGTTAACTGATGTTTCACCAAAGGTAATTGCAGAACACAGTGAACATATTGCAAAACAAATTGCTAATTTTTTGTATGTGATTGGAAAACAAGACCCAATCGAAATTCGTGATTTGAAACCAAATCAATCTGATAGACCTGGCTTTTTGTATGGCTGGTGTCAGGATGATATTTGGCAAAACTTTATGCTGGATACAAAAACTTTTGATATTACTTTCTTTATAGATTGGGAAAATACCAAGTTCGCAGATTTTAGACCGTCTTTGTATGTGTCTTCGCATAATTGGGACAAATTTGGCTATCGTCAAATTATGATTAATGTAATTGCTGAATATGCGAAATTGTATTTCAAGAAAAGTTAAAAATAATCTTGAAAAATAAACTAGGAATAAAAAACACTAATAAGTTTCATAATTTATTAGTGTTTTTTTTATGCCGCAGATTGACAATGTAAAAATAATGTAATACGATTCCAATCGTATGAAGAAAGGAGTTTTCATAATGAATAAAAAATTTCACAATTTTTTAATGGGTGTTTCTGTATTACCAGCATTGGCAATCATGCCTGCGATGGCGGATACTGTAGATTCTAGACATGTTATTACAGATAACACTACATATGATAATTTAACAGCTTCTAATATTGCAGAATCTACTGCTAATAATGGTGCCGTGTTTTATATGGAAGATGTTCAGGATGTTACCTTGACATTCAATGGAACAACCTCATTCACAGGAAATTCGTTGATAAATGGTGGTATGGGTGGAGCAATAGGAAGTGGTTGGCTGTCAACACATGATGTTAATGTATATCCAGAATATACACCTGGTGGAAAAATTGTTTTTAATGGCGTTACAACATTCACAAATAACACCTCAAATAGTGCAAATGGTGCCGGTGCGATATTTAATTATGGTCTTGGAAATTTAGAATCGCCAGATATCAAATTTAATGAAGCTGTAACTTTCGCAGGAAATTCTGCAACAGGTTCTATGAATGCTGACATAATAGGCGGTGGTGCGATTCATCACCATGGTGGCATGATAGTTTTTGATGATGTTGCAAGTTTCAGTCAAAATACTTCTGCATCCAAAGGGGGCGCAATAATTTCAACGGGTGATATGGTGTTTAATGATGTCGCAACGTTTAATGCAAATACTGCGTCTTCTAGTGGTGGTGCGATAGCTGCTATGGGGGGGCATATAACATTTGATGACACAGCAACGTTTACAGAAAATGAAGCGTCTTCCGCTTCTGCTATATTTGCTACTGGTGCTAGTGATATTACATTTAATGGTGCTGCAACGTTTGAAGACAATATTGGTACTGGTACATTGATGACGAACGGCAGTAACAATCATATTGTCTTTAACAATGGTGCAACATTTAATCATAATACAAATGGTGCCGCGAATGGTTCTTTGATAAATGCCGCCGATAGCAGTATCAGTTTAAATGGAGGTAATTTTGTTTTTACAAGCAATACAGGTGGTAACGGTGGCGGATTAAAAAATGCTGGTACTGTGACAGTTAATACAAATGGTAATGTGTTGTTTGAGGAAAATACAACAATAAGTTCTGCTGGTGCGTTTGATAACGGGGGAACCGTTACATTCACAGCGAACAAAGTTTCTTTCATTGATAATATTGCTAATGCTGGTTATGGTGGGGCGATATTTAATGCTGGTGATTTGAGTGTTTTAGGTAATGAAAATATTTTCACAGGTAACCAAGCAAAAGATACTGGCGCTACAAAAAGTGGTGGTGGTGCGATTCATAACCGTGGTCAAGCAGGTACTGCGACATTGGTTATTGGTGTAACAAATGGAACAAATGAATTTACGTCGAATACATCAAAAGCACATGGTGGCGCGATTGTTGCACGTGCATATGATGGGCAAAATCAAGATTCTGATGTTACAATTAACGGAACAACAACATTTACAACTAACCATGCAGATTTAGATGGTGGTGCTATTTGGAATAGTGTGGCACCAAAAGGCAATACGGTGGGTCGTGCTGATTTTGTTATAAACGGTGCAACAACATTCACTGGTAATACAGCTGGTCGTAATGGTGGTGCGATATTTAACGCGGATACTATGACATTGGTAAACGGGGTATTTTCTGGTAATAAAGCCAATGGAATTTATACACCAAATTCACAAAACACATTGGCAACTTACGCTGATGGTAAAGGCGGAGCCATATATAATAGTGGAACCTTAACAGTTGGCGGTAGATTTGATAACAATACTGCTTTCCATGGTGGTGCCATATATAATAATGGTATGATTACTGTAAGTGATGGCGCAACTTTTGCTGGGAACTATGCAAATGTAGAAGGTGGAGCTATTGCGAACTATGGTAATTTAACCATCGGTAATAATGTGACATTTGATAATAACAAAGCATTTATAAAAGAAGGGGATTTAGATGTCACATCTGGCGGTTCTGAAATGGGTGCTGCAATTTATTCAGAAGGTACCGGCGCAACCAGAACTGTTACTATTGGCGATAATGTTAAATTTACAAATAATTATTCGCCTTTTGGTAATGTATATTTCTTGAATGCGAATAATGTCACTATTGGGGACAATGTTGAATTTAGCGGAAACTCATCTCAAAAAGCTGCTGGGATAAGAACATCAAGTACTGGTGCTGGTAATTCGACGGTTACAATCGGTGATAATGCAAAATTCATTAATAATGCAATTACTAGTGCTACTGGAGCTGCTGCCATTAGGTTATATGGTGATGATGTAACAATAGGTAAAAATGCTGTTTTTGCAGATAATACAGGTACTGCAATCTATAATGGAAACAGTAATATTATATTTGGTTCAAATGTAACATTTAGTGGTAATAAAGCAAATGTAACAGATGGAATCGGCGGAGCTCTGGTAAATCATGGGGTTGCAGTCGCGACTTTCAATAGTGGCGTGTTTTCGAACAACACAGCAACTTTGGCAGGTGGCGCTATTTACAACAAAGGGGCTGCTGTAGTTAACTTTGCTGGTGATTTGGTTTTCTCGGGTAATATGGCAAATGGTATCGCCAATGATATTCATAATCTTGGGATTGTGAATGTGTTAAGTGGGACAACCACAATGGATGGTGGTATTACTGGTGATGGAACATTGTCAATTGCAAATGGTGCAACTTTGAATGTCGGTACTTCAACGATAGAACAGGGAACCATTACATTGGACGGGACAATGTTGGCGACTTTGCGTAATGGTGATGCTCAAATCACAGCAGGAACTTTCGATGGTAATGGAACTTTGAAATTGTCTTTTGCAGGCGAAGGAACTTATCATGTGTTCGGTGATGCTGCGTTCAGAGCGGCTGGTATCGATGCAACAAGTTCTGTGTATGATATCACTTGGGCAGAAGGCAACAAAGATTTGATTGCAACGATGAAATCTGCTGCTGATATTGCTGAACAAAATGATATCGAACAAGATGCAGCCAAAGCGATTGTTGGTTTGAATGCATCTACTTCTGAAAAGCTGAATGATTTGGGTGTTAAAATCCAAGAAAAATTGGCAGAAGGAACACCAGAAGCAAAACATGAAGTGGAACATGCAGCCAAAGCTGTTCATCCAGAAAAAGAATCTGTCACTCAATCTGTGGCAAGTTCAGTTCAAACAACTGTAGCAAATTTGGCATCTGCACGTATGGCTGCGCCAACTATTGGACGTAATGGTGGTGATATCACAATGACCAGTGGTGGTGTTTGGGCGCAAGGTTTGTTCAACAAATCAAAACAAAACGACGCTTTCCGCGGTTATACTCGTGGAATCGCTGCTGGGTTAGATGGCACAATGAACAGAGTTTGGACAGTGGGGGCAGGTTATTCTTATGCTCATTCTGATATCTCTGGTTCTGTGCGTGATACAGAAATCGACAGCAACACTGTATTCCTTTATGGTCAATATAAACCGGCAGCATGGTATGTGAACGCCGTTGCACATTACACTATGTCTGATTATTCAGAAGAGGGTGATGCAATGGGAACACCTGTGACTGCTGATTTCGATGTAGATTCATTTGGAATGAGTGTTGCAACTGGGTATGATTTAGATTTCGGTTTAACTCCAGAATTGGGATTGCGTTATATGCATGTAATGGCTGACGATTATACCAATTCTTTGGGGGTCAAAACAAAGTCTGATAATACAAATTTCTTGACTGGCGTTTTGGGTGCAAAATATGCGTTCAGTGTAATTGCTGACAGATATACAACATTTATCCCACAATTAAATGCGGCGATAAAATACGATATGTTGTCAGATAAAAATGTTGCAACTATTACAATGCCAGGTGTAGATGCATATACTTTGGATGTTGAAAGATTATCCAGATTCGGTGGCGAATTCGGTATCGGTTTGGGTATGAAATATCGTGGATTTGATTTCTCTATCAACTATGATATTGATGTCCGCAAAGATTATACATCTCAAACAGGTATGTTGAAATTTAGATATAATTTCTAATCAATTACCAAATAAATTAAAAGGGTCACAAGTTTTTGTGACCCTTTTTTTTGTTTTATTTCTTTGTGCGTCTTTGTTTTTTATAATCTGTGGCATTAAGGTCGCAGGGGGTTTCTGGTAAATTAAACTCTTGGTCCATGTGGCGCAATTGTTTTATCATAATTTCTTCTATTTCAATACGTTTTTTTTCGAATTCTTCGCCGTGCAATTTGGAATCAATATAGATAGGTTCCCCGATATTCACAGATATTGTCCCGAATAATTTCGGTATCATAAATTTATCCCATCTGTCCAGATAAATTGGTTTTGAACATGAAAAACAAACTGGTACAACAGGTGCACCTGTCATGCGGGCAAAATAAAGCGCACCATCTTGCAACCGCAGAGATGGACCAGAAGGACCATCAACACTGATACACATAGAAAGTTTCTTGTCGCGGATTATGCGAACGCCTTCGCGAAGAACTGATACTGCGCCTGATGATGTTGAACCATAAATTGCGATCATGCCGAACAGTCTTTGCAGGCGCGCCATCATGTGTCCGTCTTTGTGGCGCGAAGATATACAACATCCTTTTATTCTTGCGCTTTTTATCATAGGCGACAGCATAGCGCAACGCCCATGAAAAAATACAAATATTACTGGATTTTTTCTATATCGTTTTAAAGAATCTGTGTTTGTGAATTTATGTTTCGAAGTTAAAAATACAAACCAAGTTATTCCCGCCAGAATCAATGCTAATATCCATTGTATAACAGAGTTGTGCAATATTGGAGTCCAAAATTTTTTCCAAACTTTCCTGAAAGTTTTATACATATTTTTCCTTTTGTATAAGAAAATTTTACCAGAAAAAAGCCGTTTTGCAAATTTTAAGATGTTTCTTGACAAATTGTGTTGACAGTTTTAAAATTTTGTCGATGGTAAAGAACAATAAAAAAATTGATATAGTTCCAATTTTTAACCAATCTGTCAAAGGCGTTTGGGATGATTTTATAAATATTGAATTTGCCTGTGATGCAGAAATAATAAGATCCTTTACTGGTAAATTTAGAAATTTGTGTTCCAAAGAAGAAGAAAGGCAAAGTCATTTATACGATTATCAAAGAAATTTGTATAATTGGCAACACAATCTTGCGTTTGCTGCGTATCATAAAAAAGAAATGGTTGGTTTTGCCCAAGGTTTTTGTTTTGAACGGTCAAGTGAATTGTTTTCTGTTTATTCCAAAGAAGCTTTTTTGGAACATTTATATGTGTTGCCCGAATATCAAAAGTGTGGTATAGGTTCTAGATTGTTAAGGGCTTTTGAAAATACATCCTGTTTGATTGCAGATAAAATAAGCCTTACGCCGTTAAGACGCGCTGTTGATTTTTACGTAAAAAACGGATACAGGTATTTTGGCGATATGGAAAAAGATTTGACGCCTTGTGCAAATAGTGTGGTGCCGGTTTTTCAATGGATAAAAAAAGATTTTAATGTCAAATTTAATGTCGCTGTGGACAGTATGTTTTTAAAACAAAACAATTATCAGCCTGTATTTGTATATGTTAACAAAGACGGTAAAATCGATGGTGTTATCGGTGGGGGCGATGAAAACAAAATGTGGATAAATAAAAAACAAGAAAAAGACAAAGTAAAATATTGTCGCTGTCAATTATTAAAAGCGTTCAGCAAAGTTAAATAAAAAAATCCCGCGTTGTGCGGGATTTTTTGTTTTTATTTTTTTTTACATCATACCTGGCATGCCTGGATTATTTTGTCCGCCACAAGAACATTTTTCTTCTGGGATTTCAGACATAACCGCACCAGTTGTCAAAAGTACACCCGCGGTTGATGCAGCCGCTTGGATAGCAGTTTTAACAACTTTGGCTGGGTCGATAATGCCGGCTTTCATCATATCTATATATTCGCCAGTTTGAGCGTTGTATCCAAAATTATATTCTTTGTTTTCCAATAATTTGCCAATGACGATTTCGCCTGATACACCTGCGTTTTCAGCAATCTGCATACAAGGTGTTTTGATTGCGCGACGAATAATGTCAATGCCAACAGTTTGGTCTGGGTTTGCACCTTTTAAATCTTTCAAAGATTCAACAGCGCGAACCAATGCTACGCCACCACCAGCGACAATACCTTCAGCCACAGCAGCACGAGTTGCAGCCAACGCGTCATCAACACGGTCTTTCTTTTCTTTGACTTCGACTTCGGTCATACCGCCAACATGAATAACTGCGACGCCACCAACCAATTTAGCCAGACGTTCTTGTAATTTTTCGCGGTCATATTCGCTGGTTGAAGTAGAAATGTTTTGACGGATTTCGTCAGCACGTGCTTTGATAGCGTCGGTATCCCCGTTTCCGTTCACCAGTAAAGTTTTATCTTTGGAAACAATAACGCGTTTCGCAGAACCCAACACAGATTGATTAATGTTTTCAAAAGTCATACCCATATCATCAGATATAACTGTGGCACCTGTGACAATCGCAATATCTTTTAACATTTCTTTGCGACGGTCGCCAAAGCCAGGCGCTTTGACAGCGCAAACTTTTAATCCACCGCGCAAACGGTTCAATACCAAAGTTGCCAATGCTTCGTTTTCAATGTCTTCGGCAATAATCAATAATGGGCGTCCCGATTGAGCAATTGGTTCTAATATAGGAAGTAATGCTTGCAACCCTGTAATTTTCTTTTCAGAAACCAAGATTTGAGCGCCATCTAATTCAGCCAACATTTTTTCGCTGTTTGTGACGAAATAGGGCGACATGAAACCTTGGTCGAATTGCATACCTTCGACTACATCGATTTCAGTATCTAAACCTTTGGCTTCTTGGACAGTGATAACACCTTCTTTGCCAACTTTTTCCATAGCGTCAGCAATCTTTTGACCAATGTCAGAATCGCTGTTCGCAGAGATTGTTGCAACTTGGGCTATTTCAGCAGAATCTTTGACAGGGCGTGCATGTTTTTCGATGTCTTGGATTACTGCTTCGACAGCAATATCAATGCCGCGCTTTACATCCATTGGGTTCATCCCAGCAGCGATAACACGACGACCTTCTTTGAAAATGTTTTGTGCCAAAACTGTCGCAGTAGTTGTTCCGTCCCCAGCAGAATCGCCAGCGCGTTTAGCAACTTCTTGAATCATTTTTGCGCCGATGTTTTCAGCCGGATCTTTTAATGACACTTCTTTGGCAACAGTCACACCGTCTTTGGTTGCGATTGGTGCACCATAAGCGCGTTCAATTACAACAGTGCGACCCTTTGGCCCCATAGTAATTTTTACAGCATTTGCCAATTTATCGACACCTGATGCCAATTTATCAGTATTAAATACAATATCTTTTGCCATAGTTTATTCCTTTTATAAAATTCCCAAAATATCATTTTCTTTGATTAAGACATAATCAACGCCGTCAATTTTGACTTCGTTTGCAGACGGCGCCCATTTAGCGAATAAAACAATATCGTCCTTTTTAACCGTCACAGGAATTTTTTGTCCGTTTTCAAAAATTCCATCCCCAGTAGCAATAACGCGTCCACGGGAAGGTTTTTCTTTTGCATTGTCAGGGATAATAATTCCGCCAGCGGTTTTGTTTTCTTCTTCAATTCTTTGTAATAAAATATAATTATGCAATGGTTTAAACATAAACAACTCCTTTGCTGTGATTCAAATATAGTACAAAAAAACAGCATTTCAAGGGTCTTGATTTTATATATGTAAAAGGTGTAATATACCATCAATAAACCAAAAGGGGACACAAATGTACGATAAAAATAATGTTTTTGCCAAGATTTTACGTGGGGAAATTCCATGCAAAGAAGTATATAGTGATGATAATGTGCTGGCTTTTTATGATGTTGCACCACGCGCGCGTGTTCATGTCTTGGTAATTCCACGTGGTGAATATACTGACATTTTTGATTTCACACAAAATGCGCCCGCTGAATTACAGGCTGCTTTTTGGAACGGGGTTCGTAAAACTGTGGAAAAATTGGGATTGCGCGATAATTTCAGGACTGTGGCGAATACTGGTCGCGGGGCAGGTCAATCGGTAATGCATTTCCATATTCATATTATGAGCGATGAAAGATTTACAGAAGACTTTTAATATTCGTGTCACACCACACGCAAAACAAAACAAAGTCGTAGAAAACGACGGTGCTTTGCGTGTTTATACGACTGTTGCGCCCGAAAACGGGCGCGCAAATGGTGCCGTTGTTGAATTGTTGTCAAAATATTTTGATGTTCCAAAATCTAGAATCAAGATTGTCAAAGGTTTAACAGGACGCGACAAGATCGTCACAATTGATTAACCTTTGCATTAATTCTTCTGGGGTGCTTATCACGTGCAGATTGTATTCGTCTGCACTTTTTAAAAAGCCTTCGGTTTGCATTTGAACCATAAATTGACCAAAAATTTCCCAATATTTCGCTGTGTTTACTATATATATTGGTTTGTGAGTTTCGCCAACTTGCTGTTTAGTCATAATGTCTGTCATTTCGTCCAATGTGCCAATCCCGCCCGGTAAAATTACAAAAGCATCAGATAATTTAAACATTTGTTCTTTGCGGGTGGACAGACCAGATACAACTTTGACTTTGATTTCTTCGTGTGCAGGTTCTTGCAAAGATACCACGTGTTTTGTAGTAATCCCAATTACTTTGCCACCATTATCTAATGCTGCGCTGGCGACAGTTCCCATTAAACCAACATTTCCGCCACCAAATACAAGCGTCATCTTGTTTCGTGCTAATAATTCGCCAATTTTTTGTGCGTCACGTGCAAATTCAGGGTTGGTGCCAAATTGATGGCCGCAATATACTGCTACTGTTTTTATTTTCTTATTCATCTCTTTTTCCTTTATTTTTCGAAATTATACCATAAAATAGTGAGGTTATGAATCAAAAGTTTATTAATTTTATGAAAAATTACAAAGATGCTACGATGGCTTTGGGGGTCAGTGGTGGTGTTGATTCTATGTGTTTGCTTTATTGGTTGCACGAAATAGGGGTGAATTTTACTTGTTTACACGTAAATCACAGATTGCGCCCAGAGGCTGAAATTGAAACTGAATATGTCAAAGATGTTTGTAAAAAACTGAATATTCCATGCCATATTTTTTATTGGAATGATGATAAACCAGACAGTGGCTTGGAAGCCGCGGCACGCGAAGTGCGCTATAAAATGATGACTGATTTTTGCCATGAAAACGGCATAGAATATCTTTTGACTGCTCATCAAAGTGACGATCAAATTGAAACTTTTTTGATGAATTTGTCGCGGGGCAGCGGTTTATATGGACTGTCTGCTATGTTGCCGGAATCCGAACGAAACGGGATTAAAATCTTGCGCCCGATGTTAGAAGTTCCGCGCAGTGAAATTAAACAATACTGTGAAGATAATAATATTAAATACTTTGTTGATTCCATGAATAGCGATGAACATTATACGCGTGTAAAAATTAGACAAAATAGGCATGTATTAAATGATGATTTGGGTATCAGTGATGCGCGAATTTTGTTGGCTGTGCAGAATCTGGCCAGAACGCGTGAATGGTTGGACAAATATATTGCTATGCGTGTCGAAATGGTCATTCGTTCTTGGGGGGCAATGTTTGTTTCTTCTTTTTTATTTGACGAAGCAGAAGAAATTAGATTAAAGTTTCTGGGAACATTGATTCAAAAAATCGGGGGGAACGATTACCCAGTACGCTTGAATTCGTTGCAAAAAGCACTATCTAATTTGCAGGATGATTGTAAGTTTACATTGGGGCATTGCACGATTCGCAGATTAAACGACAGAATCTTGATTGTTCCAGAAGGAAAAAGAACAAGTTTTAGGAAAAGACATGAAAAACGAAAAAAATCTATTTAAGAAAAAAGACGGTTCAAAATTTTATTTAATTGCTTTCATCGTATTATTTGTTGCGTTGATTGCGCGTATGATTTTTTTAGGTGGTTTAAACAATGGAACTGTCAAAGACGGATTGGTCGCGGATGCCGCTGTCCAAAAGGCACCAATAGAATTGTCTTTTTCTGATGTGTTGCGTCGTGTAAATGATATCAAGACGATGGATATTCACAAAGACGATGTTGCCACAGGCCTTTTGAAAGACGGGACACCTTATCGTGCTAACATCACTTACAACCCAGAATTATTGGAAAAAATTTCCAGCAATGGTGCAACAGTGTCTATTGATAACAGTGATTCTATGTGGGATGGGGTTGCAAAATGGCTGCCGATTTTGGTAAGTGCTTTGTTTTTAATCTGGTTGTTGCGCATAATGCGTGGTGGCAGTGGTGGTGGCGGTGGTTTGACACGCAGTTTAATCGGGCAAAACCCAACTAAAATTACTACTGGTAAAACCAAAACGACTTTCAAAGATGTTGCTGGTATAGATGCTGAAAAGCAAGAATTGATGGAAGTAGTGGATTTTTTGAAAAACAAAGACAAATATAAATCTTTGGGTGCGCGTGTTCCACGTGGAATATTGTTGTCTGGGGAACCAGGAACAGGAAAAACTTTGTTGGCGCGCGCTGTGGCAGGTGAGGCAAATGTTCCTTTCTTTGCTACATCGGGCAGCGATTTTTCTGGAATCATAGTTGGGCTTGGGGTTGCTAAAATTAAAGAAATTTTTGAATTGGCAAAAAGAAACGCCCCTTGTATTTTATTTATGGATGAAATTGATGCAATCGGGCAAAGTCGCAGCAAACACACAATAAATGATAATGACAGAGAACAAACTTTGAATCAGTTGTTAATTGAAATGGATGGGTTTGCAAATGATACGGGTATCATAGTTATCGCCGCAACGAATCGTCCTGATATGTTAGATGCAGCTTTGTTGCGTCCTGGTCGTTTCGACAGACAGATATATATTGAATTGCCAAATCTGGAAGGTCGTCGTGATATTTTGGAATTACATGCTAAAAAATTTAAGATAGACGAAAATGTTTCTTTGATGGATGTCGCACGTGGAACGACTGGGTTTAGCGGGGCAGATTTGGAAAACCTTTTAAACGAAGCGGCTCTGCATGCGGTGCATGCTGAACATAAAGTTGTGGAACAAAGTGATTTAGAAGAAGCCAGAGACAAAGTTTTAATGGGACCAAAAAAGAACCGCAAAATGCGCCCAGAAGATATTAAATTAACTGCGTATCACGAAGCAGGTCATGCTTTTGTTGGTATGCATTATAGCGATATTACAGACCCTATTCACAAAGCGACCATTGTTCCGCGCGGTCGCGCTTTGGGAATGGTT
This sequence comes from Alphaproteobacteria bacterium, assembly GCA_017524525.1. GTDB lineage: Bacteria > Pseudomonadota > Alphaproteobacteria > Rs-D84 > Rs-D84 > Enterousia. The sequence continues at coordinate 43,567 of JAFXVM010000003.1, read as the reverse complement.
CAACATTTGCCAATTGATGACAAGGTTTCAATGTCGTTGGATGAAATACGCGCGAATTTATCTGTGTTCTTGGCGGGACGCGCAACCGAAGAAATATTTTTTGGCGCAAATAAAATTACCACTGGCGCGGAAAGCGATATTGCTATGGCGACACAACTCGCGAGACGTTCTATTACAACGGCTGGTTTGTCTGATAAAATTGGTCTGGTTGCTGTTAATCAGGTTAATACATTCGGTCAGCGAGTTGCGCTGGAAAATGCTTCTGAAAAAACAGCGGAAGTGGTGGATAGCGAAATTCGTAGTTGGGTTGATAATGCATATAAAGATGCTAAAAATTTGGTGTCCAAGAACAAGGCGACTGTTGATAAATTGGCCAAGGCTTTGTTGGATAAAGAAACGCTTACTGGCGAAGAAATTCGTGAAATTGTTTTTGGTAAAAATTCAAAAAAAACACCAAAAAAGACAGTTAAAAAAATTGTGAAAAAAACAAATGCAAAAAAATAACGATGTAAAATTTGAGGTTCTGCATATGCCACCAGAAAATACAAATTCTGTGTTGGTATCTGTTGGAAACGATGCTGTGATTTTTGATCCGTGGGGCAAAGCAACCGATTGGGAAAAGGTTTTGTTAGAACGCGGATTAAAACTGCGCGCGATATATGCAACGCATGGACACCCAGACCATATATCTGCTGCGCCGGCTTTGTCCAAAGGGTTTAATGTAGATTGGTTTTTAAGTGAAAAAGATAATTTCCTGATTGGGTGGGGAAACGAATTGTTGGATATGTTTGGAATTCCGCATATTCATGAACATTATAAAAAGCCAAAAAATATACCTTTGGGGACGATTGAAATTTTGCCCGGTATGGATATGGAAGTAATGGAAAGCCCTGGGCATACACCAGGTGGTTTAATGTTTTATTTTCCAAAATATAAAATTTTATTAGTTGGCGATACTTTGTTCCAAGAAAGTTTTGGAAACACCAGTTTCCCAGGTGGTGATGCAAACCAAATACATGAATCTATTGGGAATTTGTATAAAAAAGATTTATCAAATGGAACATGGGTTGTTCATGGGCATGGTATGGAAACATCAATTGGTTGGTTAAAGAAAAATAATAAATTTTTTAAATAGTAAAAACTAACACACGATTTATACCCGCTAAATCTTTTTCAATGCGTTCAAAGTGCCAACCAAAAAATTCAAATATTTTGATAATTTGATTTGATTGACCTATGCCAATTTCAAGGTATATCTTTCCATTTTTCTTTAACAGTTTTTTGGCGTTCTGGGCGATTTCTTCGTATGCCCCAAGACCATCGTTTTTTGCATATAGTGCCATTTTGGGATCAAATTTTGCACCTTCGTTTACGCGTATATCACCATATTTTATATAGGGTGGGTTTGAAACAATAATATCAAATTTTGTATTTGATTTAAAAGTTGCAAAATCTGCGTGCTGGGTTTTTATTTGGTTTTGTAAATTAAATTTTTTGATATTTTTGTTTGCCACATTCAAAGCCTTTTTTGATTTGTCTATGGCTGTGCCACTTAAATTTGCAATATTTTTACAAAGCGCACATATTATGCAGCCCGTGCCTGTGCCCATATCGAGTATTGTTCGCGGTCTGTTTTCAATACAATCTTTGATGACTGATTCTACCAAAGTTTCTGTGTCTGGGCGTGGGTCAAGCGTGTATCTGTTTGTGTAAAATTCAAGCCCGTAAAACCATTTTGAATGTATTATTTTTGCTACTGGCATCCCAATTCGCAAAAGATGTGCATAATAAATCGTGCGCAAGAAAGAAATTTTTTTGCGTTTTTCCAAGATGATACGGGCGGATTTTATGCCACCTGCGTTTTTTAAAATTTCGAATGCTTGATTTATGTTCATATTTTTATTATAATGGACCTTATGAAAAAAGCAAAAGATATATTAAAAAAGGTGAATGCCTGTGTGGCAGCATCTTGTAAAAAAGCGTGCAACATACATGTGTTGACTCGTTTTGTGTTGTTTGTTGCAATTGCGATGGTTATCGTTGCGGCATGCGTGGTCTTGTTTTATAAACCTGTCAGGGAAACCGTGTTCGTTTCGCCAGAGATACATACTTTGATAGATGTTAAATCTGGGGATACTTTGTCCAAGATTTTAACTGAACAGGGATTTAGTATGCGCGATGTAAACGTTATTTCGCAGAATTTAAAGAAAGATGCGGATTTTACAACTTTGCGCCCAGGGCGCGATAAATTCGATTTCGTTCGTCCAAAAGAAGGTGAGGCCATTTCAAAAATTGTTATTGAAAATGGACCTTGGAACAGAATAGAAATTGATTGTGGAACGCCAGATTCGTGGCAATGCCAGAAAATTCAAATAGAACGCGATACGCGTATTGCGTACAAAGAAGGCGAAATCGCCCAAGGCAGCAGTTTTTATCTTTCTGCAATGAAAGCAGGAATTCCAGAAGGTTTAATATTAGATGTCTATGATTTGTTAGCGTTTGAAATGGACTTTGAACGTGATATAAGGGCAGGACAAAAATTCTATGTTTTGTACGAAGAAAATTTTGCTTCGGATAAAAAGGTTGATAATGGACATGTTTTAGCGGTTTCTTTTGATGCGTTGCGTGGAAATGTTCAAATGTATCGTTATGTAAAACCTGATGGACATTCTGGATATTATGATGAACATGGTAATGGTGCAATTAAATCTTTGAAAAGAACACCTATTAATAATGCAAAAGTTACATCTAATTTTTCAAAAGGACGCAAACATCCAGTGCTTGGGTTTACCCGCGCACACAAAGGTGTTGATTTCCGCGCTCCAACAGGGACACCAATTCCTGCAGCTGGGGCAGGGCGTGTTATTGCGCGCAGTTTTAATCGCGGGCATGGTAATTTTGTAAAGATTAGACATAATGGAACTTTTGAAACTTTGTATGCGCATATGTCAAAATTTGCCAAGGGGGTGAAGGTTGGGACTATGGTACGTCAGGGGCAAATTATCGGTTATTCTGGTTCAACGGGGTTGTCAACAGGTCCACATTTGCATTATGAAATTATTAAAAATGGGGTACATGTAAATCCTATGACTGTCAAATTACCTGCCATAGATAATTTGGATGCCAAAAACAAAAAGTTGTTTATGGCGAAAAAGGCACAATTGGATGCAACGATAGAATCTTTGAAAAACAATCCGTCACGTGTTGTGCGTTTGACTGATATTGAAATACCAAGTGCTGTGACAGCGACAACAGAACCAAAGAAATAAAAAAAACGCCCAAACGGGCGTTTTTACTTTTTTGCTGAAATAAACAAAGCAAAAAGCCATCCTATGATTGACCAGCCAAAAATCCACGAACCAAAACGGACACGCATCGCATCGTATTTTTCACGACCGTTCACAACAGCCAAATATGTGGGTGTTAATATAATGCATATTAAAACACCCACAGCAACTATTCGTTTTATTATCCATAAAATGCTGGCCAAAGATACCATTTACATACCGTATTTTGCTGAATTGCCTAATTCTTCTTCAATACGAATTAATTGGTTGTATTTAGCCATACGGTCTGTACGGGACATAGAACCTGTTTTGATTTGTCCTGCATTTGTAGCAACCGCCAAATCAGCAATAGTAGTATCTTCGGTTTCGCCACTGCGGTGAGAAACAACAACGCCATATTTGGCATCTTGTGCCATTTTAATCGCGCGCAAAGTTTCTGTCAGTGAACCAATCTGGTTTACTTTGATAAGGATTGCATTTGCAACGCCATTATCAATACCTTTCTTTAAACGAATCGGGTTTGTCACGAATAAATCGTCACCGACCAGTTGACATTTGTCGCCGATTTTTTGAGTTAATTTTTTCCATGCATCCCAATCTTCTTCCGCCAAAGCGTCTTCAATAGAAATAATTGGATATTTGGAAATTAAATCTTCATAGAAAGCAATCATTTCGTCTGCTGTCTTTGTTGTGCCTTCGAAATTATAGATTCCGTCTTTGTAAAATTCAGACGAAGCGACGTCCAGACCAATAGAAACTTGGGTGCCAGGTTCATAACCTGCTGCACGAATCGCAGCGACGATTGTATCTAATGCTTCGTTGCAGGCGTTAAAGTTTGGTGCAAATCCGCCTTCGTCACCAACGTTTGTAGAATGTTTTGATTTTTTCAAAATCGATTTTAAATTGTGAAAAATTTCAGATCCCATACGAATCGCTTCGACTTCATTTTTTGCACCATTTGGGATAATCATAAATTCTTGTGCATCTAAACCATTATCTGCATGAGCGCCACCGTTGATGATATTCATCATAGGACGTGGTAAAACACAAGGATTAGATTCACCAAAAATATCGGCGATGTATTTATAAAGAGGAATTTTTTTTGCATTTGCTGTTGCGCGAGCCACTGCAAGTGATACAGACAAAATAGCGTTTGCACCAAATTTTTCTTTGTTTGGTGTGCCGTCCATAGCCAACATTTTTTCGTCAATTTCTGTTTGTTTTGATGCGTCCATACCAATCAAAGCAGGCGCGATAATTTTGTTTACATTTTTGACCGCAGTGGATACACCTTTGCCCATATAAGCATTCCCGCCATCACGTAATTCAAGTGCCTCAAAAGAACCTGTGGATGCACCAGATGGAACGGATGCGCGACCAAAAGCACCGCCCGATAAAGTTATATCACATTCAATCGTTGGGTTGCCACGCGAATCCATAATTTGACGCGCATGAATTTTTTCAATAGTAAACATGTCTATATTCTCCTTTTTTTTATTTAAGATTATTTTTACATAGTGAAATTTTCGCCAAGATAAACCTTTTTAACCATTTCATCTTGGACTATTTCTTTTGAAGTTCCGTGTTTTAAAATCATACCATCATGTAAAACATAACTGCGATCTGTGATTCCCAATGTTTCACGTACATTATGGTCTGTGATAATTACGCCAAGTCCGCGATTTTTTAGTTGCGATACCATTTCTCGAATTTCATTAACTGCAATAGGGTCAATACCCGCAAATGGTTCGTCTAGTAAAATGAATTTGGGGTCGTTTGCCAATGCACGTGCAATTTCTACACGACGTCTTTCGCCCCCGGACAAAGCGGTTGCAGGACTTTTGCGCAAAAATTCAATAGAAAATTCTTTGAGCAAAGCATCAAGTTTTTCTTGTCTTTTCTTGCGATTCGGCTCGACGATTTCAAGAACAGCCATAATGTTGTCTTCGACAGATAAACCACGAAAAACGCTGTTTTCTTGGGGAAGGTATCCAATATGAAGACGAGAACGCTGATAAAATGGCAAATGAGTTATGTCTTGGGAATTTAAAAATATTTGTCCGCTGGTTGCCGCAAGTTGTCCCGTAATGCAATAAAATGCAGTCGTTTTTCCGGCACCATTCGGTCCCAAAAGTCCCACAGATTCGCCTTGGTTAGCAATCAAAGAAATATCTCGTAAAACAAGACGTTTTCCATAACTTTTGGATAAATGTTCCGCGCGTAATACAGATTTTTTTATCATAGTCTTATCACCATTTCGTCTGTTGATATTTTGTCGCCATTGCTGGAATCCATGCGGACCCGACCAGTCAAAGTTAGAACTTTTTCTTTGTGGTTAAATTTACCACGTTGAGCAGAAATTTTGTTTGTCACTTTGCCTTTGGACGAAGAACGCGTAATTGTTCCAGATGGTTTTTCCAGAAAAACTACATCTGGTTTTCCGTATTCTTGGTGTCCAGATACAGCATGAATTTTAAAAGGATTTCCATCTTTGTCAATACCAGAAAAAGAAGCGTTTGTCATTTTAAACTGATTCGTAACGACATCACGCATATTAACGGCGGTTATAGGTGTCCATAAAATTTGTTTGGTTAAAAAAGGTGCTGCTGCCAAGATTGCAACCATAACCAATCCCCAGCCAGTAAAGAAAAACTGCCATAAACGTGTAAGACGACGATGTTTTGAAAAGATTATAAAATTACGTTTATCTGGTTTCATAATAGGCAGTTTAGTATTTTGTAAATAAAAATGCAATTTTTATATTTATCTAATCTTTTTTTTATGTTATAATGTTATTCAAGAGAGAATGAAAAGGATATTTTCTATTTTTGCAGTTATTGCTTGTCTGGCGCCTGTGGCGTCAATGGGGGCAGTCACTATCAAAAAGGCTGCACCTGTGGCAACTAAGCAGGCTGATAAGATGGCAAGTGCAACAAGTCTTTTACCCACGGTGATTGGTTTGGTTGGAAGTGTAAAAAGTCTAAGTACGCAACAGCAGCAATTAAGTTCTGATTGTGCACCGACCACAGATGAACTTAATACTGTAAATAATTTGGTCAAAGAATGGGCTAAAATAGGTGATACGACTGCAGAGAGCGCACGAAGCAGTATGGGTGAGGTACCTTGTTCTGGAAACGAAAACGAGAACAGTGGTGGTGCGTATGAAACATTTATAAAAGAACATGATGATGATGAAACTTGTTATGAAAGTTTTACGTCAAAAGCAGACGAAGGTACTGTATGGCACAAATTTCCAAAAGCGAGTTCTGGCAGTAAGTGCGACGATAACAATAAAAATTGTACATACATTTCTAATATATACGATTTGTTTGCAAAAATTCCGTTTACAGAAGAAGATTTAACCAAATCGGAATTAAGCAAAATCACAAAATTAAAAGAAAAATCAGAACGATGTGCGCCAGGCAAAATAAATGCAGCCAAACGTGAATTGTACGGTAATTTCTTGGTACAGACTTTGGGCAGTGTTGGACAATCTACTGGTGCAGTTGGAACAAGTTCTGTATTAGAAGCGGTTTCTTCAATGGGTGGTTCTGGAAATATTAAATCTATGTTGCCGTCTTTGGGATCTATGGCTACCCAGATGTTAGATAAATAAAATTTTTCCTGTTATAAATTTGTACAAGGTCTATTTTTTCTCTTTACTAGATTTTTAAAAGTTTGTATAATTATCTTGATACTAAGTTAAGGAAAGGAATCAACTATGAAAAATAAATGTTATACATCTGTGTTGTCTTTGGCTGTATGTGTGGCTTTGGGGGGCTGTATGGGGACAGATGAAAACACAGAAAATGTGACTGTGAAATATGAAACGCCAACGGTGGATTATGTTGAAAATATATCTGCTGATGGTGCGCCACATCAAGATTCCTTTCTTAATCAGTTGGCTATGAATTATCGTTCGTATGCGTTGTATAATGCGCGCACAAGTGGTTATCCCGATGTTGCAGAATTATTTGCACAAAAGGCAGTGGGGGCATTTTCTGGCGAAACACCTTTTCCAGAAAACTTGGATAATTGGCCAATACGCGGGGAAGCAGAAAGGTTTGATATTTATACCGCTTATAACGATTTGATAGAAGAATTGAAAAATGATGCAGTGGAAAAACAACCTCAATTAGCAGCAGAAGCCCAAGCAAAATTTGATTGCTGGATATCTGCGGCTTCGACTGGACAAAGTGCTACGGCAGAAGAATGCAGAAACCGTTTCGCGGCGACCATGGAAACTTTGCGTGATTGTAGCAAAGGCAAAGTTGTTGCACCAACTGCTGTAAAATCTGAAAATCTTACACCTGCAAAGCCTGCGGTTGATGAACAATATTATCCAGAAACACGTCGGTTAAGTGCTATGGCTGGGGCTTCTCGTTCGCGTGATGGTGTTTTGATTGTGAATAATGTTAATGTTCCAGCGAGTGTGATTCAGCCGATACCTGTTGCGGTCGCTGCTAAACAGCAACAACAACCGCCTATGATATTTAATCAAAATATTTATGGTGGCGAAGAAAATGTGAACGAAGGTTCTGATACATTTAATGGTTCAGATGACTTGTCTGGATCTGGGGATAAATATGAAACCACGATTTATCGTGAACAGCAAGAATGTCAAAAATGTAAAGAATGTCAGGCGCAAACGTCCCAAGACTATCAAGAATTAAAGGAACTTTTGCTAAGACAACAACAAGAAGAGCCACAGTCTTGCTCTGTTTGTGATGATTACCAAGAAATAAAAGATATTATTTTGGTTCAACCAGAAACGCCAACTTGTAAAGAGTTTCATGAATTAAAGGAATTGTTGTTAAAACGTTCAGAAGATTCTGCAAAACAACCAGAATGTTCTGCGTGCCAAGACTTACAAGAAGTAAGAGAGGTATTGCTTTATCGTGAAGATATTGAAAACAGCAGGGGGGCATCGGTGTACCGTGAAGAGCCAAAACAAGAATGCACTGCGTGCGAAAGTTGTCAGGCTTTGAAGGAAGCTGTGTTGGAACAACAAGAAGAACCAAAACCAACTTGTTCAACACAAGAATGTCCAAAGCAACCGGCTTGTCAGGAATGTCAGGAATGCAAGGCTCAGGTGATTCGTGATAATCCAACTTGTCCGGCGCAACAATTAAGTGTAGAATGCCCAAAATGTCAGGAATGTCAAAAATGTCAAACAAGTTGTCCTCAATTTGATGATTATGTGTCGCGTGCTGAATTTATTGAATTGATGACAGATTTGCGTGCAGAATTGGCTGCGATTAATTCAAGACTTGACGATTTGAACAATGCGCCAGCACCAGTGTCAAATGATAAAACTATTATCAAAGTTCAACAAATTCCTTTGGAACCAAGACAAAGAATAGTAGAGGAAATATTTGAAATAAGATTTGACTTTGATAAGGCTATCATTAAACCTGAATATGATGACATCATTAGAAAGTTGGCAGAAACAACTCAATCAAACAAAAATGTAAAGGTTTCTGTGGTTGGGCATACTGATACGGCTGGATCGAACGCGTATAATTATGCTTTGGGTGGTCGTCGTGCAGAAGCAGTGCAAAAGATGTTGATTGAACGCGGAATACCAGCATCGCAGATTATCGCAGTTTCTGCAGGTGAAGAAGATTTAAAAGTTCCAACACCAAATAATACGCCAAATGCTGAAAATCGTCGTGTGCGTGTTGTTAAAGAGGTGCAATATATGGAAGAGCCAAAGCCTGCGCCAATCGTTGTTGAAGAATATACTGAAACAGACGAATGCGAAGACTGTGGCATGTAATGTGAAAAGTTTTATTGACAAAACACTTGACAAAAAAGTTTTTTTGGTGTAGTGTTGTCAATAATTGATAGAGAGACAAAACGTAAAAGGTGATAAAATGGTTAAAGAGAATTCTTTTACTAATGCCAAGAAAACAGTTGGTTTTATGGTTGGTGCAGAAGCAGTATCGGCTAAAAACCAAAGAGTTGCGATGGATCTTCGTCAAGCATTATTGGATGCTGGCGCAGGACTTACTGGTGACGAATACAAATAAAAAAGGTCCTCTTATAAAAGGGGGCTTTTTGTTAAACTTGCTTGACTTTTTATTGTTTTTTTAGTAAAATTGTGGCAACGCGGCGACGAAATTCTTCGTTTGCCTTTTCCAAAAAGGTTTTTTATGCACGTAAATGAATTAAAGACAAAGTCTCCTCAACAATTGTTGAAGATGGCTGAAGATATGGGGATTGAAAATCCTTCTCAATTAAATGTTCAACAACTGCGTTTTGCGGTCATGCGCGTTTATGCGGCTGATAAATCAATAGTTTTGATTGGTGATGGTGTTTTGGAACGCTTGCCAGATGGTTTTGGGTTCTTGCGCGCACCAGAAAGTAATTATTTGGCTGGACCAGATGATTTATATGTGTCGCCTAATTTAATCAAAAAGTACGGTTTAAAAACTGGTGATTATGTCGAAGGTCAAATTCAAGCGCCGCAAAATGAATCTGAACGTTATTTCGCGCTGGAAACAATAGAGCGTGTTAATGGTGATAATCCTGAAAAATTGCGCCATCGTATTTCTTTTGATGATATGACGCCGTTGTATCCAGATGAAAAATTAAAAATGGAAGTGGAAAACGACACTGACAAAGGACGTAATTTGTCTGCGCGTGTTATCGATTTAATTTCCCCAACAGGCAAAGGTCAACGTTCTTTGATTGTTGCGCCACCAAGAACTGGTAAGACGGTTATGTTGCAGAATATTGCTCATTCTATTGCAACTAATTACCCTGATGTTAAATTAATTGTTTTGTTGATTGATGAACGTCCAGAAGAAGTGACGGATATGCAACGCAGCGTTCGTGGAGAGGTTATTTCATCTACATTTGATGAACCTGCTACGCGTCATATTCAAGTGGCAGAAATGGTTATCGAAAAGGCAAAACGTTTGGTCGAAGCGGGACAAGATGTGGTGATTTTGTTGGATTCTATCACCAGACTGGGACGCGCATATAATACTGTGGTGCCGTCAAGCGGTAAGGTGTTAACTGGCGGTGTTGATGCATATGCGTTGCAAAGACCGAAACGTTTCTTTGGGGCTGCTCGTAATATTGAAGGTGGTGGTTCTTTGACTATTATTGCAACAGCATTGATTGATACTGGTTCCAAGATGGACGAAGTCGTTTTCGAAGAATTCAAAGGTACGGGCAACAGTGAAATCATTTTGGACAGAAAATTATCTGATAAACGCGTTTATCCTGCGATTGATATTACAAAGTCTGGTACACGCAAAGAAGATTTATTGGTATCCAAAGATACTTTGTCCAAGATGTATGTTTTACGTCGCATAATAAATCCGATGGGAACATTGGAAGCGATGGAATTTTTGTTGGATAAATTAAGATTGACTAAAACAAACGAAGATTTCTTTGCTGCCATGAATCAATAATTAAAATCCGCCGTTTTGGCGGATTTTTAATAGTGGTGATAAAAATGCAAAAGATATATTTGATTATATGTGTTAGCGCCTTGATATTGGGCGCTTATTTTTATGGTGTGAATATTGAAAAGGCTAATTGCAATATTCGGTATTTAAATCAAGAACGACAAATATACGAGATAAACATAAAAAAACAAAAGGAATTTCATGACAAAGTTTATAAAACTGGTGTGGCTGATATTCGCAGCATCTTGCGCGATAAATACACCATCGCAGAATAGGGCGATTTGTAATTGTGATATAATATACGGGCACGCGGCAGATTGGGACAGTATCAGCGACGATTTAGCGCGAAATATTTATGAACACAATTTGAAATGTGAATGATAGACAAATTATTTTTTATAACTTTCTATGACACTTTCAGCAGCAGCCTTGATTTTTTGAAGGCTTTTTTCGTATGCATCACAATCGCGAGCGATTTCAGATTTGTATGCATCGCGCAAGTTAGATGACATATAATAGCAAGCACGCAAATGTCGAACACAATATTCATGACCTGTGTTAAACGCATTTTGTCCACGAGTGCGACTTTGTGCATCTGCCCATTCTATGTTTAATGCGTTGTCTATGTTTACCCATGGGTTGTCGCCAGTGTACGAACCAATGGTTTGGTCCCAATATTCTTTGATTTCATCATTACTCACAGAAGTATCATAACGTAATCTAACGATTTCTTGAATCAAAGAATCGATTTTTGTTTGGTATTTAGAATCAATTTGCGCCAATTTAGCACTGCAATAACAACGGTTATAAGCAGTATCTTCGCGTTCGCAATAACTTTCCATGCATTCTTTGTAGTCTGCGAAACAGCGTTCGGATGAAACTTTTTCACCTGAATAATAATTTGCACTGTTTTCACGAACATTTCTTGTTGTTCGTGTTGCGACCTTTTTTGCAGAGCGCGGAACGACAGTTTGAAAATTGCGACCATCTTTTGGATGAACAGCTGTATTAGTTGCTGCGCTGCGTACGGTAATTGAGTTTGGACGTTGAACAACCCGGTGTTGTGGTGTATTTGTTGCAACAGCAGAATTTGTGGCCGAACGCGCCCGTGTTTGACGCTTTACAACATTGCGTTTGCCAACCGATTTAGAAGCAACGGAATTAGCGGTTGATGAAGATGTGGTTGTTTTATTAGATGGGTTTGGTTGCGCATTATTTAATCTGTATGGATAAACATCGTCATGAGATGTGACAGTATTAAAGCGTTTAGGAATATAATTTGTTGCAGCGAATGCGTTTGAAACAAACACTAAACAAATTGTGAAAAAAAATAATCCCTTCTTCATATCCTACATCCTAATTTTTTTTATAAAAATATACAAGCATATTTTTATTCTTACGTCCTATTGTCGATATATTGGTTCTGTTGGTTCCACATGACAGCCATTTTTTCTTTTTATTTCAATAGCGTTTTTATATCCGCGACTTACGGAACCATTATAACGCTTTTGGGCGACGGCTTGTAAGAAAGTATCGCGTCTGTCCATCCATTTGTTGTGTATATCGCCTGGATAATTTTTTACAGCATTTATCATTTCTTCATCCACAGATTTTGTGCTTTTGGGTAATCCCAAAAAATCGCGAAATTGTGATAGGGCTGTTCCAGGACCGCTGGCCATAGAAGCAAGAAAAATATCTGTTGATATAACGTCAGGTAATTTGTCTATTTTATAATTAGCAAAATATCTTTTGTAATAAATATCTTCTGCTTGACCGCGAGAATTTACTATTGTTCCGCCGTTGCAATTAGAGCCGATTCCATAACAAGTATATCCACACGGGTCGTTTTTGATTGTGCCACAACCACCTTCTTTTCTAAATACGGTTATTAAACCTTTTTCAAAAGCAGGGTGAATTTTTTCGTATTTTCCTGTGGTTAGCACTTTGTTTGTGAAATGGTTGTCCTTGGCAGCAGGATAACAAGAACCGCCGACTATGCTGTTGTTTTTTATAACTGAACCGCCCCCAATGGTGCGACCAGAATATATTCCGCTTTGAACAGTTGTGGTAACCGGAGCAGTCGTGACAACGGGTTTATCGGGACATTTGGTTTTGTCTTCGGGGTGTTGTTTACAATAGTCTTCTTGTTCTTTGGCTTTTTCTGCTTCGGCTTCGGCGACAGCAATCATGTGGTCGGTATAAATTTCTTCGCCTGGAACAATATTTAATTCTTGGTAAGCGCTTTTGTCGAGAAAAGGTTTATACCCTTCGGCAGCGATTTCCATTCTGGATGTGAAAGACATATCATCAATTGTTCCTGGGAATTTCGCGACAGTTAATTTGGCATACGCCACATGTGCCAAAGGCACCAGACAGCACAGAAGAACAAATGTTTTTTTCATAGTATATATTTTATCATAAAAAAAATTTTTTTCTAACGGTTTTTAGTAAAGTTTTACAATAATATTGAAATAAAAAAATGCATAAAAAACTGAAAAATCTGGTCTTTTTTACATTTTTATAAAAAAGTAAGTGTTTAAAAAAAATAGTTGCTTCATTTGGTTTTAGCTTTTTTTTGTGGTGTAATTGAGGCAAAGGCTGAGAATTTTGAAATGTCGAAACGGAACAGTTTGTTTGTTGTTGCGGTGTTAAGCGCTTTGGTTTGCAGCGCGAATGCTGCCCCGAGTGTAAAGATACTGGGAACAAAGAAATCTGGAAGTGGGGAAGCAAATTCGACATTGAAATTAAGTTCTCAAACTTCAAAGAAAACTGTGCCTGTGTCGCGATTTGCATGTCGTATCTGCGCGATAAATACCGGCAACAACAACACGAACAACCACATAAGGACACCTAAATAAAGCCTAATTGATATGAAAGTCTCCCCCTTTGTTTTTTTGATACAAGATGAAAATGATATTTCTATGTTTTTTTCGTGAATTGTAATAGCCTGATTGAAAACGTTCCTTTTGTAAAAAATGCATATTTCCTTATATTTATCACACAGACGTACTTAATTAATGCAAAGGAGAACGATATGAAAAAAATCTTGTTATATTCGACATTATTATTGACAAGTTGCAGCAATTGTCATCCTGATGCGCATTCGGATATTTATTTAACCACTACATCTGGCATGGGGCAAAAAATAGGCGAAGTTTCCTTTGCTGATACACCGTCTGGATTGTTGGTAAATGTTAATTTGCATAATCTGCCGGCGGGTGAACATGGGTTCCATATTCACGAAAACCCAAATTGTGGCGCAGACATTGATGCCAAAGGAAATTTGCAACCCGCACTCAAAGCAGGTGGTCATTATGACCCCGATAAAACAGGGCGCCACATGGGACCCAATCAACATGGCGGACACAAAGGCGATTTGCCGGTATTGAATGTATCTGCGGATGGTACAGTTAATACATCTTTTACGATTCCAAACTTGAAAGTCCAAGAAATTAAAAATCGGTCGATTATGATTCATGCTGGCGGTGATAATTACAGCGATAGCCCTGTGGCATTGGGTGGCGGTGGCGCCCGCATCGCTTGTGGCGTGATTAAGTAAATCAAAATTGTTTTAGTTCAAAGCGAGATTATACAGATTGAGCGAGAGAGAAGAGATTAAAGGTAAAATCAAGGCTAGTTTCTTGTAAATCTAGATTATTTAATGTATAATACACACTATAAGAAAGGATTTTATCATGATTAAAACAATTGTTGCTATTGGTGGTGGTGAAATGGGAAGAATCAAAATCCACGAAGATGGTCATAGCGAACAAAAACCTTGGGAAACAGAACTGGCAGATAAAAAGATAGTGGAAATAACAGGCAAAAAACAACCAGTTTTGATTTTTATTGGCGCTGCGAGTAATGATAGTCCAACTTATTTCCCTGTTGTTTGTGACGTGTTTGAAAAGAAATTAGGCTGTGTTGCGAAGAATTTGATTTTGACTGATTTGTCACAAAGACCAACTGTTGAACAAATTCGCGAAATGATTATGAGTGCAGACATAATTTATGTTGGCGGTGGTAATGTAACACGTTTAATGAAGGCATTAAAAGAATCAGGTACAGATAAAATATTAAAAGAAGCGTACGACAAAGGTGTCATTATGTCTGGGAACAGTGCTGGTGGTTGTGTTTGGTTTGAATATTATGATAATGACGAAGATGAAGATTTTGATGGAACAGAATCTACACTTACAACAAAAAAAGCATTGGGTTTTGTAAAGGGATATTTTTGCCCGCATTGGAATAAGAAACCAGAAAAAGGAATTGATAAAGAAGCCACTTCCAAAGATGTTATCAAAAGGATGTTGGTCAAAGAATCTAAATTCGGATATGCTGTTGATGAACCTGCTGCATTGCTGATTCAAACAAATGGTGATAAGCAAACCATGACCGAAATCATATCAAAGCCCGGTGCAAAAATATACAAGTTAAATCAAAACACAACAAATACACGTGTTTATGATGCAAAAGTTCGAAATTAAGTAAAAAACAGCACTTTCAAAAAAGTGTGGTTTCGAACTCAGCAAAGATATTGGAATATAAAAGAAAAACCGCTCTTGACGAGCGGTTTGAACTCTCTGGTCGTGCTGGGATGACGGTTTGCGAACTGAGATTATGAAGATTGGAAGAGAGATAGATAATTTTTTCTTAACTTTTGAATAATATGTATATAATAGTCATGTAAGTTTCAGGAGTTCCAAAATGCTTGGGTCTATTATTGGTGATATAGTTGGTTCGCGTTTTGAATTTCATAACATCAAAACTAAGGATTTTTCATTGTTTGATGAATCTTGCTGTTTTACAGATGATACTATTTTGACTTGTGCGGTTGCTGAACATTTAATATCAAAACTATCAATCGAAGAAACATTGCGTAAATGGGCTTTGAAATATCAAAATCGTACCTACGAAAATGGTGAAATAGGTGCTTTTGGTAAAGGTTTTTTGCAATGGGTTAATACTGGTGTTTCTATAAATTCTAGTTCTAATGGTTGTGTTATGCGTATAAGTCCGCTTTTGCATATAAACCACGATCAACAATGTTTATTTAAAAAAGCGGACGAGATTACAAAAATTACACATAATCATCCGGAAAGTTTAAATGCAGTTCATGCTTATCTTGAAACAGGTTTCATGATTCAAAATTTAATTCCTATAGACCAAATAAAAGAAACCATAAGTGATAAATATCAATATAATGTACATCAAAGTTTGGATGAAATCAGACCATTATATAATCGTTTTTATGTGCAATGTAAAAATTCTGTTCCTCAGGCAATTATTTGTGCACTAGATGCATGTTCTTATGAAGATGCTTTGCGAAACGCTGTGTCCTTGGGTGGTGACAGCGATACTTTGGCATGTATGGCAGGTGGACTGGCAGAATTAAGATTTAAAATCCCAACTAATATAATCGCAAATGCAAAGAAATATATGGATAAAGATATAAGAAAACTAATAAAAATGTTTTATAATATGCATGAAAAATGATATAACGAGTTCGAACAATAGCAAAAAAACAGTACTTCCCAAAAACTTAATTCTCGAACTCAGCGAAGATATTGGAATACAAAAGAAAAACCGCTCTGATAAGCGGTCTTTAACTTTCTGGTCGGGGCGATTTCTCCTTGACAAACAATAAACCAACCATAAACAAAAACTCTATTAAATATATCCGTTTTTGAATGGTTGTTAATTGTTCGTCTGCGTATACGCCATGCGCGTCAATTTGTGGCACATAAATGTGCCTGACGCTCTGGCGCATCCTTTCGCCCCTTTTTAGAGAAAATTAAAACCACCACAAAAGTGGTGGTTTGAATTTTCTGGTCGGGGCGAAAGGATTCGAACCTTCGACACCTTGGTCCCAAACCAAGTACTCTACCAGACTGAGCTACGCCCCGAAAACGAAATTCATTATAACTATATTTTTATAAAATGCAAATATTATTTTTTATTTAATATATGCTGTTTATTGACAAAGACTTTTATGTAGTTAATAATGAAATGGTAAAATAACCAAAGATTTTATGATGAAACACAAAAAAGATACTAACTTTCGGCAGCGTTTAGAAAAATTTTTGTACAATTTGTGTGTCACAGGTATCACAATTGACTATGAAAAAAAGCAAAAAAAGATTATTAATCTGGTGAATTTTAGACGCAAACGCAAGGCAAGATAAAACGATATATTATGATGCAAAATTATACTCTTCATACTCATACAGTTGGCTTTGATGGACGAAATGCTGTGATGGAAATGGTGAATCGTGCCAGAGAACTAGGGTTAAAGACTATTGGGATTTCTAACCATTTTATCGTCCATCCGCATATAAAAAAATCAAGAGCCTATAATTATGCTATACGCGGCGGGTACAGCAACATGTATTCGACGTCTTTTCAGGAAGTTATTCAACGTTTCCTTAATAATTATTCTGTGATTGAATGTGCGCGCAGTGTTAAACCAGATATAAATGTTTTGTTTGGTATGGAAGTAGATTTTTTTGATGATTCAAGATGGCAAAATAATTTTCAAAAAACAATGAAGATTTTAAGACCAGATTATATTATTGGTGCGAAACATTTTGTGGAACATGGTGGAAAAATTCTTAATGTTCATGATTTAAAAGCAGCAGATGCTGAAACACAAGAAATTTTATTGAAAAAATATTGGCAAGGTGTGGCGCGTGCGGCTGAATCAGGGCTGTTTGATTGGATGGCACATCTGGATTTGCCGAAAAAGGTCGGTTTGGGACGCGAAGAAAAATGGGCTGAATATGAAAGCAGGGCGGTTGAAAATGTGGCTGCATCAAAGACTGCTGTTGAAATAAATACGTCGTTTTATAGACCTGATTATTATGAACCTTACCCGTCAAATCGTATTTTGAAGATGGTTGCAAAAAATAATGTTCCTGTTTTAATCAGTGATGATGCGCACCGAGTTGCAGATATTGCGCGTCATTTTGACGAAGCAGAAGAAATAATATCAAAAATGAATTTACAACGTTTTGAAAAAATAAAATAAACCGCCAAAAAGGCGGCTTATTTTTTATCTGTTTGTCAACTGTAATTCTATACGGCGGTTCTTTTGAAGACTTTTTGCATCTTTGCCGTCAGCCACAGGGTTCATATCACCAAAACCTGTTGGAATCAATCGTGGTTTTGAAACGCCGTTTCTTATGAATTCATCTGCAACAGCCGCAGCACGCAACAAAGATAACTGCATGTTGTTCCAATATGCTGTGGTGCCAGGAATCACAGGTTTGCTGTCTGTGTGCCCGTCAATACGGATAATCCAGTCAATATCGCTGGGGATTTTATTTTCAAGATCTTTGATAAGACCTGCCAGTATTTTTAATTGGGCTTTGCCGTCGGCAGAAATTTTATATGACCCACTGTTGAATAAAATATCGCTTTGGATTATGAATCTGTCACCTTCGGGTTTAATAGATGAATTTTCACCCAAAGCTGTTTTTACCTGTTTATAGAAAGCAGATTGGTATTCTGTTAATTCTGCAACTTTTTCAGCCAATGCGGTGTTCAAACGGTTTGACATTTCAACGTATTCGACTTCTTTGGCTTCCGCTGCTTTTTCTGCTTCGTCAAGTGCATTTTCTAGTTCTGCAATACGCAAATTTAATTCTTCAATTTCTGAATTTGCTTGGCTTAAAATGTCTTCGCGATCTTCCGCGCTGTTTTCTGCCAGTTGTTGTTTTTCTTCCGTGGCAAGTTTTAATTGTTCAGTAAGCAGAGAAATCTGCTTTGCCAACTCGGCTTGCTGTGAGGTTAGAACTGCAATTTGGTCTTCATAAGCATTAGCAAGATTTTCTTGCTGTTGTTGTTGTGTTGCAATTTGTTGTTCTTGGCTTTCCAGTGCATCACGAGCAGCAATTAACAACTGTTCCGCTTCTTGTTTATCGGCGGTCATTTGTTCTATTTGTTCTGCTTGTGCTTGTTGGGCTTCTTGTAATTCAGCAACGCGTTTGGCACCAGAATTTTTATTAAATACACTGGTCGTTGTCCACAAAAACACGAATACAATTAACAAGAATATTAAAATGATTACCAGGTTAGAAAACAAATCTACGAACCCTGGCCATGCATTAGTTTTATCTTTAAATCTTACATTCAACATGTTTTTTCCCTCTCTCTTAAATCGTTTATTTTAATACATATTCCACAACTGTGTCTATGTATTCTGCATAAGCAATAAATGTATCTTTGTCTTCTTGGGTCACAGGAAGTACATTTTGATGTTTTGCCAAATAGTTATCAAGTGCATCTGTAGTTGAAAAACGTTTTACACGATTACCTAAATCGACATTGTTTGGCGACACACAGAAAATCGTTGTGTTTATTTCAATGTTATCCAAAGTGTCGGCAAAACATAAATCAAGTCGTTTCAAAAATGTCTGCAACAGTTCGCGGTCTTCGCATAGGGTTGCTATGAAAACTTGTTCTTGGGTGCCGATTGCGACAATAATTGGATATGTGTCTAGTCTGGTTAAGCGGCGAACATCATAGCCAGCGTTAGTGAAAGAGTCAAACATCGCAGATATTTTTGTATAAGTATCTTCTTTGACTGGCGCGCATTCGCATACTTTGATACATGCGTCTTCGCTTGGTCTTTGTAAGATGTGTTGAGACATGAAATCGGACAATTCATTAAACATAGTTGTTTGGGCAAATTGTAATTGCAACCCAAGAAAGCCGACAATCAAACTGCCCGCCAAGCCAAGTAAAGAACTTGTAAATGCGGTTGCCATCCCTGATAATGGACCCGCCATCCCCAATTGCATTTCGTGCAATACAGAAGCGTTGCTGAAATCAATGTTCATTAATATTTGCGCGAATCCGCCAACCGTGATGATTAAACCCCAAAATGTCCCGAGCAACCCCAGAAAAATCAAGGTGTTTGTCACATAACGAACCGAATCGCGTTCTTCTTCGATTCTTGATGCGACTAAATCAAGCAATTCTGTCAAATCTGATGTTGTTATATGCAGGTGTTTATTACGCAATGCCAACGAAATAGGGCGCAATAACTTAGGAGAAAAACCATGATTTGCGCGACCTTTGAAATAAGCGTGCATCCAGTTGTATTCTGGTAATAATTTAAACATATTCACAAAACAAAGCCCAATTCCAAAGAATATTGTGCCAATTATAATGCCGTTAAGAAAGATGTTTGTTATTGCGATATTAAGAAACGTGCGCCAAAAAATTAGGGCGAATATCAACAAAAGCGCCGTAAAAACGGACATGATATTAAGATTTCTATGGAATTTTTTCATCCTTTTCCCTTTGCTTTAATCAAATCTTAGTAAAAATTTTATTGTCCTGTCAACAGGGATTTAATACATATATTATATAGGTTGTATAAAAATACTTGCTTTTTTGTAAAAAATCTTCATAATAATCCTGTTCCTGCTGGCGACATGGGGTCGTCGGCTGATATAAACCAAAGGAAATAAAATGGCTTATTATGAAAGCGTCCTGGTTTTTCGTCAGGACTTGACTGAACCGCAAGTTAAAGAAAAAGCGGCAAAATTTACACAAATAATCAAAGAATTGGGTGGCGATGTTAAATCCACTGAATTTTGGGGTTTGAAAAATTTGGCTTACGTTATTCGTAAGAATCGCAAGGCTCACTATGTTATGTTGAACATTGAATTGCCTGGTAACCAAATTACAGAATTAGAACGTCGTTCCAGAATTGATGAAGATGTTATTCGTTTCTTGAATGTTCGTGTTGAAGAATTGTCTAAGACACCTTCTATCATGATGAAGAAAAATACAGAAGAAGAGGTGGCATAATGGCAGTTCGTGCAGCAATTTATCGTAAAAAATCTAACCCTTTGAAAGGTAAAGTGATTGATTACAAAGATATCAAATTATTGTCACACTATATCACAGAACGTGGAAAAATCGTTCCATCTCGTATATCTGGTGTGTCACAGAAAGATCAACGTGCTTTGGCACAGGCTATTAAGCGTGCGCGTCATTTGGGGTTGATGCCTTTCGTTAGAAATAATTTAGGCTAAAATCGGTTATAATGGCATATCTGCTGGTTGTTGGCGCGTTTATGTAGCATTTGTACACTGCACTTGCCAACAACGGCGCATCTATACCATTCTTACCGATTTATAAAATAATCTGGGTTGAAAGACCCTAACTTGAAAAAAGGACAGATAAAATGAAAGTTATATTAACAGAAAAAATTACAAAATTGGGTAATATCGGTGATACAGTCGAAGTAAAAACTGGTTATGCTCGTAATTATTTGTTGCCAAATAACAAAGCGATGCGTTTCACAAAAGAAAATGTTGCTTTGTTTGAAGCCAAGAAAGCAGAAATTGTCGCAAGACATGAAAATGCCAAGAAAACGGCTGAATCTAAGGTTGATGCAGTTAAAAATGCAAAATTACACATGATTCGTCAGGCTGGCGATACAGGTCAATTGTATGGTTCTGTGTCTTCACGCGATATTGCACGTGCTTTGAAAGAAATCGCTGGGGTTAGTGTTGAATCCGCCCAGGTTTTGTTGGGTTCCCCAATCAAATCAATCGGTGTGTTTGATACAAAAATCGCTTTGCATCCAGATGTTGTTGTTGATGTAAAAGTTTATGTTGCACAAACACAAGATGAAATTGATGCTTTGGTCGCTGGTAAAAAATTGACCTTTGGAACAAAGAAAGTTGAAGAAGAATCCGTCTCTGCAGAGCAGAGCCGCGATGAAGCAGCAGAAGAAAAGGTCGAAGAAGTAAAAGAAGAAGTAAAAGAAGAAGCAGCACCAAAAGCGAAAAAAACTTCTAAGAAAGCAAAAGCCGAATAATTGTTTTTGTGATTCAAATTAAAACACCGCTTTGCGCGGTGTTTTTTTATATTCTTTATTCTTCCCCATCATCTTCGTCAGTGGTGGTTGTGCCAGTAATTTTAGATAACAATGATCCGCCAAACATAGAAGCGGCGCTGCCGAGACCTTCGCCTGCGCCAGTTGCAAAATCGCTTAAATCTATACCGAGAGATTTTGCTTCTTCTTTATCGTTTTCTTCGGCTTCTTTGAATGCCTTTTTCACAGAGTCAAGGGAGCTTTGTAAATGGCTGACACAACCATTTGTTTCCGTAATTTTGCATCCAATCATGCGTCCTGCGTTTTCTTCGCCGAAAGATGCTTTTAATTTCGCTAAGACATATTCCGTATTAGTAGATGAATCATGAAATAATTCATTTGCGGATTTGTCTTTCATATCATTTGCCAGCAAATCATTTTTGCAGTTCATGCCTTTGATTAACAACACAGATGGATAAAATTCTTTGAATGTCAAATTGTCTGTGTCTTTAACACCGGCAGATTTTAAACATTTCTTTAAATCATCAAGTGCGGCAACTTCTTTCTTTAACAAGGCCTGAGTTTCTTTGCCTGCCTTTTTATTTTTTATGGATTCTTTTAATTTTTCGCCGATTTTACCATTAATCAAACTGTTTCCAACTACGCCACCAACCACACCGACGCCACCAACCACAGCACCGGCGATTACGCGGTTTTTAGATTTCTTTTTTTCTTCGTCAATCTGTTGTTGGTCTTTTTCGCTGCCCAGCATTTTTGCACGGTATAACGATGAATACGTTCCGTCCGTTAAGCCAACATTTTCATCATCATAAAGTCCCATTTGCGATTTATCCATTATCTCTTCGGCTTCGATGCCAGGTGCCATTTCAAGTGCTGCTTTGCGGACTTTTAAACTTTGCGCCAACGCAAAATATTCATCGCGATATTTCATCATGGTCGCATCGTTTCCGCCGGGCAATTCAATTTCTGTGCTGCTGGCTTTGACTTGTTTGCCGTTCCCATATGTGCAACGGAATGTCGCGATATACGCGTCCATATTTTGTTCAGCGGCTTTGTCTGCCTTTTGTTCAGCCAATCCCTGGGCCAGTTGCATTCCGCCAATTCCAGTTGCAGCAGTTGTCGCAGCAGTCAAAGTGCGATTTGCCAACGATTGTTCGTTTGCCTTGGCATCTTCAAAAGATGATTTTTTGTCTTTTAATTTCTGTTTTTCCGCAGCGCTAAGTTCTTTTGTTCCTGTATTGCCATCTGTGCTTTCGGTGCTGTCATCGTTGGGATTGTCGGCAGGCTGGGTAGCAGTGTTAACACCTGTGTTAGCGGTTTCACTGTTTTGCGCGTCATTAGTGTTGCTTTGCGGTGGTTGAACACCTGTTTCAGCCGCTGCTTGTTTTTCTGCTGCTTCTTTCGCAGCTTTTGCTTCTTGTGGGGTTGGCGCGTTTGCTATAGCATCAACG
Organism: Alphaproteobacteria bacterium; assembly: GCA_017524525.1. Lineage (GTDB taxonomy): Bacteria > Pseudomonadota > Alphaproteobacteria > Rs-D84 > Rs-D84 > Enterousia. Next base: position 20,553 of record JAFXVM010000003.1, on the reverse strand, counting down.
CTTGATGCAAGGCTGGTCTCGTCACTACCAGCACCATATGCATTGCAGAATGGCAAGCATAATAAAATCACTAATAAAAATTTTCGTTTCAGTTTCATTTTTGTTCTATTTTTTCTTCGGCACACAATGGTCTACGGATAATGTAGTTTTGTCGTTGCAGGCTGTCGCGATGCATATTTTATACTTTTTTCCATTGATAGTCTTGTCTCTTGTACTTTTGGCATCGCATTTAGCTGCTGTTGCGTTGCTCGGTAACATATTTTTATGATTGCAATCTCTGCTTCCTTCTCCTTCTATTTCGCAAATTTTATAAGTTCTTTTATTTTGGTTACATTCCTTTCTGCCAATTACACCGCATTCTTCGGTTGGTTCATAATTTTCGGCTGCGTACTTATCAATGGGTGTTTCGTCTTCTAGTTCTTCCGGTTCTTCTAACGTTTCTGTAATCGGTCTGTCTTCTGGTCCTGGTCCTAACGATTCTTCTTCGGCGTTCAGCGGAGTCGGCGACGTTTCTTCTTTTTTCTCGGGTTTTTCTTCTTTGTTATTCTGCGGAGTCGGCGTTACCCCCTCGGCTTGTTGTTGTTTTGGCTGATCATCATCGATATCTAAATCAATTTCTTTGCCTGTGTTTTCATCTATGCATTTACCACCTTTGAATTTATAACCGTCACCCAAACCTTCGCATTCTTGTTTATAATCTTTCTTTGCCTTTTGTGTATCTAATGCGCGACCAATTGCACCAGATGTCACCAATCCCGCTGCTGTTCCCAATCCTGCGCCCAACATAGCAGAAGATGCCGCCGTTTGAGAACGTGTTTCGCGGAATGCGTTTTCTTTGAACGTTGTTGCGTTTATGCCAAACCATTCTTGCATACATGTAAAAGAATCACCCGCGTAGACTTTGCGTGATGCGGTCGGTTTGTTTTGATTTTCACCCGCAAAGAAATTTACTGTGTAAACACAATCAAAACTGCGTTCGTCAAATGCTGCGCCCAAAGTTTTACATTGTTTCGACATCAAATCGCGCAATTTATATAGACGTTCTTCGTCTTTTTTGATATTTGTTTCAGCGCTGCCACGCAATTTTCCAACGGCGGTACCAAAACGTGATGCCAACCCAGAATCCGCCGCTTTGCAATCATTCGCAATAATGGCACATTTTTGAATCGCGCTGTCTGCCGCAGATTTGCCCAAACATTTATCAAATGTTTTTCCGCATTCGTTAACGATGCATGCGTTATACTGATTCCCGCATTCCACCACAGTTTCATACGATGCAAGTTGAACGTTTAAATCGCGGTCAGCCTTGATTTCAGCGGTAAACAAAGAAAATTCTTCGCCAGAACAAGTGGTATTGCGTTTACAAGAATTTAATTTGTCGCCGAATATTGTATCGCCATCAGTCGCGCATTCAGTAAAATCTTTACCGCATTTATCCATCATACATTCGCGCAAATCTTTGTCACATTTATTTGAACCAGATTTCAATGCGTTTTGTTGTGCGCTGGTTGCTTCGTCGCGTGCCACTGACGCTTCGCGAGCAGCGCGTTGTTTACGAATTTGTTCAGCAAAAGAATTTTCCGATGTGGCAGATTCCAAAACAGATGTGACCGCCGCTTCAAATTGATTTGATTTATTCAATATAATTGGTGCGGTTTCAACAGTTGGTTGTTCTGGTTCTGCTGTGATTGGTTCGGCGGTTGTTTCTGGTACAGATTGTTTCGTATTGGCCACAGATTTGCGTGCCGTTGCAGAACCACGCACAGCAGTTCTGGGTGCCGCATTTGCGCAATCGTTAAAAGCGAGACACAATCCCATGATTATGGACATAGATGTAATAAAAAATCTTTTGTTCATCGTCATTTTTATTTCAACCTTTCACATGCTATTTCATAAAATTTGCATAAATCTTTAGCAATTGATTCTTCGTTTTCGCTTTTTACTTTGCATTGGTTAGGCATATTATTTTTGCATACACGACTAACACAATCTAAAACAGCCTTGTTATTTTTACAGGAATTTTGTGCGGATGCCAACCTTTGTGAACGCGCATTTTGATATACAGCAACTATTTTTTGTAAAATTTTGTCTGCATTTGCAAATACTGTGCTGCGCGATGAAGTCAAATTGCCGCGGATTTCAGCCAAGAATGAATCACAGCCCGTGGACGCAATACTGCATTCTGCAAAATATCTGTCGAAATCAGAATCCGATTCGCAATTTTTATAGTCTGCGTTGCAACGATTAGTCGCGATAACGCATGCTTCTATGTCACGCGAACATTCGGTTTGTGTTTTTGTTTGGTTCATTTTCTTTGTTAAATTTTCAAAATCAGCAGATATTCCCGCCGCTGTACATGATTGTTCTATCAAAGAATCATAATTGTCGGAAACATCGTCTGTGGTACATCCTGCAACCTTTTTAAGACATTGTTCTGTTCCCCACATATAACGTTGTCCCGGATCTGTTGGCGCCTTTTTCAATTCTTTGTCGGAAATAATATATTTTGTTGATGTACCTGCGGACACAGATTTCATCGCTGTCGATTTTTCGGGCGTTCCCGCAGATGAAGAACCACAATATTGACATCTTGCCGCAGGATTTGCGCCAATGTTTATCGCACAAACAGAATCAAGACAGCGCGTTAAATTTGCAACAGAACACGCACCATACACAAAAGTTGGTGCGAACAATAAAAGACTCGAAAAAAATAATGCACGAGTTTTCATATTCTCTCTTCCCGTATACTATATCAAAAATTGCATATTAAATCAAAGAAAAAATCCATGAATATTAATAAGTAAAATTTCTGGACAGAGCCAAGTTTTTTATGCTAAACTTTTTTCGAAAGAGGGATGCTTTTATGAAATTTATGAGATTTTTGGGCGTTTTATGGTTTTTGATACCATGCATGTCTTTTGCCGCAGTAGATGGCAGGTTTCAAGATGCATCCAAACTTTTGATTGCTGCACGCCAAGGTGATATTCAAACTGTTCAAATTTTAATCAATAATGGCGCTGATGTGAATTATGTTGATTCAACAGGTTTGTCTTTGGTGTGTACTGCGGTTATGAATAACGATAAACGTGCTATTCAGGTTTTGCAAATGTATGGTGCTGATGCATCAAATTGCGACAGGCAGATTAAACAATATCAACAAAAAACAAAAGTGGCTGCCAAAGGTGAAGAATACGGTTTCTTTAGCGGGTTGTCTTCAACTCATGTAATCGCATTGTCTGCGGTTGGGGTTGCAGCTGTGTTGGGTGGCGTCGTATTGTTGACCAAGGTTTTTGATGATGATAACGGGCATACAAACAGTGGAACAAACAGCGACAGACCAAATAACAACAATAATGGTGGTTCTTCGACTGAAACGGCAAATAAATTATTCCCATTGAATTTGCCTTATGGACCTGCGTGTTCTGGTGGAAATTGTCCGTCTAGTTTTACAGTGTGGGAAAATTCACAAGATTTTGCGTATATGTCTAATACATCTTTGCAGAATACATTTAATTATTTGATGGTGGCTCGTGCTTATAATGCTTTTGTGCGTGGATACCAAGGTATGCAGACAATAAGATTGACCAGTGATTTGGCACCTTTTGATTTAAGTACTTTGCCTTATGCAGAGGTACCTGGTGGCGGAAAGCCTGTAAATGTTGCGATGATTACTGGCAGTGGTGTTAATGCGACAGGAAGTGCGGTTGATGGAACAATTACTTGGATTGATTCTGCGCAAATAAATACGGTTATATCGGCGTGCAAAAATAATCCTGAATCTGCCGAGTGTTTAAGTGCCAAGGCTGATGCTTTGGAAAATTCTCATAAGTATTATAATTTGTCTGGTGGAACAGAAAATACTGCGTTTGATTTATCGGGCAGTGGTTCTGTTTTTGGTATGGCATCAAACGCTGATACCAAAACTGCGAAAATAATTGCTGGTTGGGAAGCAGGTGGTCGGTCGGCTGATTTTGTTGGATTTATTCCAAACGGACAATTGACTGTTTATAAAACAGGTGATGGAAAGACTTGGGTCGATACAACTTCTTCTGTTTCGGTCACATATAATATCGCAGGGGATACTTTGGATGTTGGTGATACTTTCGATTTATTTGATGGGATAACAGTATCTGCTGTGGACGGAAATCAGTTTGTAGCAACGCATGATACAAATACTTATCACGGTTATATTATTGGCGACAGATTATTTATAGATTCTGGGGCAGATGGAAATATAAATCAAATGTATGTGTTCGAAGGAACTAATTTGAATTTATCAAAAGAAATAGCAGCGGCAGATTACAAAAATTATGCTGCGATAAGACAGGTTATGGCTGATGGTATAAACACAAATGTTATTGTTAATTTGGCAGAAATTCCTGGGGCAAGTGCGTTGGAATATTACACTGTAAGTAATGAAAATTTAAATAATTCTGGTTTGACACTGAATGGAAAAAAGCAGGCGTTACGGAACGCAATCGATGCTAATTATAATTTAGTGACTGCGGATGATACAGCACCATATGGCAAGCCTGGGGATGATGCAAAATATGTGTTTGAAAATTTGGGGGCATTTGAAACAAAGACTTGGCTTTTGATTAATCCTGCGGGACATAATGTTTTTGCGAACTATCATTATACGGATGCGACGTTTGAAAATTTTGCCCCCGCAATTTATGACGGTTTAAAGAATTTGTTTATGACTGTGGTTGCGGTTAAACCTGCCAATGGAACCAAAAATGTGACTGTTTCAAATTATTCGCCAGAAAATTCTGGTAAATTGGAATTGTCTTTGTGGGCAGATGCTGATGATTCTTCAATTACTTATTCTTCGCGTATGTGTGGGTTGACAGGGACTGGTAATAACGGGGCGACGAATCCATGGTGTTTTGCGGCACCTGGTATTACAGATGTGGATGCGACGGCTGCGATGGCAGGGTCCGTTGCGCTGGTCAAAAGTGCGTTTGATTATATGACACCACAACAAATATTCTTGCTTTTGGCTTTGACGGCAGATGGTCCTTATTTGGGGACAAATCCAGAAACAGGGCTGGCGTGGGCTTCGACAAGTGATTTGATTACGTATTTAAAGAATATGTATTCTTTGCCGGGGTATATGGATACTTCTGATGCATATTATTTACAAAGTTTTAAGACTGCGTTCGGTTATGGAATGATAAATCTTGAACGTGCGACAAGACCTGGAACAAATGTTTATTATTATTCAAACAAAGATAACATTGTGTCTGCGGCTGGAAATTCTTATTGGCGCACATCTTCATCGCGCGCGTCAAATGCGTTGTCTTTGACTGGACATGGTGAAATCAAAACGGCGTTCTTTGATGTGATTGAAAGCGCGGATGGTTCAATATCTTTGCCGCGTGTTTGGAATGCGAATATATCAATGGATGGAAATTCAAGACATGGTCTTTATATGGGGGATGTGTTGGGTGAATTTAGTGTTGATTCTTCAAATAAAAAATCAAATCAAATTGGAAATGTTTCGTTTGATATGGCTATGTCGGCGCGCGCTTATGATGATAATTTGAATGGTCTGGATAATCTGCGTGTCGCGTTCAAAGGTGAAAAATACGATATTGATGCAGAATATCAGCGTTTCTTAACTGACGGTATGTCCAGATTTGATGGACGCGCTAATGGTGTGTTGGCTTTGACTGCAAATGCTTTGTCGGTTGGTGCGAAATATAAAACGGGTAATTTTGCATTTGGGACACGCGCGTTTTCTGGGGCGATAACAAATGAAAATTTATTGGAAAATGATCCTGCGATTTCATCACAATATGAACCAGAAAGATTGGGATTTGCAACTGGTGCGGCGGTAAACGGGGAATATAATACTGAAAAATTTGGGTTAGATATTTCGTTTGGTAATATGCACGAAACAAATACAGTATTGGGAATGTACAGCGATGGTTTGATTGCGTTAAATGGTGGTGATACCCAATATATAGACACAATCGCAACTTATAAACCTTTTGATAATATGGGGTTGTTTGCGCGTGCAACATTTGCAAATACGCGTGCTGATATTGGGACGGGGTTGATAACAGAATTATCGAATATTAAATCAAATGCGTATGCTTTGGGATTGAATGTTGGTGGTTTTGAATTTACTGCGGCGATGCCTTTGGCGGTGGTGGATGGTAAAATGGGTTATGATTATGCAGATTTAGAAGTTGTTGAAAACAATGGTAAATACGAAGTTGTTGCTCTTAATCCGCATACAGAGGAAATAGATTTATCAGCACAAAAACGCGAATTAAGATTTTCTTCGTCTTATAAACAATCAGTTGGCAAATGGACGGATGCAGGTGTTGGGTTTATCTATCGTGTGAATCCAAATAATATTGATGATTTTGGAAACGAATCGATATTTATGTTCAAATTACACCACAGATTAGGAATATAAGAAAATCGCGAGAAATCGCGGTTTGAGTTTGGAAAAGGCTCCTATGGTTTCGTGTTCGTTTTTATGAAAAAATAAAAGCATGAAAACGAAAAAATTAAATCTTTTATTTGTGATGATGTTGGCGATTGTTGGCATCCACACCAAAGCCGATTCCTGTACAGGAATTACATTAAAATCTAATGATGGTGCAAACATAGTTGCACGAACTGTTGAATGGGCAAATGGCGAAAGCCCAAGTGATTATTTAATAGTCCCCCAAGGATACGAAAAACAATCTATGTTGCCAGACGGAACCAAAACCGGTATGAAATATACTGCGTTTTTTGGCTATGTAGGTTTGGCATCAGAAGATTATGTTATCGAAGGTTTGAACCAAGTTGGATTATCAGCAGGGCTATTTTATTTCCCAAAAACAGGTTCTTATCCAAAATATGACGAATCGCTTAAAGACAAAACAATTTCGGATACTGAATTCGTAGCGTGGATATTGGGCAGTTTTGAAACTGTCGAAGATGTTATTTCTGCGCTTAGTTCTGTGCGTGTGGTTGCCACAGATTCGCGTGCCCAAAATTTACACTGGCGCGTTGCAGACAAATATGGTCGTCAAATAGTGATTGAATATATGGATGGTATCCCGATGGTTTATGAAAATACTTTGGGTGTGTTAACCAATGCGCCGGCGTATCCATGGCATTTAACTAATTTGAATAATTACATTAATTTACACCCTGGCAGCGCAGATTCACATGCGTTTGGTGATATCTATCTTAATCCCATTGGGCACGGCAGCGGTTTGTTAGGATTGCCGGGGGATGTGACTCCGCCATCGCGTTTTGTGCGTGCGGCAATTTATCAAACCAGTGCGCCAGAATTTGAAAATGCAATTCAAGCGGTCAATCAAGCCTTTGTAATTTTGGAAGCGATGACAATACCAATAGGAATTCAATTTAGTGATAAAACAAAGATACCGAATATACCATCTGCTACACAATGGACCGCGGTGACAGATATGACGAATAATAATTTGTATTATAACACAATGTATAATCCAACTGTTCGTAAAATCGATTTGAACAGCATAGATTTTGCAAAAGTGCCTTATCAGCAACATCCACTGGATGATGTCAAAGCAAGACCAATTATGAATGTATCTGTGAAATAAAAAAACGTCGAAAGACGTTTTTTATTTTGATACGACTACCATCCCACTTCGTTAAAACTTCGTGGGACAAGTCTGCTTTGATTCCGTTGTAATAACCATTGTGCGTTGAAATATGAATTTACTTAGAAACAACGACCATTGCGGTGCGAAGAACTGTATCGCCAAACATATAACCTGTTTGCATTTCTTCAACAATAGTATTTGTTTCGGTCTTTTCGTCTGGTTTATCTACCATTTGAATTGCGTTATGGAATTGCGGGTTTAATTTTTCGCCAACTGTGTTTATTTTTGTAATGCCTATGTGTGCAAAAGCACTTTGCAATGCGCGTTCCATAGTTTTAATTCCTTCGTCATCGGGCGCGTGTTTCAAAGCAGATTGAACTGCATCCATAACCGGTAAGATCTTTTCAGCGACGCTCATCGCACGATTGCGTGATACTGATTCTATGTCCAAAGCAGAACGACGACGCGTGTTTTCTAATTCAGCAGCGACGCGTAAATATTTGTCGTTTAATTCTGCGATTTTATTGTTTAATTGTTCGATGATTTCGGTTTGTTTGTCGTTCGATATTTCAGGTTTAGAATCTTCAACAGAAACCGATTCTACTTTGACTTCTTTTTTATTATCTTCCATGATGTCATCCGTTTATTTTCATTATATCTTTAATCTAGTGTTTTTATTATAGGTAAAAAAGTTTCACTTTTCAAGGATGCACTGCCAATTAACAAGCCATCAACATAAGGAATAGATGCTATTTCTTTTGCGTTAGTCGCGTTTATGCTGCCACCATACAAGATTGGCATTGAGTTAGGCAGAGTATCAAATATTATTTTCACAGCCAATACAATTTCGCTGTTTGTCGGGGTGACGCCACTTCCAATTGCCCAACGCGGTTCATAAGCAATAATGTATTCACCGTTTTCAGGAATGCTTTCACTTAACATTTTTTTGATAACCGCGATTGTATGACCTGCGTTTTTTTCTTCCATTGTTTCACCTACGCAAATAACAGGGATGATTCCGTTTTTGATTGCTGTGGTTGCTTTTTCTTTGACCATTTCATTTGTTTCGTTATGGTGAAGTCTTCTTTCACTGTGTCCGCAAAGGACATATTGTACGCCTGCGTCTTTTAGCATTGTGGCAGAAATATCGCCGGTATATGCGCCGTTTTCGTGATTGCTGACATCTTGGGCACCAAGTGTTATGCCAAAATTTTCGCCACCGATTAAAGTAAAGGGCAAGCACATAATTATTTTATTCTTGGTTTTTGTATTAGATAAATCTTTGAACAAAAAATTTTTTTCGTCCAAATTGCCGTTCATTTTCCAATTGCCAATAATAAGTTTCATTTTTCTTCCTTTTTTATTGATTTTTTGTTATTTCTTTTGCTATGGTATCGCAAAAGGTGGAAAAATGCTAGAATATTTACGTAATGCTGCAGATAAACCTGTGGCGAAAGTTTTAATGTATATTTTAATCTTCAGTTTTGTGGGCTGGGGCGCTGCTGAATGGATATTTGGCAGTTCGGCTCGTGATACGAATTTGATAAGCGTTGGCGGCGAACAAATATCTGTGCAACAGTTTAATAATGCACGTTCGCGCGAATTGTCTTCTATGAGCAAAGACGAACAACGTGCTGCATATGCTGATCCAGCCAAGGCGGCAGCGCTGACAAATTCTGTTATGGCGAATTTAACAACGAATCAATTAATTTTGAATCGTGCATATGATTTAGGTTATGTTGTTTCTGATAAACGAATCGCAGAAGAGATTAAAAAATATCCACAATTCCAATCTAATGGTGAATTTTCTCCGTGGATGTTTGATATGGTTTTACAAAACGCGGGTTTAAGTGAACAAGATTTTGCTGCTTCTTTGCGTGCTGATATTTTGCGTTCTATGACAGTGGGGGCAACAAATGTGCCGTTGACAGTTCCTCAATTTGCAGTTGATGCGGCTTATAATGCGCGCTATGCGAAACGTGGTGTGAATTATGCAACTGTGGGGTTTGCTGATTACAAAGTGGGAACCCCAACCGAAGAACAATTACAGGCTTATTATGCGCAAAATCCAATAACGGTTCCAGAAACTCGTTCTGTGTCTTATGTGTTTGTTGCGGCCGATATGAATAAACCTGATGTTTATGACGAAGGTTTCAAAGTTGCACAACAAATCGAAGATATGATTATTTCTGGCGATTCTATGAAGACTGCCGCGGATAAGCATAATGCAAAATATGTTAAACTGGAAAAAATCGAACGTAATGGCAAAATGGCTGACAAAGTTTTGACGAATGATTTGGTTGCAAAATTGTTTGCTATGGAATCTGGCAGCGAAAGTGAATTGTTGGAATTAAAAGAAGGCTTTGTAATTTTGCGCGTTGACGAAGTGCACCCGCAACATAATGCCGAATTCAAAGATGTTCAAAAATCTTTGGTCGGTGATTGGAAAAAGGCTGAACAGCGCAAAATGGCTTATGAAGCAGCAAACGAAAAATTAATTGCTTTGAAAAATGGTGACGAAGGCAGGGTGGCTTTTGAAAAAGCATCAAAGAAAGCAGATGTCACCAGAACCGAAGGTGCACCTTTGGCGGTTTTGAATGCTGCGTTTGCGGGCAAAACTGGCGATAACGCCATGACAGAAGACGAAAGTGCTTTCTATGTTGTGCGCGTTGGTGAAACTGTTATGCCAAAAGAAGACAAGGCAAAAAAGGAAGCTTTGCGCAAAGAATTGGAAAATGTTTCATTAAGATTTATCCAAGACGATTATACGCGTTTCTTGAAAGCTGAATATCCTGTGAAGGTTAATGAAAAGACTTTTAACAGATTTATCGCAAAGTAAAATAAAATGTCAGGGAAATTAAAAAATTTTATAGGCAAATTTTTAAAGAAAACAAAACCGGCAGCATTGGGAATGAAAAAAATTGAACCACAGGTTGTCGAACCTGAAAAACTGGTTTCTTTTGCTGAATTGTTGGATGATTGTATAAAGTTGCTGGAAACACCTGGTAAAGTAAAGGCGTGTTATTATGAATTAGATAAATTGATGATTGAAGTTTATCCAATGGATGGCGACAGAAATATTTTTTGGATTCATAAACATGCGCCTAACAAATATAAAATAGTTTTTTTGGGGGGTAATGAAAGTTTTTCAAGCGAAGATTTTGGTGAAATTGAAAAATTAGAAAAGTTATTCAATTTGTGTGATAAAAAAGTAAAGGAAACTGCATTATTGGTCGAACAACAAAAATTGGCAGCAAAACAAAAAGATTTAACCTTTGTATCTAGACGTATTAAACAATATATGTAAACAAATCGCCGAATGGCGATTTTTTCTTTATAAAATTTTTTATTCTTATATATAATAAGGGTATGCAAATTGAAACAACTGGTATTTTGATAAATATAAAACCTTTTAATGAAAGGGATGCGCTGGCGCATATTTTTACTTGTGATAATGGTGTTCTGGTCGGGATGTTGCGGGGCGCGGTGGTCGCGAAAAAAAATAAACCGCTGGTTGGGCAATTTGGACGACTGTCGTGGAACGCACGGCTTGATTCGCAACTAGGTGTGTTTCATTTTGAAAATGAAAAAAATTTATCTGCGGCTTTGATGATGAATGCTGATTTATTAAAAATTATGAATTGTGTTTTTGCTTTGATTTATACTTTGATTCCAGAACGCGAATCGTATAACGATTTATATAAAAAAACTTTTGCATTATTAAATGATTTAAATGGTACAGACAATCCGTGGGATTTATATTTAGATTGGGAAATAAATTTATTGCATGATTTAGGTTATGCGCTGGATTTAACAAAATGTTCTGGTTGTCAAAAAACAAATGATTTGTGTTATCTTTCTCCAAAGACGGGAAGGGCGGTTTGCCGTGATTGTGGTGAACCGTATAAAGAAAAATTGTATAAATTACCGGTTGATTTAAATGTGACAAAAAAATTTCTTTGTGATGTTTGTGATGCCCAAGGAATTAAAATCCCGCAAATAAGAAAAATGTTATAAATTTATAATTTTTTTTGTTGATTGTTTAAGTTTTTTTTTCTAATATCGACTTGTTCAACTACTAAAGGAGAAAGTTATGATTTGGACAATTATCACTGTACTTATCCTGATAGCAGCAATTGCGCTGTATATGTTTGGTGGCAAACAAGACGGCAAAAAAGTTGCTTCGGATACAATCGCAAGCAAAGGTATTTCTGTTATCGCAATCGTATTGATTGCTTTCAGCGTATGCCGTTTGTTCACACCTGCATATTTGTTGCATACAAATCCTGCTATTTTGCAAGAAATGGTACAAAATATGCAAGCTCAACAAGACAAAGAAAAGAACAAAGTTGTTCGCAATTATGTTAAAAAACACGTTAACGATATGATTGGTAATGCACCAATCGCAGGTAATGTAGACGCCAAAAACACAATTTTCTTGTGGTCTGATTATTCTTGCCCATACTGCCGTCGTGTTCATGCTGAATTGAGCAGGGTTTTGGCAGAACGTGATGACGTTCGTGTTGTATTGAAAAACTTCTCTATCCATGGACCTTTGTCTGATGCGCCAGCAAAAGCTGTTATCGCTGCAAAAATGCAAGACAATGCTAAAGCGGCTAAATTGGACGAATTGTTGATGGCAAAAGAATATTACACACAAGCTGATTTGAAAGATCAGGCTAAATTGCCAGAAAAAATCCAAGCTAATGTTATGAAAGTAGCAAAAGAAGCTGGTTTGGATACTAAAAAATTGGCTGAAGATATGGAAAGCGACACAGTGAAAGCAGAATTGCAAAATGTTCGTGAATTGGCACAACGTTTTGAAATCAGCGGAACACCATACTTAATCATTGGTGACCAAGCATTCCCTGGTGCAATTCCATATGCTAGAATTATCGAAGCTTTGAAATAATTAATATCTTTGCAAAAAAATTAAAAACACCCGCGAAAGTGGGTGTTTTTTTTGTTGCATTGATTTTTAGATAATCCTATAATCCGTTGGAACAAGGTTTTTTATTCATACAAAGGAGATATAAAGATGAAAAAAATTTTGGCTTTGACTTCTGTATTGGCTCTGGCTGCTTGCGGTAATTCTATTGATACAGCGGCTATGGATGCTCATTTTGCTGGTTGCGAAAGAGTTGACACAACAAAAACACATTTGGTTTATAAATGTCCTTCTTCTCAAGAATGGATTGCAAATGTTAAAGCACAAGAACCAGATGCTATGTTCAAAGAAGGTGGCAATTTAGTTTGGGATGATGTTAATGCAGACACAGAAAATACATACGTAGAAGTTGTTGCGGCTAAAGAAGAAGCTTGTGCAGAAGACTTCCATTTCAGAGTAATGGTAAAACCTGTTAACACAGAAACAAAAGAAATGTATGCTGTTGTAAATTGCAAAACACCAGCAGAAAAACCAGCGGAAGAACCAGCTGCGGAAGAAAAAACTGCTGAAGAAGCTGCAAAATAAAAATTTGATTATTAAAAAAAATCGCCCGTTCGGGCGGTTTTTTTATTCTTATATAATTTCTTTGATTAATTGATTAAAAAATAAATTGAATTTTATATCTGGTAATTTTATTTTTGCAGGTATATTTTTTTGAATTGTTATATGCGGTCTAAAATCATTATATTTTATTGTGAATTTATATTTTTCTTTGAGATATTTAAAAAGTTTTTTAGCGGCAACGCTTTCAAATTCTATAACTAAAACAATGCCGTCATCTTGGGTGTCAAAAAATTCAAAGTGCGCTTTGGTCCCAATTATTGGTAATTTTATATCTGGCATATTAACATTTTTAATTATGTCGGGGGTATAAATAATAGTACAGTGAGAATCGTGGATAAAATCTTGGCATGGAATTTTATTTGATTCCAATATATTAACAATATTTTGAATTGTTGTTGCGTCTGGTAATATTTTTATATTTAACCTAGTTGCAGAATTTATCATAACTATTTATCCCAAATTGGTGAAATTATTGCTTCGGTTAAAAGCGGCACAGACAATTTTGTGACATTTTCCATTTCGTTTTGAATTTTTTTAGCAAAATCTTTTGCTTTTTTTTCATCACATTCAAATATTATTTCATCGTGAACCTGAAGAATCATTTTTATTTTGTCGTTATTTGGAACAACGATATTGTTATACACGTTCACCATCGCATGACGGACGATGTCCGCTTCGAATCCTTGGATGGGGGCGTTGATTGCTGCGCGCGCTACATATCCGCGCATACGCGGGTTGGATGCTTCGGGAATTTCAATCCTGCGTCCCCATGGTGTATAAACGCAATGTTTTTCAAATACGAATTTAGTTATATGGTCGATATATTCTTTGATTTCTGGCAAGCCTGCCATATAAGAATCTATGATTTTTTTCGCTTCTTCGCGTGAGATATTTAATTGGTTAGCCAATCCAAATGCCGAAATCCCATAAATAATGGAAAAGTTTATTGTTTTTGCAGCGCGTCTTAAATCTTTTGGAACAATTGTGCTGTCTGGGATATTAAATATTTTGCGTGCAGTCTGTTCGTGAATATCAAGTCCTGCATTAAATGTGTCTTTGAATATTTTTACATTTGCAACATCTGCCAGCAGACGCAACTGTATTTGTGAATAATCAACACTTATCAAAGTTTTGCCAGCAGGTGCGACAAAGCATTTTCTTATTTCTTCGCCTAATTCTGTTTTTATAGGAATGTTTTGAAGATTTGGATTGCGGCTGGACAGGCGGCCTGTGTTCGTACTGGTTTGTAAATAAGTTGTATGTATTCTACCGTCTGTTGCAATCTGGTGGGGCAGGGCATCCGCGTAAGTGCTGGCCAATTTAGCGATAGAACGCCAATTTAATATTTTTTCGATAATTGGGTGATGTTCCAACAAATCGTTCAAAGTATCTGCGTCCGTAGATTGTTTTTTCTTGGATGGCAAATGCAATTCTTCGAACAATACAGTTGCCAATTGTTTCGGGCTGCCCACGTTAAATTCGTGGCCTGCTAAATCATAAATTTCAGTTTCTAATTTTTCCAATTGTTTATGAAAAACGCTTGATAACTGATTTAGTCTGTCGCGATTGACCGCAACACCTTGTTTTTCCATTAAACATAAAATAAGACATAATGGTAAATCGCAAGTTTCGTATAATTCGCGCAATTTTTGATTTTCGTTTAATTGCGGGCGCATCAAATTGTATAATGCCATACATACAATTGAATCTTCGCCTGAATATTTTGTGGCAATTTCAATAGGTAATGTTTCAAAGTGTCTGTCGCAATCTTTGGTTTTTGCGTCAAACAAATCTTCGAATTTTATGTCTTGGTGCCCCAAATATTTTTCAGCCAATTCATCCAAACCGTGTCCATGTAATGCGCCGTGCAACGCATAAGATAACAACATTGTGTCGTCCACAGGTGATATTTTTGTTATGTCCCAACCTTCATTATCCAAGATATGTAAATCATATTTAATATTGTGCGCGATTTTAGTTATCTTTGGGTTTGTGAATATCGGCCAAAGTTTTTTATAAACTGTTTCAATTGATAATTGGTTATCAACCAAATTTCCCCCACCAAACAAATCAGCCGATTTTGTTATATGTCGCACGGGAATATAAGCACCGTGTGTGTCGTCAAAAGCAAGCGAAATGCCGACAATTTTATCATCTGTTTGATTTAATCCTGTGGTTTCTGTGTCAAAAGCGATAACGTCTTTGACATTAGATAAAAACGCATCTAATTCATGTTCTGTTGAAATTGTGATTATGTTCATTTCGCCAAGAGTTGATTTTGTTTCTGTTGGTGTTGGAATATCAACAACAGGGCAAATGGATTTTTCGTATTCTGTGACTGACGGTGTGCAAGTAATTTTATCGCCAGGAAAAAGTTTTTCTATTTTCGCAATTAAGGTTTTGCTTTCAATTTTATTTTGTACGAAATCAATTGCTGTGTTTTTATTAAAACAAAAAGGTGTTATTTGTAAACCACTTAAATCTACATCACGTTTAAGTGTGACAAGTTGTCTAGAAATATATGCTTGGTTACGATTTTCTTTTAATAAATTGCGAATTCTTTCGTTTTTAACTGAATCTAAATTGGCATATAAATTATCAAGAGATTTAAATTCATTGACGAGTTCAGTTGCCTTTTTTGGACCAATACCTGGGACACCCGGAACATTATCTGTGGAATCACCCATCAAAGATTGAACATCAATAACTTGTGAAGGAGTTACACCGAATTTTTCAAAGACTTCCCCTTCGTGAATTTCTTTTTCTTTCATTCCGTCATAAAGGAAAGTGCAGTTAGACACTAATTGCATTAAATCTTTGTCGCCAGTGATAATACGCGTGCCACCATCAATATTGCAATATTGTGTTGCCAGTGTCGCAATTACATCGTCTGCTTCGACCCCGGGAATACATAACACAGGTATCCCCATTTCGTGAACACCGATTCGAATAAGTTCGCTTTGTTGTAATAAATCAGCAGGTGTTTCTTTGCGGTTGGCTTTGTATAGAGGATAAATGTCTTGACGGAAACTGATGCGAGAAGCATCAAATACGCATACGAAAGAATCTTGCGGTTTTGCCTTTGCTAATACAGGCAATACCATATTAAAGAATCCGTACACAGCGCCGATGGGCATATTATCAGATCTGGTTAAATTACCGTGAACACCGTAATATGCCCTGAATACCAGCGAATTTCCGTCAATTAATGTTAGCATTTATTAACCCTAGAATATAAAGCGTGCTTTTACGCGTACGTTATATTGCAACATATCAGGTGATGTATGTGTGCCAGGGATTTCATAAATATCCGGAGCATATAAAACACGACCTTCGACATCGAATTTTAATGGAATTGCTAAAACATCGATTGTTGCACCCAACATAGCCTGATATGCGGCGGTTGAATCAACTTTGTATTTTGTTTCCAATCCAGAATTTGTAAAAGTTTGATCGCCACCAAACACCATACCAATACCAGCCCCAATATAAGGCAAGATTATAGTAGAAGGTATTTTTGCATAGATATTTGCCAATGCTGCATTAGTATTGAAATCTTTTGCATGAAAATAATCGTATTCTGCTTCGATTCTAAACACTGGCAAATCCATACCAGCAATAGCACCAAATACCATAGAAGAATCTGTTTCGTTTTTATGATCTGCAAACATAGTTTGTCCGCCAGCCCCAGCCATGCCGCCGACATAAAAATCTGCAATCACGCCAGCGTTTGCTGTTGACATACAAGCCAATGTTGAAATAATAGAAATTAAAGATATTGAATTTATTTTCATATTTTTCTCCTTTATATGATATTATAGTATAAACCAAAGGTCGAAGAAATGCAAAAAAATAAACCTATTTTAATTGTTGGACTGGGGAACCCTGGACCAGAATATGCGAACACGCGTCATAATGTTGGATTTATGACTATCGATGCGCTGGCACCAAAAGACGCGTCTTGGAAAAAAGAAAAAAACGCTTTGACAACGCGGATTAATACTGATGAAGCAAAGATTATACTGGTAAAACCGCAAACCTTTATGAATAACAGTGGGGAAGCAGTTGGACCTTTGATGGCTTTTTATAAAATCCCACTTGAAAATTTAATAGTAATTCATGATGATATGGATTTAAAGGTCGGGGTCTTGCGCGAAAAAGTCGGTGGCAGCAGTGCAGGGCACAACGGAATAAAATCTATTGATGCTGCGGTTGGAAACGAATACAGGCGAATTCGAATCGGTATTGGGCATCCACGTGATTTTGACAGCCAGATGAATCCTGTTGATTGGGTGTTGGGCAAATTTGACAGCGAACAATTGAAACAAATTCAATCTGTTATTAAATCAATCGAATTTTGATATCAATATTTAATCATAAATTCATTATCTGTTGGGACAGGTATATAAGAATTAGTGTCTGCTGAATTTGATACTTCTGTACATTCAGTGGAATTGTTCTTCCATTTCCACATAGCACCCATATCATAGGTGTATTTACATATTGTACCACAAGGTGGATTTGTGCAATTTGAACAATCATCGTTGCCGAGATAAGACATTATTGGTTGTACATTGGCTGTTGCGTGTGCTGTTGTATCACGAAGCCATAAATAGTTGCCATATTGATCAACCATTATCCATTCGCCGTCACAAATATAAGAATGAGTGTTATCATTATATTCCACATTTGTTTGGTTTGTGATGCAATAGGTGGATAATATACGCGGGTTTGTGCTGTTTGTGGTATAATCTGGGCAATAATAAGGGTCTGCCGATGAACATGTGCCTTGGACCAACAGCAAAGCGTTCGATTCTGCGATTGGGACACAAATACCGTTATTAACATATCCAGAATAACAACAATTTCTAAATTTATCCCGAACACCTGATGTGCAATAATTGGTGAGATTGGAATTTACTTCAAAGATATAATTTCTGGTGTGGGCTATGGCACAATCATTTGTTGTTTCGTTGATTGATAATTGACATGTACTAGAAGCATCCATTTCATACCCAGCTGGGCATCCTGTGGCATTACAAGAATTGTTTCCTGTATTCGTTGCAAACCAAGATAACAAAGAAGAGTATGTGTCAGATTGTAAAATAGTTGAATCTGTCTGGTTTTGTGTCGCGGTACAATTACCCCAAATTTGTTCAGCAATTAAACACGCTGTTAATTCTGTTCCGTTTAATGAAGAATCACAAAACGTTGGAACATCGTCGATATTATTGGTTATGTCATAAAGTGAAATATAATAATTTTCACGGGAAGCATTAAAATCACCGAAGTTTGTGCTGGGGGTTGATGGCAAAATTCCGCCAGACATATTAGCAAGATTGTCTGCGCTTTTTACACAATTGTATACTTCGTTCCAACAGGCATATCGATTTAACAAGTCAATACGATTCGCAGAAGTTGTACTTTTACACAAGGCAAAATTGCCAGATGTTCCGTTGCATTTTTGAACAATACAATCGCGTCCAATTTGTGCGCAAGTATCCATTATTGTGTCATAAGAAATATTTGTTGCTATACCAGTCATCCCAGATTCCCAATCTGTATCACCAATGTTGTCTATGAGTGTGATGCATGCGTTTTGAACATCTGCGCACATTGCATTAGCCGTTTTATCAGCAGCAACGCTGAACAAAGAAAGTGCACGAGCGTCAAATTCAGCCAAATCAGTCAGTGCATTTGTTTTGCATTCTGCGACCAAAGTGGTGCAACTGTGGCGTATTTCTTCCATTTTTGCGTTTTGCGCCAATTTGATTTGTGCCAATGCATCGTCTAAAAACTCTTTCCAAACAGTATCAGATACATCTTCACATTGTTTGATTGCGGGATCTAAAAATTCTTTCTTGGCATTTAGAAAGTTTACAAAAGGTTCGTTCTTGGTGATTTTTGACCATTTTTCATCCGCACTTGGTTCTTGTAATAAATTAGATAGATTATATAAATTTGCTGATAAAAATGCGTTGCCATTGGATGGGTCGATATATTCGCCCGTCATGTCTAGGCATTTATAAAGATTTTTTCCACACACAGATGCATCGGACAATTGTTCAAGAATTTTTCTTTTACAAGTTAATATGTCGTCGGAATTTCTTTGTTGATAATTTGTTAATCTGGAAATGTCAAGCAAAGCACTGCTTTCGTGAATTTTTGTCATCGCATCGTTGTAAAGCGTGTTATAAGATTTCGCAACAGTATTACAGTCTTGTTGAATTGTTAATTTGTACCCGTCTTGGACGATTGATAGTTCTTCGTCGCTGCAAACCTCTTTTGCCATTTCAACACACACAGGACGGGCCGCGTTGTATAATTCAACACCTGATTTCGCAGTAGTTGCAATACCAGACAAAGAATCAATATTGTCCCATGCGCTGTCCATGTCCAAAGATAAAGATATAGCTGACAAATTATTGTTAAATTTCGAATCGCTGGAAGCGTTCAAAGTATCAGTAATTTTCTTTAATAATTTTTCTGATTCGGTTTTATCTTTGATTTGCGAAGCCGTTTCACCTTCGGTTGCGATACTTAAAGCGGCAGCGTCTTCTTTGTCCATGCTGACAGTTAATAAACGTTGGTTAAAGTCCAGCATTTTATCTTCAGCATCACTAAGTTGCTTTTTGATTCCGTCAAATTCGTGAATTCTTGAAGAACAAGCGCATCTGCGTAGATTAGAATCTTTGTTTGCGCAAAATTCATCCATACATTCATAATAAACAGTTTTACATTTTGAATAATCAGCAGATTTTATATCCAATATTTTTTCATTATTTAATTCCGCGGCGCGTGCAGATTTTTTCTTGCCCAGGTTAGATACAGATGCGCGTGCAGTTTTGTTTGAAACTGTAATCGGTAATTTGTCAATGTTCAAAGCGCGCGCAGTTGTGGTTTTTCGCGTTGGCGCAACGGAGCGTCTGGTGACAGATGGGGTTTCGATTTGTTTTTGTGGTTGTTGAACCGTTGTGCGTGGTTTTACGTTTTGATTTTTTTGTTGTGTGCGTGATACAACCTTTTGATTTTGTGTTTTTGTGGTGCCGCGCGCATTTTTGTTTTGAACATTTTCGGTTTTACGCGCATTTGCCGCCACAGAACGATTGGCTGTTGCAGAATTTGTTGTGGCAGAAACTGTTTGATTTTGCGTGCGTTTTGCCGCGGCGCGAACCGCGTCTTCATTGTCAGCAAATGTCGTCCCTGATATAGACAACCCCAGGCATACAGTAAAAAACAGTATTATCCTTTTCATTCCTTAGGTTCATGTTAGCAAATTTAAGTTTTTTTGGGCAAGAAGATTTTTTAGATTTTTCACTTTTCTTTAATCTTGAAATTTGATAGAATAGCTGCATCAAGAAACATCCCACTTCGCCCAAGGCTTCGTGGGACAAGAAAGAAGGGGAGAAAAAATGACAAAAATTGACAAATCGGCTGAAACCCGCA